>JAZRKJ010000001.1:0-4756 GCA_045646245.1 Acutalibacteraceae bacterium
AATCAACTCCTTGGCTCACAGAACGACATGGCTACGATCCGACTTCAATGGTCGTTGTCAAATTTTCTTTGAAAATTTGTTGCCAAATCTTTGATTTGGCGTGGAAATTGCACTTTTAGTACAATTTCCACCTTCAACTACTATTATAATACTATTTTTTGAAATTTACAATAACAGTTTGTAAATAAAACACAGAAAGGACAGGTTACCCTGCCCTTCCTGTGTGAGAAATCTATGCAAAAAAACGGAAAATACTATGCAAATTTTCCTTTTGCATAAGTATTATACTATTAAAACAAATGTAATGCAATAGCATATCGTTCAATAAATTGGCACATCGTTCAAGTTTTAGAAAAATTTTTAATTTTTTTCTGCCGAACGAAAAATCAGACTCATAACAAAACCCGCAACCAGCGCCGCCGCTATTCCCCCTGCAGTTGCCGTAAGACCGCCTGTAAGAGCGCCTATAAGTCCGTCTTCTTCCACCGCTTTTCTTACGCCCTTTGCCAAAAGGTACCCGAATCCCGTAAGGGGTGTTGTTGCTCCGCCGCCCGCAAAATTTACTAATGGTTCATATACACCAATGCCTGTTAACGCTACGCCCAGCACCACGTAGCCCGTTAAAATACGGGCGGGGGTAAGTCGGGTAAAATCTATAAGAAGCTGTCCCAAAACACAAAGTCCGCCGCCCACCAAAAAGGCTTTTAAAAGGTTTAAAAACATAAAAAATCACCGTCATTATTGTTTGACGGTGATTAAAAATTATTCCTGATTTTTGATTTTTTCGGCGTATTCTTTAAATTTTTGTTCGTTTTTGTTATCGCCGAAGGTGTAATACTTCTTGTTTTTTATGTTGTCGGGTAAATATTGCTGTTTAACGTAATGGTTTGGGTAAGAATGGGGGTAAAGGTAATGCTGACCTTTAATTTCGGCATCCTCGCCGTCAAAGTGCTTATTCTGAAGGGCGCGGGGAATATCTCCCCCTATACCACGCTCAACGTCGCTCATAGCGGCATCAATAGCCATTTCTCCCGAATTAGATTTGGGAGACGTTGCCACAAGTATTACCGCATCGGCTAAAGGTATTCTTGCTTCGGGAAGTCCCACAAACATAGCCGCGTCAACTGCCGCCTTTACAATAGGAATGATTTGCGGGTAAGCCAGTCCCACGTCTTCACAGGCGCAAACCATAAGACGGCGGCAGGCGCTTGGTAAATCCCCTGCCGCTAAAATACGCGCCAGATAATAAACAGCGGCATCGGGGTCACTTCCGCGCATAGATTTTTGGTAAGCGGAAAGTAAATCGTAATGCTCATCGCCCTCTCTGTCGTAACGAACGGCATTGTTTTCCAAAATCTGCTCGGCAATATCGTCGGTTATTTCCCTTACGTCGTCACAGCGAACGCTTAAAAGGGCTAATTCCAGCATATTAAGGGCGCGTCTTACGTCACCACCCGCGCTTCTCGCAATTTTTTCTTTAACACCCGAAGCAAAGGAATATTCCCTTCCTTCATCCTCGCTTACCATACTCAGCCCTCTGTCAAGGAGAGACGCAATATCCTCCGCCTCAAGAGTTTTAAATTCGAACACCGTAGAGCGGGAAAGTATAGCGTTATATACGTAAAAGAAGGGGTTTTCGGTGGTAGAAGCAATAAGTGTAATATCTCCGTTTTCTATATAGGAAAGAAGAATTTGCTGCTGCTTTTTATTAAAATACTGAATTTCGTCAAGATAAAGCAGCACACCCCCCGCGCACTCAATAGAATCAAGGGAAGCAATAACGTCCTTTATGTCCTGAGTGGAACAAACGGTAGCGTTAAGGTGGTAAAGCTTTTTACCGCAACGCTCGGCTATAATGTTAGCTACGGTAGTTTTACCCACACCCGACGGGCCGTAAAATATTAAATTCGGAATTTCGCCCGATTCAATTATTTTGCGAAGAACCTTACCCTTGCCCAAAAGGTGTTGCTGTCCCGCAACCTCATCAATTTTATTGGGACGCAGTCTGTCGGCTAACGGCGACGCCATCTTGTTTCACTCCTTTTTAGTATTTTAGTAAAGATAAATTTCCTCATAACGGTTTTGATACAAACGGATATAATCTATACGGTAGTCTACTGTACCAAAATCAGGGTTATTTTCAACAAGACCCGAAGCGCCAACCCCAACGGGCAACACAAGGCAAGTGGTAAGTAATAAAACTGATAGTAAAACGCTGAATATTTTTTTCATAGATTTCTCCCAAACGTTATTATAATGACTATCGAATGTCGAGAAATTGATTGAATTTCTCGACGAAGCCGATAAAATCGGCTCGATGTTGCAAAAAAACGTCTTAAAACGTTATTTTGCAACTTCGATATCATTGCAATGGTCGTTGTCAAATTTTCTTTAAAAATTTGTAGCCAAATCTTTGATTTGGCGTGGAAATTGCACTTTTAGTACAATTTCCACGTTCAACTACCATTATACAGCATAATTATACCATAACAAAAATATACTTTCAAGGTACAAAAAACGCACAGAAAAATTTTTCACTCTCTTCCCAAAAAGCAATAAAAAAGACACGGAGTTTGAACCGTGTCTTTTAATACTGTGTATTTTGGAGCAGAAGTTTAGCTTCACGTAAACAGTCCTCGGCGTGCGAAACTCTCGCTTTAGAAATGCTGATAATTTCTTCACTATGCAATTTTCACACCCTCTTTTTGGATATTCATATAAAACGGTAAAGCCTTGGAATACTTATTGTAAGTTTTCAAATCTTTTTCAATGGCAGAAACAACAATACCGTATTCAAAAAGGAGTTTTCCGCATAAAGCATCTATAAGCCGACGATAATTTACAAGCTCTGTTTCGGGCAGATCAACCAGCAACAATATATCTATATCCGATTCGTCGTTGTAATCACCACGTGCATAGGAACCGAACAAAATAACAGATTCTAATTTTGAACCGTATATATTTTTCGTTTCAACGGCAATTTTTTGTAGAATTTCATTTAATTGGTTCTTTGAGCACATATTATTCCTCCTTTTCTGCATTATACATTTATATTATATACAAAAATTATTTATAAGTCAAATTTTAATTTCAAAGCCATAAGCTCAAAAAAACACAGCCCCGAAGAGGCACACTTCGTAAGGAAGAGTGCCTCAGTTATATTCGCATAACGGCGAGTTATATGCTAAAGCAGTTATATTTGGGCTTCGCCCAAGTTATATTCGCTTTGCGAGTTTTAAGTCGGATATAATATCACTGAAACCGCAAGGTTACAATAACACTTTCTTTTTAAAAATATCTCACCATTCTAAAAGAATGTAACCCACTATGACACTTTCACATCAAATGTGCAAAATATCATTTGTTTTGCGTATATAAAAATCAAGAGAGACAACTTCTTTGCGAAGCGTCTCTCTCGAGTCGTATTTTTTATTTAAGTTCCGTTATGAGCTAAATTTATACGACCATTTCCATATATGCTACAGAACGGTTAACGTGAGTAGAATAAATAGTAAACTGATTATCGTCATTGTCTTTAAAGGTTATAAAGCCTCTTGCCATAAGTTCTCTTGTATCGTGTTCATCAAAGCCATGCACGTAATTGGAGTAGCGCATCATACCGGTAGTATCATCATACTCCCAGCATTTAGTCAAAGCATCTCCTGAAACGGAAGTCACAACAAGATTTTCATTATCTCTAAAGGAAATAGTACTATTGGGATCTCTGTTTTTGATATTTGCCGAAGTAATATAACTTTCGCCATTACGGAAAATAATACCGCGTTCTACAATTTCGTATTTGGTTCCGTTAAGGTCAATCGTCTTTCCGTCTTCGGTTTTATAGTCAAAATAGTATCTTAATGCCTGACCGCCCGATACTTCTTCTGCATCTCCTATTAGTATACTTACACCACAAGAAGTGAACACATTCTCTATGGGGGTAAGGACGAAATCCTTCATATAAACCTTATCGTTTCCGTCGGTCATTTCACCCATTATAAGGAAAAGACCATTTTTGTTTTCATTACTAATAGAATTTTTGAAAGAATAATCTGCACCTTCGGTCAGCTGTTCAATATACCCGTTCCGGTTTGCGGTAAAGAATATATCTACAGTTTTCCATTCACCGGCAGTAGTATTATCTGCAGTTATTTTATAAACCGCATCATTTACTCCGTTTCCCTCTGCATACATATAAAGGTTATTTATACTATTAACCGCAGAGGTCGCCAGGTTAACGTTAAATCCTTTTTCTACAGTTTCCGCCTTATACGCAAAGGAAAGCTTATAGGTCACCTGATCTTCAACAGTACCTAATCTGTAACGTTTTCCGGAGGTGCTTTCTCCTGCTGTACCGTCAAAAAGAAGAGCAGGTACGTCATTTCCGTTTTCATCCTGTGTATTTACTGCATCAAAATAATCGCCCGACAAATAATCTGAAGTGGTATCAAAAGAAGCCTTAGCGGTATGAAGCTCAACGTCCTCTTCAGGGAATATGGTATCGGTAAATATTTTGTTGTTAGCATAATCGGTATACCAGTTAGTATCAATTATACCGGTTGAGGGAAGAACAAGAGAAGTTCCGGGAGTTCCCTTAAGGGTAGTAACTTCCTCGCCGTTTGTAAGGGTAATGGTGGTTTTAACCATTTCTATTGTAACCGAATCAATTTCTGCAGTATTAGGAGCGGTTGAAGCCGCGCCGGAAATAATAGACCAGATACCAATTGCCGGCTGATATTTTTCTTCATCAAGCTCA
>JAZRKJ010000002.1:0-14941 GCA_045646245.1 Acutalibacteraceae bacterium
TGTGTTGGCACCTACCTATTTTCCCGGGCAGCTGCCCGCCAAGTATCTTCGGCGCAAGTGAGCTTAACTTCCGTGTTCGGGATGGGAACGGGTGGACCCTCACCGCAATCAGCACCAACTATTAAGTTTGTCGTCAGACGACTTTGATATAGTACCACACAGCAATGCATTTGTCAAGCACTTTTTTAAAATTTTTTGAAAAAATTATTTTTCCTTATCATTGACTTTATAAAGCAATAAGTATATAATCTTATTGTTTGAAAATAAAGTGTTTAGGAGATTACTTTCTATGATTAACAAAAGCATTAAAGCACTTATAAATTACGGACTTAGCCGCGACCTTTTTGAAAAGGAAGACGAAATATTCGTAACTAACCGTATATTAGAGGTTCTTTGTCTTGATGAATACGAAGAACCCGAAACCGTAAACGAAATGGAGCTTGAAGATATTTTAAAAGAACTTCTTGACTTCGCCGTAGAAAAGGTCTTTGTGAAGACAGCACTACATACCGCGACCTTTTCGATACTAAAATTATGGCGTTATTGCTTCCCCGCCCCAGCGAGGTTATTAAAAGTTTTAACGACCTTTATAAAGAAGACCCTGAAAAGGCAACCGATTTTTACTATAACTTCAGCTGTGACAGCGATTACATACGCCGTTACCGTATAAAAAAAGATATGAAGTGGACCGCCGAAACCGAATACGGCACACTGGATATTACCATTAACCTTTCCAAGCCTGAAAAGGACCCGAAAGCAATTGCCGCCGCCCTTAACGCTGCGCAAAGCGCTTACCCCAAATGTCAGCTGTGCAAAGAAAACGAAGGTTACGCGGGCAGAGTTAACCACCCTGCAAGAGGAAACCACCGCATCATTCCTATTACCATTAATAACAGTGCTTGGATGTTCCAATATTCCCCTTACGTTTACTATAACGAACATTGCATTGTATTTAACAGTGAGCATACGCCGATGGCAATTAACCACGATGCGTTTGTTAAGCTTTTCGACTTTGTAAAGCTTTTCCCCCATTACTTTGTCGGTTCTAACGCCGACCTTCCCATAGTTGGCGGTTCTATCCTTACACATGACCACTTCCAAGGCGGTCATTATACCTTTGCTATGGCAAAAGCCCCCGTAGAAGTACCGCTTTCCTTCGACGGTTTCGATGACGTTAACGCAGGAATAGTTAAATGGCCTATGTCGGTTATTCGCTTAAGTGGTAAAGATACCGACAGAATCATTGCACTTGCAGATAAAATTCTTGCTTCCTGGAGAAAATACACCGACGAATCGGCGTTCATATTTGCCGAAACAGACGGCACTCCTCATAACACCATAACCCCTATAGCAAGAAAGAACGGCGAAAACTTTGAATTAGACCTTGTTCTGCGTAACAATACCACAACCGAAGAACACCCTCTTGGAGTATACCACCCTCACGCAGAGCTTCACCATATCAAAAAAGAAAACATAGGACTTATAGAGGTTATGGGCTTGGCGGTTCTTCCTGCACGTCTTAAAGACGAAATGAATGCTCTTAAAGAAGCAATACTCAGCGGCGCTGATTTAAGAAGTGATGAAATTCTTGAAAAGCACGCCGACTGGGTTGATGAATTTTCGAAGAATTACAAAATAACAAAAGAAAATATCGACAGTATTATTGAAAAAGAAATCGGTATTGTCTTCTCTAAGGTTTTGGAAAATGCAGGCGTATACAAACGCACCAAAGAAGGACTTGATGCTTTCCTGCGTTTCACCGCACAAGTTTAAAAGCAAAATTAAAACTCGGAGTTTTTACTCCGAGTTTTCCTTTATTTTGTGGTAGGCGCACGCCAATCAAACATCAAGGGCGGTTCCTCAAAGGGGGTTTCAAAGAACCCGTCACATAGGTCGCTGCCGTCTTTAACCAATTTAATAACACTTACAAGTTTTTCAACGTCTTCAATTTCGTGGAAGTGAGTTCCGTTTCGGTACCCCCAATATATGTTATCCTCAACTCCTAAAAACTTATACACCTCTTTGGCAGCCATAGTGGTTTGCCAGCTTCCTACCGGATTTGCCCAAATATCACTTGCCGCTTCTGTTACAAGAAGAACTCTGGGTGCAACAAGCGCTTTAAGAAAATGCGCATCAAAGGGAAGCTTTTCCGGATCGTTTGCCGCCTTATTATATTCTGCGCCCATCCAGAACGGGAAGTTTTTTACAAGATCACTACCCATTTCGCTGGCTCTTTCAACACCGTCTTCACCGATAGCCTTTATAAACAATCTTTCGCAAGAACAAGCCCCCGCACAGGTAGCGTTAGGGTTAACTATTACAGCACGTTCATCAAGAGCGCCCGCAAGCATAGCGGTTTTTCCTCCTCTTGAATGGCCTGTAAAAGCAACTAAAGACGTATCCACAATATCAAGCTTTTCCAATGCATCAAGAACTCTTGAATAACTCCAAGCCCAAGCCGAAATTGCTCCGTAATTATAATCATTATAAGTTTTGTAAAAAGCGCCGTTGCATCTGCCCTCTCTGCGTATGTCGTGGGCAATTTCGGTTCTGTCAAAAAGCACGAAGGCAACCTCGTTTTTAAGGAATACATTCAAAAAGTCCTTATTATAAGCGTATTCAAAACAGCCGTCACCGTCAATTACAACAGGGCATTTTTCCTCTGATTTAGGCAAAAACACCTTAAACCTGAACTGCATCGGGTTCTCTCTTGTTCCCGTATGTACAATATAGCTGTTACCCTTTCCCATTCCGGGGGTATAAGTTGGTTCTACTCTGACAAATTCCGGAGCGGGAGGTTGTTTACCAAACCAAAATTCCACCGCGCTTTTATATAATTCTGCTCTCTGTTCCTTCCACTCTTTCCTTTTTTCCACCCTTTTACCGTCAGGTTTTAAAAAGGGATCGGGAAGCTTTCCGTATTCTTTATATTCGGTGATTTTAATTTTAAAAAGATTGCTCATTATATTCTCCTTTATTTTACGAAAATCCCAGAAAGCTTCAAATAATCGGAGGATTCTTCATACTGAATAATCGGACGGCTTGAAGCAGTAATCGAGCCTTCTTTAAAGATTAAAGTAATCTCTACAGTATTGTTAAGGCTATCTGTTCCCGTAGCAATAAGCGTTCCTTCAACTGTTTGGCCGGAAAATTCCATAGTAATTCCGCCGCAGTTTACGTTTCCTTCAACAAAACCCGCATCAGACAACGAAACAACAATACTGTTTCCCTCTAAGGAATAAAGACCGGTTTCAATATCGGGTGTCAATTCGGTTTCAGAAGAGGTTTCTTCAGAAGAAGCAGGTTCATCAACTGTCGGTTCTTCACTGCTTTCAGGAGGGTTTTCGTTTTCTTCGGAAGAAACAGAGGCTTCGTCCGACGAAACGTAATTATTATTTGGAAAAACCGGCAAAAAAGTTCTGCTCTTAACTTCTGCAAGCACCGCGGCGCCAACAAGCGTACCTATGGCAACTATTAAAGACAAAACACCCAATATAATAATTTTTCCGCTGTCTTTTTTCATACCGATCCTCCAAAATTTTTAACATCTTATATTATATCAAACCCCTTTAAAATGTCAATGCAGAATAAGTTTTTCGGCAAACTTTCGGCAGAATTCATTAAGAAGAGTAAAGTCCATTGCTTTTATATAATAAGCTTCCAATTCATCATGAACGTCTTTAGCTTCTTTAAGAGTCGCTACAGCGCCGTCAGTCAGTTCTTTAATCAATTTCCTGCTAAAGTGTATTCTGCTTGTATATTCCTTTAAAAGTTCTCTGTTCATAAAACGCGAAGCGTGAATTTTTCTGACGTTTTCGCCTTTAATTTCGGTTCCAGGACTACCGGCACAAAAAGCAAGAGATAAAGACGGAATAAGTATATGGTCAATTTGTTCAAAGGGCAAAATGTTATTTTTTACCGTTATTATTTTCATTCCGCTTTTCAAAGCGTAATCTCTTATAAAAGAGAAAATCATATTTGAAACGGTACCGTATTCGTCTAGAATAACCACCTTTTCCTTGCACAGCTTATCTATGGTTTCTTGGTAAAACACTTCCCCCTTCGGTGTTAACGCCGAAAGATAAATTATTTTTTCTTCACCCTCACCTTCAGTAGATTTAATATATCGGGAAGCGAATCTTGAAGCAAACTTAAAGGTTTTATCAATATCGGTTGCCAACAACGAGATTTTCATTTCGTTACGTTTTAGTTGACCGATAGCCGAAATAAAGCGAGAAGCTCTGCGATGCAGGGTTTTATTTTTATCGGTAAGCGCAATTATTTCTTCTTTGTTATCCTTTAATTCATCCGCGTTCCAAAATTCGCCGAAATTAAGTATTTCTTCGCACACTCCGGGGTAAACAGGGTCCATTACGTGGGGTGCTGTAGCATCAAAAACAACTACTTTTCTGCTTTCTAAAATCACCGCATCTAAAGAGTCGGGGTCGCTGCTGCAAGGAACAACGGAAACCTTTTCCCCGCGATTTACAAAACTTGTAGCTACACTTTTCATAAAGGAGGATTTTCCCGTACCGGGACCGCCTTTAATAAGATACGCTTTCCACCCGTCTTTGGGGTCAAAAGCATTTTTAAATCCGTTTACAAAGCCGTCGGCGGAATTAGTTGCAAGAAAAAACGTGGGCAAACTTTCCAATAACATAATTCTTCTCCTTTTATAAAGATTTAGAAGTCATTCTACTCTTTACTATATGCACTTTAAAAAGACTTTGACACAAGGGGAAATTTATGATAAAATACCCTTGCGAGTTTGCCGGACGGCTGCGCATCTTTTTAAGATGTGAGGAAAGTCCGAGCCCCACAGAGCAGGATAGCGGCTAACGGCCGCCGAGGGTGACCTTAGAGATAGTGCAACAGAGATATACCGCCGAATTTATTCGGTAAGGGTGGAAAGGCGAGGTAAGAGCTCACCGGCGATACGGAGACGTATTGGCCCTGTAAACCTTATCCGGAGCAACGCTGACTACGACTTTACATTTGCTCGATGTGTCGTGAAAAGCGGCTTGAGGAGGTTGGCAACAGCCTTTCGAGATAGATAGTCGTCGATAACAGAACTCGGCTTACAGGCAGACTCATAAAAAAACAGACTCTTTACGAGTCTGTTTTTTATACATATTCATCCTTTGCTTTAGGGTCAAATTTATGTTCCCTAAGCTTTTTATTATGCCTGTTCCTTAGCGACACACCCATATATTCACCTAAAATAAACAGCGGGAGCAAAAGAAAATCTATTCCCACCATACAAAAATGGATAAGAAGGGGTGAAACGGTATCGGCGCGAAATTTAGGATTGTTGCCAAACAGTATAGTTTCAGCTACGGTACTTGCAGGGCCGCCCACGTATATTGCGTAATTTATAAACGGAGAAATTACGTTATGTACAATAAATACGCTTATAACCGCAATAAAAATCTTTTTGATTTCAAAACGCCTTACTCTGTACCCTTCCTTTACCGAAGCAACAATAATTCCTATTACTATTCCTACGGTATCAAGAATTATAACAAGCAGCCTATCAATTAAATAGTTTTCTTTTATTATCAGCTTTATCGGTATGTTTAATAAAACCATACATAAAACGCCAAGCCATAATGAAGCGGCAAAATCCAAAAGATAGTATATTATTTTTTTAAAATAGGGACCGACCTTTTCTTTAAAAGCCGTGAACCGCTGATTTGTGGAGAACTTCTTTATATTCAATTTCTTCCTCTATTCCAAGGTGCGGCTTAATGCTTTCTATAACCTGCATTGTAAAAGCCTTTGTGCCCATACTTGTGTAATAGTGAACGCCGTCGGAATGAGCTTCTTCAGGAAGCGTTTTTGAAACGGCGTTTAAGTCGTTAACAAAAAATCCGTGCTTTTTGACTACGTTTACGGCAACATTGTTATAAGCGTCGATTTCGCTGTTATAACGGCAGAAAATCTTTTTATTTAGTTTTTCCTCTAAAACCTTTGTAGACGTAGCGAAAACAACGGTTGCTTCGGGAAACAGAAACTTCATTCTCTTACATATTCTGTCAATAAAATATTCGTACATTTCTATAGGAGTATTAGGCTCCTCTTCAAACTGACGAAGACAATCCCAAAGTCCGGCATTCCAATGAATAACGTCGATTTTATCTTTAAATTCGTTTCTTACGTCACTAATCATACGCAAGGTATAAGCGGCAAATCTACCGCTATCAGTTGGGTAAACAACCTCCGCTTTCCCTTCAAGAGACGCCTTAACCGACATAGCATAGCCGCCTCTTATAGAATCGCCAAGCAATAAAACTCTTTTCATTCGAAACACTCCTTTTAAGTTAATTGTAGCTTAAAAGTGCTTAATATGCAATAGCAAAACGTTCAAAAAGTTTACTAATCGTTCGAATTTACAGTATGTCGTTTACATCAGCAACTATGCCGTAATCGGCATAATCAAATATGGGAGCATCTTTATCTTTATTTATTGCAATCACGGTTCCCGAGCGTTTCATACCTTCAACGTGATGAACAGCGCCCGAAATTCCGACCGCCAGATAAACTGCAGGACTAACCGATTTACCGGTAAGACCAATTTGCTTTTCATAAGGAAAGACGTCAGCATCAACAGCAGCTCGGCTTGCGCCAAGCTCCGCGCCGTATTTTTGTGCAAAATTTTTAATCTTTTCTATGCTTTTTACCGCACCCATACCTATAGATACTATCATATCGCTGCCATCGGTATCAACCGTCCTCACCGTAGCCATCTGCGGCCTTGTTACACAGCCGATTTTTGCAATAATATTACCTGAAAATGCAGGACGGTACATAAAAAGATTTTCGCCGTCGGTTTCAAGAGCAGTACAGTCGGCGCAAAGTCCCGTTCTTAAAAGAGAAGCCACTTGAGGAGCCGTAGCCTTACTGTAAGCATCGCTTGCCCAAAGCACTACCGACGGTTTTTCAGCCTTTATAAGCTCGGCAATTTCAGTGGACGAAGCAGGTTCAATAACACGCGCCGTTTCGGCAACGGTTAACGCCATATCGCGCGGCTTTTCGCCAACTATCCATACCTCTTTAAGCTTTAGGTTGCTTTGCTCCTTTGGTGCAAGTCTCGCTCTACCCTTTTCTCTTGCCTTTTCTATAACAGAATCCAATTTATCGGCGGTAATAAAGGTGCATTTACGCCTGCCTTCCTCATTTTCAAAGGTTTTAAGAACCTTTGTAGGCGAGCCGTTCAGCCCACAACGGGAAAGGTCAGCTTCAAGGTCATTTGCGTCAAGAGTAATTACTTCTCCGATTTTTGAACGTATGCTGGGGAAACGCAAAGTGCAAAAACGTTCCACGGTAATAAGAGCCGGATAATCAGACTCTACCCTGCCTTCGGTACGGGTTGTGCAAACAATTTTACCGTCGGTTGAATCAATACTCATAACGTTTGTCACCAGATTATACCCCGCAACAACCGAGAGAGACGGTCCCGTTTGGGCGGTATCACCGTCAATGGTTTGTCTTCCGCATATAATAAGTTGGGGAGAAAGCTTTTTAACCGCCAAAGAAAGGGTGTACGCAGTTGCAAGTGTATCGGCACCCGCAAAGGCTTTATCGTTTAAAAGATAAGCGCGCGAAGCCCCCAGTCTTGTTAAAGACAAAAGCATTTCTTCGCTTTTTTTAGGCGCCATACTGAGAAGAATTACCTCGTCGTCTGCGCCCTTGATTCTAAGAGCGGCTTCATAAGCGCAAGCGTCGAAGGGGTTGAGTTCCCCTCCCGCGCTTTGCTTTACACATACTAATATTCTCATAATTCTCTCTTATCGTATATGGGAGCAAGTGCGTCGTGAATAGCAACGTACTCCTCAAAAAGTTTTTCATATTTTTGGTTATTTTCAGGATTTGGTTTTGTAACGCCAATGGGCTTAATACACTTCTTAACCGCTTCCTCAGGAGATGCAAACACGCCGATAGCAACACCTGCAAGCATAGCCGAACCTAAGGACGAATCGCTGCTTTCGGTTAGAGTAAGCTCCATATTAAGGCAATCTGCGGTTATCTGACGCCAAAGCTCACCCTTTGCGCCACCGCCGATAATGGTGCCCTTTTTCCCTACGGGAATACCTATTTCATCTAAAGTCTTTTTCGAATGAAGAAGGGAAAGCGCAACACCTTCAAGTACGCTTCTTGTGAAATGCCCCTTGGTATGAGTAGCACGAATGCCGGTAAAACTACCGCATAAAAGCGGGTCGGCGTAAGGAGTAAGCTCGCCGTTGATGTATGGATGATAAATAAGGCCTTCACAACCGATAGGCACGTTTTCAGCCCCAACATTAAGTTCTGCGTAATCCCCTCCGAAGGTATCACGGTACCAACGATAGGATGATGCCGCCGCTTTGGTGGCTGTACCGGGGTACCAAAGGCCACCCGTAATATGAGAATAGTTTACAAGGTGCTGGTGAGGGAACGGTTTATCTGTAATTACACAAACTCTACCCGCGGTAGCAAGCTTAACCGTAACGTCACCTTTATTAACGGCGCCCGAAGCAAATACCTCCATAACCGTATCGGTAGTACCGCAAATAACGGGAGTTCCTTCCTTAAGACCGGTAACCTCAGCTGCTTCCTTGGTAACGTTACCGATAACGTCGGTAGGAGCCTTTACGGGGGGTAAAATATTTATGTCCAGCCCTATAAGGTCGCAAAGCTCTCTTGACCAACACATTTCGTTGCAGTCGAAAAGCATACTTCCCTGAGCGTCAATATAATCGGTGCAATAAACACCCGTAAGCCCAAAACGGATATAATCCTTTTCAAAGAAAACCGAGCCGATTTTTTCAAACACTTCCGGTTCGTTTTCCTTTACCCAAAGTATTTCGGGCAAAGTCCAGATAGTATCCGGCTTATGGAAGCTTTTTGAGAATATAAAATCACCGTAGTTTTCCTTTAAATATTTAGCCTGCTTTCTGGAGCGTGTGTCGGTCCAATGAATTGCATTACGAAGCGGTTTATATTCTTTATCGCAAAGTACCGCGGTATGGGTAGCCGAATCAATAGAAACAGCAAGAATATCTCCGCTATCTATTTTACTTTTTAAAAGTAATTGACCAATGTTTTCACTTAAAGCCTTGCTCCAGTCATCAGGAGACTGCTCGCAAGCGCCTAAAACAGGATAGTAAGTAGGATATTCGGTTGTACTTTCGGCAATAATATTACCACAAGTATCAATAAGAGTAGCCTTTGATGAGCCACCGCCGAAATCTATACCCAATAAATATTTCATTTTATTCACCTATAATTTCTATATTTTCACCTGTTACACCGGGTACTACTCCTCTTGCAATAAGAGGTGCGTTATCTACGTGGGATATTATCCATTTATTTTTGCGGAACATCAGCGGGTCTTGGGCAGGTTCTTTTGTCAATGGAAGGTTGGTTCCTTTAGGTAAAGCAACAACACAGCCAAATCCCGATTTTTCCACCTGACAGGGGCAGAAATGCAAAGAAGTAGCGAACACCTCAACCATTTCGCCTTGTTTTAAGAAAAACACCTTTGCTTTTGATGAATCAATTTTGCCGTCTGCTAAATCGCTTCTTTTTGCAAGAATAAGTATAAGGTCGGTTACGGCAATATTCACTTCGCTTGAAGTGTGCCACTCAAAAGCGTTAAGAAAACTGCTGTGACCGTAGCAATAACCGATTTGCGTGGGGAGCTCACCAAAGCATTTTTCGGTAATTTCTTTTGCTATGGACAATTCTTCAAAAGCGGGAGTAGACGCTTCATAAACACTTCCTTCTTTCGGAAATTCGAAAGCCTTTCCCCTTTTTATAATTTCAGAAGCATCAAAACCGGAAAGTCTTACTCCGAATTTTGAAAATTCCTTATCAAGGGTAGAATAAATTTTAACGTGAGGATTAAGTTCTCTGATTTTTTCAATAGTCATTATTCTTCACATATATAGGTAATGGTATGAAGGTTAGTGTATACTTCCCCTGCGCCGAGAGCGGTAATGCCTTCTTTATGAGCAAGGTTATAATCGCTGTGGAAATCGTCGGGAATACCGGTCCATGGCTCAATACAAATAAAGGGAGCACCGTGAGGATGCCATAACACAAGATACGAAGCATCGGGGAAATCAACCTTTATGCTCTTGCCCTTTCTGCGGTTGCGAAGCAGACAGCTTTTGGATTTAACATTTTTAAATACAAGGCAGTCAACAAGGAAATATTTATCGTAAAGAGGAAGAACGTTGCTGTTCTTAATAATAGGTAAGGTATGGTCCTGAAGAAGATTTCCGTCAACCATTACGCTGTCAAGACTTTCCTTTTCGGGAAAAACAATATCGTAATCCTCGATTCCTTCGGGGGTATAATAAGCTTCGTGTGAACCGATAGAAAAATACATTGTCTTATTATCAACATTTTTAACCTCATATTTAAGGGTTAAGGCATCACCGCAAATATTGTAAATAAGACGAAGTTCAAATTCAAATGGGTACATTTTTCTGCTTTCGTCATTTGATTTAAGGCAAAATACAGCAGAAGTATCGTCGGCTTTTTCAACGGTAAAAAGCATATTTCTTCCAAAGCCGTGTTTGGGGAGAATATATTCTTTACCGTCGTATATAAATTTGTCATCCTTAAGTCCGCCGCAAATGGGGAACATAAGGGGTGCGGTAGCCTTCCAAATTTGAGGTTCAGCATTCCACATCTGTTCTTTTTCGTCCTTAACGACACTTCTTATCTGAGCGCCCATTTCATCAATTAAAACCTTTAATACGCCGTTATTTAAAGTAATCATAATAATACCTCTCAATGCCAAAAAGCCGTGCACCCTTTGGTGACGGCTTTTCGATTCTTAATTATTTGCCAATCCAATCGTGTTCGGGGTCGTTACTTCTGTTAAAGCCCTGATAATCCCCTGCCATAAGCCAAAGGAAATAGCTTTGATAACCGGGGGTAGAAACAGTAGTATGATAGCCGTAAGGGAATTCAACAAGCTCGTCGTTCTTTACTCTGTAGGCTTCGTCAATACTTCCGTCGGAAGTATAAAGACACTGAACGCCGAAACCTTGCTTGGGATTAAAGAGGAAATAATAAATTTCTTCTGCAATACACTCATAAGGCATATTATCCTCGTCGTGTTTATGAGGCGGGAAACCTGCCCAGTTACCTTCGGTGGTATAAGCTTCACCTATAGTAAGAACCTTTGCATTAGAATTTCCGTCAATAATAAAGCTGGTTTCTCTCTGATAAGGAACATCACCCAAAAGCTTTAATACAACGTGGTCTTCTCTTAATACCTGAGGTTCGGTCTTTTCCTTAACAGGGGTAGCACAAACAGCAATTTTAATATGGTCAAGAGCGGTAATAGTAAGGTTTTGCTCAATAGGCATATAAAAGCTTTCTGCTTTTCTGTTTTCAAAAACGGTCATTCTGTTACCGATATTCTTCCACTCATTATCCCCTGCTTTAACGTCGCAATGGCCTTCAAGCATAATAAAAGCGGTTTCTTTATCTTCGGTAAAAAAATCCAAAGACTGACCGGCATCAAGCTCAATAATACCGAACTCAAGCTTTTTAAGGGTACATTCCCCTATTTTACAAAGAGGAGTATAGCCTAAAGCGGGCTTATATGTTTTCTTAAAGTTCATAGTTTTTCTCCTTTAAAAAAGATTTAACGGTTTCAAAAGAAGGTACGCTTTCTCTTGCACCGTAACCGGTACATTTAATTGCAGATACAGCGCTGGAGAATATACAAGCCTTCTTATAATCGTAACCCTTGCAAAGCGCAGCAGCATAAGCGCCGTGGAAAACGTCACCGCTTCCGTTGCTGTCAACTGCTTCAACAAGGAATGCAGGATAATCGTAAAATTCTTTACCGTCGTAAAGAATACCGCCTATTTTTCCTCTTGTAATGACTACAATTTTGGGAGAGTAGGTTTCAAAAAGTTTTACAGCGGCTTCTCTAACGTCTTCGCATTTGGTGTGACCCAAAGCAAATTCTTCGGAAGGAATCATAATATCGGTAAGTTTTAAAAGACGTTCAACGCCTTCATAAAGTCCGCCGCAATCATAAAGAACGGTAGTACCGTTTGCATTAGCAACCTTACAGGCTTCTTCTGCCGCATCGATTTCATTACCGTCAATCATAAGAAGCTCTGCTTCTTTTATTGCAGTTTTCTTTGCTTCATCAAGAGCCAAGGGTGGAAGATTTCCTTTATCAAAAACGCAGGTTCTGGAAGCAGTATCGTTTGCCAACCAAATAGTAGAGGTAAAGGAACGGTAACCGTCAATAATATCAATATTATGGGTAGCAACACCGTACTTTTCAAAGTCTTCCTTTAAAAATCTACCACCGTTATCAGCGGACAGCACACCGATATATCCGGCGCTTTCGCCAAGCTTAGAAGCAGCGACTATACCGGTGGCGGTGGGACCGCCTCCGGCAATTTTAGAGGAGGTTGCTCTCAGCTTAGTATCCTCTTTAGGGTAGTTTGGCACTGTAATAAGGGTATCCATTACGCAAGCGCCTATTCCTACAATTTTACTCATGATTTATGCCTTTCCTTCTGCACCAACAAGTCTGATTTTATCGAGAGCAAGCTCTTTAACAGACTGAATAGCAGGCTTCATAAATAAGTCTATGGCAAGGCTTCTGTTGGGGTCGTTAAGAGAATTAAGAGTACCCTCGGCAAAAGCACAACAAACATCGGTACCGATGTTCATTTTGCGGATACCTGCATTAATAGCAGCCTTAACCTGATCATCGGGAATACCCGAACCGCCGTGAAGAACGAGCGGAGTGCCGCCGGTGGCTTCTCTGATATTCTTAATACGTTCAATATCAAGACAAGGAGTCTTTTTGTAGTGACCGTGAGCGTTACCAACAAGTACCGCAAGCGCAGTTACGCCTGTTTTCTTAACGTAATCGGCAGCCTCTGCGGGGTCGGTATACTCTTCCATAGCGTCATCGTTAACGCTTCCTACGTGGCCAAGCTCACCTTCTACCTGAACGTCGATAGTATCACAAATTTCAACAATATGCTTTGTGATTTCTACGTTTTCATCATAAGGATGAGTGCTTCCGTCATACATAATACCGGAGCAACCCCAACGGAGAGCTCTTTGAACGGCAAGCTCATCAGGACCGTGGTCAAGGTGGAAACAAACAGGTACGCTTGCTTTATCCGCAGCAGCGCGAACCACGGGAGCAAGATAGTAGCCTACCTCCTCCATAAGAAGACGGGGGTAAACCTGAATAATTACGGGAGCCTTTGCTTCTTCAGCAGCGGCAATTACGCCCATAACGGTTTCAACATTATAGGTATTAAAAGCGGGGATACAGTAATTACCCTTTTCCGCCATATCAATAATGGTTTTGAAATTCACTAACATTTCTTTATCCCCCTACAATTAACCGAGAATAAGCTCTTCAAGAGAAATAACCTTTACGTCCTTCTCTACAGCTTTAAGAGACATATATTCGCTGACGGAAGCAGTAACTATAGTGTCAGCGTTAACGCATTTAGCGTTGAAGAAACGGTTTTCGGCAACCTTATCCATTACGTCTGCCATCCATTCACGCATAAGTATGTTACCTGCCCACATAGTGTCCTTCTTGTTGCAAAGCATTTCATCAAGAACTGCGTAAGCCTTAATAATTTCTCTGGCTTCTTCGGTTTCGCCAAGGTCACGGGAGAGTTGGAAGGGATCCTGATAAACAACCTTTTTACCGCTGTTTTCAGCTTTTAAAGCACCTTCTTTAACAAGAGAAGCAACAAAAGCAGTAAAGGTTTTAACTTCTGCGGTTAAAGCAATATCCCACTCCTTGTATTCACGCTTTAATACCTTAGCATCCTGAGGATCATAAGCAATAACGGTAGCAAACTTGTTAAGTTCTTTAGCGCACTGATTCATAACTTCTTTGGTTTCGTTTGCAGCGCTGATAAGATATTCAAGCTGTGCGCCGCTGTTAGGTTCGTTTTCAAGTACGGTAAAGTTAACACCTGCTTTTTCAAGAACCTTAATAGCGTCGATAGCGCACTTAGGAGCCTTATAAATTGCATCTGCGCCAAGGAAGAGTACAACATCTGTTTTAGCAGAATGCTCAGCCATAGCTTTTTTAAGGTCTGCATCGATTTCGGTAATACCGTAAGCATTTCCCTTTTCAATACAGTTATCAACAAGAACGTTTATGTATTCGGGAAGTTTACCTTCCATAGCAGCGTGAAGGCGGGTTTCCTTTGTGAACATAACGGGATCCCAACCGGTAACACATTCTTTAACACAAGCACCGCAGCAACCGCATTCGAAAATGTTATCCATAATTTCCTGAAGCTCAATAGCTTCACGGTTTACAAGAGAGATACCGAGAGCTCTTGCGCGGGCAGTATTTCTTTCCTGACCGGTAGCATTACCGATAGGACAAATGTGGTGACACATCCAACAAAAACGGCAGGAATCAACGTGCTGTTTTCCTTTTTCTGACATAATCATAATTCTTTACCTCCTGTCGTAATTAAAGACCAAGTTTAAACGGATTCATAATTCCGTTGGGGTCTAACTGTTTCTTAATGCCTTCGAATACCTGCATAGCGGGACCGTACTGTTCTTTCATAAGACGGCCGAGTTTAATACCAACGCCGTGGTGGTCGTTAACAACACCGCCGTGAGCAATAGCGGTACGTACGCCGGTAGTCCATACTCTCTGGTGAAGTCTTAATGCTTCAACAGGATCCTGAGGAACGTCCTTGCCTTCAATAATGAAGCGGTCGTAAACCATTGCGCCCCATTCATACCAAGTCGGATCGTAGCCATGTCGTTCTGTGAGCCAAGGAGTTGATTTATGACATTGTCTTCCTAAGACCGCTTGGCCTCCGACTTTGAAGTCTTAATGCTTCAACAGGATCCTGAGGAACGTCCTTGCCTTCAATAATGAAGCGGTCGTAAACCATTGCGCCCCATTCATACC
>JAZRKJ010000003.1:0-2147 GCA_045646245.1 Acutalibacteraceae bacterium
ATGTCATTTTTTCTAATCTTGTTTACAATCAATATAACTAATACTATTGGAAACGCTAAAAATGAAATCAAACCTAAAACCGCAAAAAATGTAGACATTTTATCAACCTTTCTATTAAAGATAGTTTGATTATAGCAAACATTTCCTCTTTTGTAAAGAAACAGTTAGTTTTTGCTTATTCTGAAACTACCTTTATTTAAATATTATAAGCCACTGTGGCGCTGCTCGGAGAGAAGATTTTTAAATTTTCTCTCCGATTTTTTCAGGGGTTTGGGGAAATTTTTCACCAACAAGCGGTAAGGGTTGCGGGGCATTTTTGAAAAGTGGATATCCACTTGCCCTGCTTGCAAAGTTAGTGAACGGAGAAACGGAACGGTTTGCAAGCAAGGGATTTTTAAAATGTGTACACACTCGCCCTGCTTGCTGATAATGTGATTACAAAGTATGAACAGTCGGCAAGCAAAAAAGCGAGAGTGTATTTACACTTGCCCTGCTTGCTATTATGTAACGGTGTTAAACGGCATAATGAGCAAGCAAGGGATTTTCAGAAATGGGGACCCACTCGCCCTGCTTGCCAGGTTACAAACAATTACAAAAATAAAAAGCCGTAATCTTCTTTGTTACTTCGGAATACGGCTCACATATTTATACAACCAACACTTTCAGTGACATAATTCAAGAGTTGCAAAAATAATCTCAGGGAATTATAATGAAGTTGACAAATTAGAATTTATCAGACAAAACCCGATCAGTATCCACACAAAGGCAACGGTATTTTTACTGTTGCCTTTTTATTTATCAAAGTGGTATAATAGACCCGGAAAGTTGGTGAGCATAAAGTGAACGGAATAATATTTAACATCCAGAATTTTTGCATACACGATGGCGACGGTATTCGCACCTGTGTTTTCCTGAAGGGCTGTCCCCTCAGGTGTATCTGGTGCCACAATCCCGAAAGCCTTGAAAAAACACCCACACTTTCCTTTAATAAACAGAAATGCTCATCATGTGGCAGATGCCTTGCAGGTTGTTCCGCACGCACAACAGAAAACGACATACTGAAGATTAACCGTGAAGAGTGTATGAAGTGCGGCAAGTGTACCGAAATCTGCCTTAACGATGCCAATGAAGTTATCGGTAATGAAATGGCTGCTTCGGAAGTTCTTGATGAAGTTATAAAAGATAAGATGTTTTATGATACATCAGGAGGCGGACTCACCGTTACGGGCGGTGAACCGTCATATCAGCCTGAATTCACATTGGAGCTTCTCGCTCTTGCAAAGGATGCAGGAATTTCAATTGCCATAGAAACCTGCGGTATCGGTTCACGTGAATTCTACGAAAAAGCCGTCGCTCTCGGCACAACTTTTCTGTATGACATAAAATGTATTGACCCCGAACGCCACCGCAAGCTTACGGGCTCAGATAATGCTCATATTATTTCGAATCTTCTTTATCTTATGGACGAAGGTGCGGATATCATTATCAGGATGCCCTTGATTCCCGATTGTAATGACAGCGCTGAGAATATTGCCTTGCTTGCTTATTTCCTTAATAAAAATAAAGAGCGGTACAGATATGCGGAGATTATGCCTTATCATACTCTCGGTATCGGAAAATCCGAAAAGATAGGTGCCGTTTCAGCTTATACCCATGAAAATGCGGGTGATAATGAAATATCACGCTGGTGTTCACTGTTCACATCTCACGGTGCAGACGTGAGAGTATCAAAGTAAAAGAGGTTTGTTTATGGACTTAGTAAAAATCGACCCTTTCCTTTACGGATATTTTTCAAATGAGACCCTTGAACACGGCGAGAGAGTAGGTCTTGCACTGCTTCACGCCGCAAAGAATATCGATATTAAGTTTTCGCGCCGTTTATTGCCCGAAACGGCATTTGAAGCAAAATACGGCACCGCATCCTACACTCCTTCAGAGGGGCTTCGTTTTTGTGATGAAAACATTATGAAGCTTGCAGAGGAATTTCCTGAACACAAGGAAACATTTAAGCGATACATTGACGAATTAAATATGTTCAGAGATAAAGCAAAAAGGCTTTATTCCGAACCTACGGAAGCACTTGACCGTTCAAGTGCCGAATGGGGCGGCGGCTGGGGCGGACACTCCAACCCCGATTACGGCAGAAT
>JAZRKJ010000004.1:0-21661 GCA_045646245.1 Acutalibacteraceae bacterium
GCCTTTATCCCACAGATTTAGGCGCCGATATGTGCTGCTCTTCGGCTCACAAAACCCTTCCCTGCCTTACGGGTGGCGCTTATTTACATATAAGGGATAAAAAACTTTGCAATAGTGCTAAATACGCTTTAAGTCTTTTTGGTTCAACCAGCCCTTCATATTTGATTTTACAGTCGCTGGACAAGGTTAACGAATATTTATCTGACGGCTATAAAGAACGGCTCTCGCGCTTTGTTTTAAAAGCAGAGCACCTGAAAAAGTTTTTGCGCGGCAACGGGTATACTCTTTATGAAGAAGAGCCTTTAAAAATCACTATTTGCACAAAAGCCTACGGTTATACGGGGTTCGACTTTGCAGAAGAACTTCGCAAATGCAGTATTGAATGTGAATTTGCCGACCCTGACTTTGTGGTGCTTATGTTAGGTATAGACTTTGACCTTGAATACTTAAAGGAAGCGTTGCTCGCAATTCCGCCCCTTTCTCCAATAACGGTTTTTCCGCCAGTTTTCTTTAAACCCGAAAGGGTTATGAGCCTAAAGGAAGCGGTAATGAGCAAAAGCAAAACAGTTTCGGTTAATGACGCTGAAGGTAAAATTTTAGCCACCCTTAACCTTTCCTGCCCCCCCGCCGTACCTATTGCAGTTTGCGGAGAAAAACTCACCGAAAACGTAATAGAATGTTTTAAATATTACGGTATAGAAAAAATCGAAATTGTCTCGGAATAAACCGAGACGATTTTTTTGTTAATTGAGCAAAAAGGTATTGCTTTTTAATATTCGCTATGCTATATTTTACTCGAGGTGATTTTAAATGAAATTTGCAAACCTTCATTTACATACTATTTATTCCGACGGCGCCCAAACTCCCGACCAAATTTTTGCAAAAGCAAAGGAACAGGGCTTTGGCGCTTTGGCTATAACTGACCACAACACCATAACGGGCTGGCGTGCCTTCAGCGAAGCGGCAGAAAAATACGGTATGGACTGTATTTTAGGTATGGAAGCCAACGGTATGCACGGTACAGCCAATCTTCACTTTGTGTGCTTCGATTTTGACGAAAACGACAACAAGGTTAAGGAGTATCTTAAATATCACCACGAAATTATGTACGTAAACGCAAAAGCGAAGTTTGATTCTTTGGTTAAACAAAATTATATTAAAGGCATAACCTGGCAGGACGTGCTTGACGACTGTAAGGAGCCTATGTGGATGTGCAACGAGCAGATTTTTGCTTCTTTAGTTAATCGCACCGAAATGACTCAGGCAGATTACAGAAAGTATTTTCTGGCTTTCCGCGCCGCACCCGTAGAGCAAAGCGCAAAAATAGTATATAGCGAAGCCGAGGATATTATTAAAATAATAAGAAATGCAGGCGGAGTTATCGGTCTTGCGCACCCTCACTGTATCACAAAATATTTACCCGAGCTTTACGAAATGGGTATGAATGCAGTAGAGTACGACCACCCCGATATTGACGAAAAGGATATTGCGGAAATTTTAGAATTTGCAAAAGATAAAAAGATTTATATGGCGGGCGGCACCGACCATACGGGTATGCTTTCTAACTTCCCGTTAGAACGCGAAACCGACCCTGAAGACCGCGACCCCTGTTTCCTCGTTCCCCTTTCCACAGACGTAAGAAACGGTGTAACAAAAGAAGAATATCTTGCTCTTAAAAACAGAATTTACGGATAATGCAGTAAAACGGTGAACAACTTCGTTCACCGTTTTGTTTTATATTTCCGCTTCCATACCGTCAAAGGTGGTTATAATGTTATCTTCGCCTAAAAGCTGGCAAAGTTTATGGTGTGGGTGTTGTGAATTTTTTGAAAAATGGGTGGCGAAAGCCTTAGTGCTATCATCCGCAACCTTTACTGTATAAAACGCCTTTTTAAGGTTTTTAACCATTGAGATATTATTATGCTCAAACACTCTGTAGTCGCCGTCTTTATCCCAAATTGTACAGTCGAAAACTACGGCGTTAAATTTATGTTTTCTTATTTCGTGCCAGGTTTTATTTATAAGCCACCCGCCGTCGCAACCCCAAAACAGTTTTTTATCACCGTCATCAACAACGTAGTGTATCGGTTTTTCTTCTTTATCCTCTACACTATGATTAGCGGCTAACGGAGTTATGGTATAACCGTCGATTTCGTATTCCCCGCCTATTTTAAACGGGATTACGTTTATACCCGTTTCATTGCTTATTTTTTTAGCAGAATAACTTTCAGCGTACACCCGAGCATTATTTTCCTTTAAAAACTCAATTAAAAGTTCTGCGTTAAAATGGTCTCGGTGAGTATGGGTTATAATTATATTTTTAACCCCTTGCAACTCCGTTTTATAAGAAACGGTAGCGGGAGAAAAATCAATTAGCAAATTACCGTTAATTATTGCGCCGGTATTTTTGCGTTTATCGCTTCCTTCATAGTTGTACCAATCGTCGGCGCCTGTGCCTAAAAACAAAATTTTCATAATACATCATACCCCTGTGTATAAGCGTAATTTCCATAAATATCTCTGACGCTGATTCTAAAATAACCGTCGGTATCTTTTATGTCAAATTCAGCGCAAGTCACCGTTTCGCCTTTTGGAGCGTTAACGGCTATACTGCGCCGACCGGCAGTTGTGAAAGCAATTTGTTTTGCAGGAGAGGTTTCTATTATAACCCTTTTGCCGTTTCTTACAAGATTTTTAATTTCAGGGCCGGTAGATGCGTAAAAGTCTCCGTTTTGAAGGGCATCCATAATCACTTTATAATCAAGCTTTTCAGCGTTTACCATTATCCAACCGCCGAAAGCGTCACAGTCAGGCGAATCCAACGGTTCTCTTATATGACAGTCGTCACACATTGTACAATATACCCTTTTCCCTGCTCTGAGCATATCGTCAAACACGTTAATACTGTAGGAATTTATACCATAAATATTGCAAGAATGATTGTAAACCTCTACCGCGAATAATCCGTCGTAATTAAGATAATCAGCAGCATTTTCACCCGACCATACGGGGTGATTATAGGAAACTATAAAACCCGCTTGGTTAGCCTTTTTTATTATATCGTTAATTCCGTCGGCAGAATATACCCGTTTATATTCTCCGCTGAATTTAATTTTATCCTCAATACGCGGGTTTTTAAAATGGTCGTAAACAGAAGAATAGCACGGTGTAACGTCGTTATCCTGCTTTAATGCGTAAAAATTAAGATGAGTAACCTTCATTGTTTGGTTAACGAGGGTAGAATCTTTAGCAATTTCCTTTATTGCCACTTCGCAAGAAGTAATTGTAAGGAAATCATTATCATCAAGGTAAGAATTATTAAGCAGGTGTTCGTGATCGGTAAAAGCAATTATACTGTACCCGCGTTTTTTGAATTCTTCTTTTATTTCTTCTTTTGAAAGCCTTCCGTCGGAGTCGTTAGAGTGACAGTGAAGGTTTGCTTTATAAAAATTCTTTTTACCATCTAATAAAACTTGCATTATTTCACCTACAATCATTAAATAGATAATATCACATTTTACCCTTATACGCAACAAAAAAGACGGTCAAGCCGTCTTTTTGCAACTATTCATTAAAATATAAGCAAGTAAAAGAAGCACTACCCATACTCCGACTATCAAATACATTGCCTTAACGTCTACCTGTTCTTCAAAGAAGTAAAGGTTGTAATCAACAGCGCCCTTCATTCCGTCAATAATCTGAGCGGGCAAGCTTTCTTCCATCTTTTCAAAAACACTTTTTAAAGAATGGTTTCTAAGCAAAGAGGTTGCATAGGTGCAAGGCACGAAAGAAAGCACTTTTTGAAGCCCTTCGCCGAAAGAAGAAATAGGCATATACGCGCCGCATATAAAACCGTAGCAGGAGCTTACAATAGAACCAACCGCAGAAATCTGACCTTGGCTTTTAAGGAAATGATTTACTACCGAAGAAAAAGCCGTACCGAAAAGACTTAAAAAGAAAACGTCCAAAATAAGATACAGTACGTCGCGCGTTGTCAGGTACCATCCTGCAAATCTGACGTAAATAAGACAGGCAACAAGCGCAACAAAGCATATTATCAAAGTAGAAATAAGGGTTGCAACAAAGTAAGAAACCGACAAAACAGCAAGCTTTACGGGGGATACCGTCAAGTCGGCTCTTGCGCCGCTGACTTTATCCTGAACCGACAAAAGGTTAGAACAAAACGCAACGGTTATACAGGAAACTGCAAGAAGCGAGGACATAAGTTGTCCCGCAACGCAACCCGACAAAAGTTTTTGGTCAATAGTAAGCCCTGCCGCTTCCACCACCGTTTTAAAGCTGTCTTCGTAAACGTTGCCCAGAAAGGTCGCGTACAAAACCAGTAAAATAAGCGGAGTGATAAGGGCGGTAAAAAACATACCTTTATCCTTAAAGAAAAGAACGGTATTTCTTTTTATAAGCGCTTTAACCGTTGTCATTTGTTTTCACCTCCCAATTTTTTACCCGTAACCGAAAGGAACACGTCATCCATTCTTCCCTTTATTATTTCATAATCGCTGAATACTTCGGGGTATTTTATAATAAGCTCGGTTGCCTCTGCGGTATCCTTTACGCAGATTTTATAGGCTTCTCCAACCTTTTCGTAAGGTTTAGACAAACCTTTAACCTTTTCTTCATCTGTGTTGTAAAGAGAAATAAAGTCACCCGTATATTTATTTTTTAGTTCTAAGGGTGTTCCCTCTGCAATAATTTTACCGCCGTCAATAATCACAACGTTGTCGGCGTCGGCGGCTTCTTCCATATAATGGGTGGTAAGAAGTACCGTCATATCGGTTTCTTTACGAAGCTTTTCTATAACCGCCCACAGCATTGTACGGGTTTGCGGGTCAAGACCTGTTGTGGGTTCGTCAAGTATAAGCAGTTTTGGGGAATGTATAAGAGCCCTTGCAATATCTATTCTTCTTCTCTGACCTCCCGAAAGTTTACCGACGCTTCGGTTTAAAATATCGCCGAAATCAAGAAGGTCGATAAGCTCCCCCAGTCGCTTTTTAAAAGAAGCGCCGCCAATACCGTAAAGCGCGGCTCTGCTTTCTAAATTTGCCTTAACGCTAAGAGCTTTATCAAGCACGCTGTTTTGAAAAACAACGCCAATGTCTCTTTTAATACAATCGCTGTTTGAATCAATGTCAAATCCGTTAACAAATACTTTGCCGCTATCCTTTTTATGTGCGGCGCATATAACACCTATAGTGGTACTTTTGCCCGCGCCGTTTATGCCGAGAAAGGCAAATAGTTCGCCCTTCTTTACGGTAAAACTTATATCGTCTACAGCTTTTACTTTACCGTAGGATTTACTTAAATTTTCTATTTTAATCATAAAAAAATCCCCTCAGATATGATACAAAAAGGATATCACATCTGTGGGGATAAAGTCAAGATGAACCGCATAATCGGTAGTATTTCCGAAGTAAAAGGCTATTTATAAGTTAATGCTCATATTTTACCGAATAATATGTTAAACCCCGCAGTTTAAGAATAAACAAAAGTAAAACGGTTGTCTCGTTAATTACGGGGCAACCGTTTTAATTATTCGTCAATTGCTTCTTGCTTTTCTTCCATTATGGAAATAAAGCGTTCGCCGTCAATCTTCTCTTCGTTAAAGAGAACCTTGGCAACGTCGTGAAGTTTAGGCATATTCTCTTTAAGAATATCAAGAGCTTTGTTGTATTGAGTCATAACGATAGCTTCGATTTCTTCGTCTATCATTGCGGCAATTTTATCGGAATAGTTGGGAGTAGAAGAAAAATCGCGTCCTAAGAATACAGAATCGTTATCGGTACCGTAGGTAACAAGACCCAACTTATCGCTCATACCAAACTTGGTAACCATTTTTCTTGCAAGCTCGGTTGCGCGCTGAATATCGTTGGAAGCGCCGGTACAAATATCGTCTTGAGTAAGTTGTTCTGCGGCGCGTCCGCCAAGGAGAGAACAAATATCTTCAAGCATAGAATTTTTCGAAACGTGTCCCTTTTCTTCGGTAGGCACGTACATTGTATACCCTGCCGCCATACCTCTGGGAATAATGGATATTTGATGAACAGGGTCCTGAGTGGGCAAGAAGTAAGAAACAATAGCGTGGCCCGCTTCGTGATAAGAAGTAATCATCTTATCCTTTTCCTTAATTACGCGGGATTTCTTTTCAGTACCCATAACAACCTTAATTGTTGCTTCTTCAATTTGTGGTTGGGTAATGGCTTTAAGACCTTTACGCACCGCAAGAAGAGCTGCTTCGTTAAGAAGATTTTCAAGGTCTGCGCCCGTAAAGCCTGCGGTAGAAGCCGCAATGGTTTTAAGGTTAACGTCGGGACCCAAGGGCTTGCCGCGGGAATGAACCTTAAGAATTTCTTCTCTACCCTTTATATCGGGGTAGTTTACGGTTATCTGACGGTCAAAACGACCGGGACGAAGAAGCGCCTTATCAAGAATATCAGGGCGGTTGGTTGCCGCCATAACAATTACGCCTTCATTTGCGCCAAAGCCGTCCATTTCAACAAGCAACTGGTTAAGGGTTTGTTCCCTTTCGTCGTGACCGCCGCCGAGACCTGCGCCTCTTTGACGACCTACTGCGTCGATTTCGTCGATAAATACAATAGCGGGAGCGCTTTTCTTTGCCTCTTCAAAAAGGTCACGCACACGGGAAGCGCCTACACCAACGAACATTTCAACGAAGTCGGAACCCGAAATACTAAAGAAAGGTACGCCCGCTTCGCCTGCAACCGCGCGTGCAAGAAGAGTTTTACCCGTACCAGGAGGGCCAACGAGAAGCACGCCCTTGGGGATTCTTGCGCCCAGTTCGTCAAACTTTTTGGGGTCTTTAAGGAAGTCAACGATTTCCACCATCTCTTCCTTTTCTTCATCAGCGCCCGCAACGTCGGCAAAGGTGGTTTTACGGTTGGTTTCGCGTTTTGGCTTGGCTTTACCGAATTGTAAAGATTTATCTGCCCCCATAGTAGCGCTCATACGTTTCATAAATATGAAACCAACAACTACCATTACTATAATAAGAAGCACGGTGGGAAGGTATTCAATCATCCACGCCATACCGCTTCCGTTTTCGTAATCCATTTTTATTTGAGCATCGGGATGTTGCTCATTATATTCAATAATGTTAACGTCGTTATAGAAAATACCGGGGTCCGGTACGGTATAGTTATGCTCCTTACCGTCCTTGGTTACGTATTCAAGGTCACCGTTATAAAGATTAAGCTTATAGGACTCAACCTCGCCGTTTTTAAATTGGCTTATAACGTCGTAATAAGTTGTTTTGCTTGCGGTACTGCTGAAGCGAGATACCGAAACAATAGCAAGAATTAAAATAATCGGGATACCGATATAAAGCAGTAAGTTCTTTACTGTTTTATTCATTTTCCCACATCCTTTCTGTTACCTCTTAAAAGTTATTCCGTTTTACAAATTACCTTTATTACCCTTTTTGTGGATTCGTCGGGGCAGACACGTTTGTCAACACCGCCGCCGTAAACCCAAACGACACCGTTATTATCTGCAATAACGGGTAGAATATCGCGAAGAGAAGGGTCAATTTCTTCTTCGTTCATCCATTTACGCAAAGGCTTCGACACATTGCGGTGAGAAAAGGTAATAACATCACCGGGGAGACGTGTTCTTATTTCAAGCGTCCCCACTATTTTATCACAGTCAATTGCGTTTTTTAATAACAAATTATGAATTTTTCCGTTTTCTTTTATTACCGAAGCATCACATTCCGTAAGTTCGGTACGAAAAACGGGTAAATTACCCTTTTTTTCAATTTCCAAAAAGCCGCCGCATGCTCTAAGTATTCTTCCGCCCGTAACTTCAAACCTGCCGCTTCCGTTTTTAGCAAGCTTTAAAGCGCCGTTTACGAAGTAATTACCGTTTGAATCAATCTTTTCAAGATACTTTGCAATAACTCGCGAAGCAACGGCATTATGAAGTCGGTCAAAATTTTCAATATTAAGCCGAACTTCAATATAGCGCTTTTCAAATTCTTCTTCCGCCATACCTTCAAGTAAATCATTATCGTCTGCCAAAAGTTCAAGGGTTGTTGCAAAGGAACTAAGCAACGACGGATTAAGGCTTTTGAGCACCGGCACTACCGCGTGTCTGATACGGTTTCGTGTAAAATCGTCGGACAAATTAGTTGAATCGGTAACATAGGGCACCTTATATTCGTTGCAAAACGCTTCAACTTCTTCTCTTGTGCAAGAAAGCAACGGTCTGATAAATTTATCTCTTCTTTCGGGAATTCCGCAAAGTCCGTTAAGCCCCGTTGCGCGGGTAAGCCTGAACAGAACCGTTTCAAGATTATCGTCCGCGTTATGCGCAGTGGCAATAACGTCACACTCGACTTTATCAAAAGCATTATAACGGGCTTCTCTTGCGGCAAGTTCTACGCTTTGTTTGTCACGCCGCGCATTTTCTTCAACGTCAATGCGAAAAACGGTTAAAGGAACGCCCAACGCCTTACATTGTTTTCTTACAAAGTTTTCGTCCCTGTCGGACTCTTCGCCGCGCAAAAGATGATTTACGTGTATAGCGCTTATTTTAATTGAAAGTTCATCCTTTAAAAGATATAATCCTCTGAACAACGCCATTGAATCGGCACCGCCCGAAAGAGCAACAGCTATATGCTTTTCGTTTTCCCTGAACCTGAAAGCGCGTAACGCAGATAAAATTTCACTCATTCATCAAAACCTGCAGGAGAAGTAAAGCGAGTATATCTGCCGTCCCAATGAAGTTCAACCGTACCTACTTCACCGTGACGGTTTTTAGCAACTATACATTCAGCCTTATTGGGGTCACCCTTTTCCTCTCCGTCTTTCTTTTCGCCATCGTAATACTTTTCTCTGTAAAGGAAAAGCACTATATCCGCATCCTGCTCAATTGAACCCGAATCACGAAGGTCTGCAAGCGCAGGTCTGTGAGACTGACCTTTAGATTCGGTACCACGGGAAAGCTGGGCGCAGACAATAAGCGGAACCATAAGTTCTTTCGCCATAATTTTAAGGCTTCGGGTGATTTCAGAAATTTCCTGAACACGGTTATCGGTGTGACGTGCAGAGTGCATAAGACCCAAATAGTCCACAACAACCAAATCAATATCGCCTTTTCTTCTGAGTTTAGCCTTCATTTCGGGAACGGTAATGCCCGAAGATTCATCAAAATAAATTTCGGCTTCGCTTAAATTCGCCGCCGCTTGACCAAGGCGTGTCCATTCATCGGTATCCAGCTTACCGGTACGAAGTTTTTCACTTTTAATTGCCGCTTCGCCGGAAAGCATACGCTGAGCAAGTTGGTCGCGGGTCATTTCAAGTGAGAAGAAAGCAACCTTCTTGCCTGCATTTATTGCAACATTACGTACAATATTAAGAGCAAAAGAGGTTTTACCCATACCGGGACGGGCACCCAAAATAATAAGGTCGGACTTATTAAGACCTGTTATCATTTTATCAAGGCCCGAAATACCCGTGGGAATACCAACGTAATTATCCCTTGTTTCGGGATTATTCATTTTAGAAAGCCTATCAAAGGTTTCATTTTCAATAACCGATTTAATATGTTCAAGTCCCGAAACGCTTCTGCCTTCTCTTATGGAATATATTTCCTGTTCCGCGTTATCAAGAAGTTTTCCCGCATCCATAGCGCTTTCGGTAGCATCGTTAATTATTTTTCTTGATGCAACAATAAGGGCTCTGGCGTAATAACGGTCACGCACTATTGAAACGTAAGAAAGCACGTTAGCGCTTGAAGATACGCTTTGAACAAGGTCGGTAAGATAATTCTTTCCGCCCGCTTTTTCAAAAACGCCGTCTTTTTTAAGTTTATCCAATAAGGTTACGAAATCTATACGCAGATTATCGTTAGTCATACCCACAAGAGTTTTGTAAATCAGCTTGTGTTGATTTAAGTAGAAGTATTCCTCTTTAACTCTGGTAATAACGTCATTGATACAAGCAGGGTCTATCATTATAGAACCCAAAACCGCCTGCTCTGCGTCAATATCATAAGGCAACCCTGCCCCGTCAATATCGAGAAACTGTCTTTCGTCAGCCATTTTAAAATTCCTCTATTCTTCTACCGCTACGGTAATTTTTGCGCTGATTCCTGTGTAGAGACGTATTTCTGCGGTGTATTCACCGAAATTCTTAATATCGGCAATATTGGTTTTCTTTTTATCAATCGTCACACCGAAAGCTTTGTTAACTTCGGCGGCTACCTCCTTGGAAGTAACGGCACCGAAGAGCTTACCCTGAGAGCCTGCTTTGGCTTTTATAACAATTTTTTGACCGTCAAGTTTTTTTGCAATAGCTTTGGCGGCGTCAATTTCTTCCTGCTTGTGGTGAGCAGCCGCAGATTCTCTGTTTTTAAGTTCGGACATAGCGGCGCTGTTAGCTTCTATTGCAAGATTTTTGGGGAAAAGGAAATTACGCGCGTAGCCGTCGGATACGTTTACAAGTTCTCCCTTTTTTCCCTGTCCTTTAACGTCGGCAGTTAAAATAACCTTCATTTTTTATCTTCCTTTCTAAATTTCCATAACTATGGGTAAAACAATGGGGCCTCTTCCGGTACGTTCGCGGATAAACCTTGTTAAACCGTCGCGCAGTTTAATTTTTATACTGTTCCAGTCCATAGTGCCCGATAAATAACATTTTTCCAGTATATCGCAAGCAAATTCATTCATATCTGACATAAGCTCTTCCGATTCTTTTACGTATACGAAACCGCGGGAAATAACTTCAGGACCCGCCGCAACTTCACCCGTTACCGAATCAATGGTAACGGCTACGATAATAATACCGTCATCCGCAAGATGAATACGGTCTTTAAGAACCACGTTGCCAACGTCACCAACACCCAGACCGTCTACAAGAAGCCTGCCTGCGGGCACGTTTCCGGTAACTTTGATACCGTGTGAAGAAATCTCAACAACGTTACCTATATCGGCAATTATACAGTTTTTCTTATCTACTCCTACCGCAGTTGCAAGTTCCACGTTGTGTACAAGGTGCTTTTGTTCACCGTGTACGGGAATAAAATATCGGGGAGAAATGATGCCGGTCATAAGCTTAAGCTCTTCTTGACAGGCGTGGCCCGAAACGTGAACGTCGTACATTTTTTCATATACCACGTTAGCACCGCGGCGCATAAGTTCGTTAACAACGTTACCGACTGTTTTTTCATTACCGGGAATGGGTGTTGCCGAAATAATAATCATATCTCCGGGAACAAGCTCTAACTGTCGATGCTCATTAAACGCCATACGGTGAAGCGCCGAAAGAGGTTCGCCCTGACTTCCTGTTGTAACAATAACTAACTGTTCGGGCGTATAATTCTTAATAGAACCAATATCAATAAGCAGATTATCAGGTAAATGCAAATACCCGAGCTCCGCTGCAATATTAACCACGTTTTCCATACTTCTTCCCGAAACAGCAACCTTTCTTCCGCACTTTTGCGCTTCGTAGATAATCTGCTGAATACGGTGGATATTAGAGGAAAAAGTAGCAACGATTATACGGTGCTTACCCGCTCTTCTAAACAGAGTTGCAAAGGACTCCCCTACTATTTTTTCACTTGCGGTAAAGCCGCCGCGTTCAGCGTTAGTAGATTCGCAAAGAAGAGCAAGCACCCCTTCTTTGCCAAGCTCCGCAAAACGCGCAATATCAATTACGTCACCGTCAACGGGGGTGGTATCAATTTTAAAGTCACCCGTTTGAATAATAGTACCCGCGCCGCACTTTATTGCAAGAGCAACTGCGTCGGGAATTGAATGGTTCACGTGAATAAGTTCTACCGCAAACTTACCCAGCTTTACAATGTCACCGGGTTTTGCTACGTTAAGCTTTGCAGAGGAAAGCAACCCGTGTTCCTTAAGTTTTCCTTCAACAAGTCCTAAGGTTAACCTTGTACCGTAAATGGGAACGTTGAAATTTTTAAGCAAATACGGTATTGCTCCAATATGGTCTTCATGACCGTGAGTAAGCACCATACCCTTAATTTTATCTTTATTTTCAATGATGTAGGTAAAATCAGGGATTATTATATCAACACCAGGAGTAGATTCATCGGGAAAACTCATTCCGCAATCTACAATAAACATATCACCGTCATATTCGTAAAGGGTAATATTTTTACCGATTTCACCAATACCGCCCAAAGGAATTATACGTACGGGCTTTTTTGAAACAGCCGATTCCTTTTTACGAAAATTGTTTGTTACAGCGGTTTTTTTAGGATAACCGTTTTTAGAGGTGGGCTTCTTTTCAAACTTCACTTCCGGTTTTCCGGAATACTTTTTCTTGAGTTTAGAAGAATCTTTCTTATTACTCAAAGAATTCTTTCTTGATTTAGCGGCTTTGCCCGTTTCCGCTTTGCGGCGCTTCTTTTCCTGCGTCGCTTTTTCTTGACTCATTTAATGTCCTCCTATTAAAATTTTGTATATTAAGTCAGCTACTAAAACTCAGTAAAAGACTGATTCGGCAACAATAACCCATAATATCCCATAATAGAGTATAGATACATTTATATTATTATATTTTGGCGAATATGTCAAGCCGATTAAATATATTATGAACAGATTTTAAAAAAAATAACCGTGCTGTTAAGCACGGTTATTTATCAATGAATCAACTATTATTCAATAACGATAGGATCGAGAACGATTTCAGCCATTCCTCTGTTCTGGTATACTTCGCCTGCCATCTTCTTAACGATTACGAAGTCAAGAGAAGTACCGCAAACGAGTTCGGAGAAAGCATCGTTTTCGCCGCTGTAACCAACAACGGTTGCGCCGTAATGGTAAGCAATTTTTTCACCGTCGCCGCCGTAAGCAATACCAACGGGATGTCCGGCAATATCTTTTATAGAACTAAGGGTAAGGGTGCTGCCCTTCTTAACGCAAACAACGTACTGATCCACACCTTCAAGAACAAGGGGCTCCTTTGATTCGTTTTCCTCAGGATCTTCTTCACCGGTAACGATAGAAGGAGTAGAGCTGGGTTTGTCGTCATCTTTGTCAGAACCGCCGCCACAAGCAACGAGGCTGAACATCATAAGTACTGCCAAAAGTAAAGCTAAAAGTTTTTTCATTTTGTTTTCACCTTTCTGAACGTAAAGTAAGTTTCTATAACTTCAAGGTAATTATATACTAAACCTTAATATTTTTCAACTGTTTTTTATCAGATTCGTGCAACTCCCGTTTTACGCGCTGCTTCAGCAACCTTTTCAGCTACGGTTTTACCGATTCTTTCATCAAATGCAAAGGGCATAATGTATTCTTCATTAAGCTCTTCGTCGCTTACAAGAGAAGCAATAGCGAGAGAAGCTGCCATTTGCATTTCTTCGTTAATATCGCTGGCTCTTACATCCAAAGCACCACGGAAAATACCGGGGAACGCCATAACGTTGTTAATTTGGTTGGGGAAGTCGGAACGTCCGGTACCAACAACTCTTGCGCCTGCTTTCTTTGCAAGGTCGGGCATAATTTCGGGAACGGGGTTTGCCATGGGGAATACAACAGCGTCGCTGTTCATAGACTTAATCATTTCTTCACTTACAACACCGGGGGCGGAAACACCTATAAATACGTCTGCGCCCTTCATTGCGTCAGCAAGTGTACCTGTCATTTTTTCCTTGTTGGTAACCTTGCTCATTTCGGCCTGAGCAGGGTTAAGTTGGCTATCCCCTTCTACTATAATACCGAAACGGTCAACCATAGTAAGGTTCTTAACGCCAAGCTTTAATAAATGCTTACCAATAGCAATACCTGCAGAGCCGGCGCCGTTAATAACGCATTTAATTTCACCGATTTCCTTTTTGGTAAGACGGAGAGCGTTAAGGAGCGCGGCGCCAACAACAACGGCAGTACCGTGTTGGTCGTCGTGGAATACGGGAATATCACAAATTTCCTTTAACTTCTTTTCGATTTCAAAGCACCTTGGAGCGGCAATATCTTCAAGATTAATACCGCCGAAAGAACCGGAGATAAGATAAATGGTTCTGACAATTTCATCAACATCTTTACTTCTTACGCAAAGAGGGAAAGCGTCAACGTCGGCAAACTCTTTAAAAAGTACGCACTTGCCTTCCATAACCGGCATACCTGCTTCGGGGCCGATATCACCAAGGCCGAGAACGGCGGTACCGTCGGTAATAACGGCAACCATATTCCATCTTCTGGTAAGTTCAAAGGACTTGTTGTAATCCTTGTTTATTTCAAGGCAAGGCTCGGCAACACCGGGGGTGTACGCAACTGAAAGCTGTTCCTTGTTTGTAACGGGGGTACGGGAGGTAACCTCTATTTTACCCTTCCATTCATAATGCTGTTTTAATGCTTTTTCTTTAATATCCATTTTTATCACCTGTAATTAGTTATATGAGCTCTCGGTAGAGTCTTCGAATTTAACGTCACCGAGATACTCTACGGGGTTAAGGCCCACGTAATTGCACATATCAAACATTTCTTTTACGGTATTGATATTAACGTCAATTCCGTTTTCAAGCCTGTCGGCTTTAGCAAAAATTTCCTTTTCGCCGTGAGTATATATTCTTTCCTGACCTTCTGACTTAGGAGATTCACGAAGCTCTTTAAGGAAGGTAGAAAGATGCTCTTTAATTGCGTCAGGGTCACCGAACACCTTAGGGTCAATAGCAATAAAGCCGTGGCAAGTACCGCCTTTTCCGCCGATATGGGTATGGTTAGAAGTAAGCCCCATAGAAATAATAGAGCAGAATATTTCACAGAACATACCGTAACCGTAACCCTTGTGGCTACCGGTTTGTTCGGTTTCACCGCCGAGCGGCATAATTCCGCCGCCGTTTTTAGCAACAATGTTCTTAAGCACGTCGGAGGCATCAGAGGAGCCCTTGCCCTTTGCATCCAGTGCCCAACCGTCGGGAAGGGGTTTGTTTAACTTATTATAAATTTCAAGCTTACCTCTGGTAACAACGGTGGTGGAAGCATCGAAGAAGAAATCATAAGGTTCTGCAGGCATTGCAACGGCAATAGGGTTACTTCCCAGCATAGCAAGTCTGCCAAAGGTAGGTACCATTATAGCTTCGCTGTTAGTCATAGCCATACCTAAAAGTCCTGCATCGCAAGCCATTTTTGCGTAATATCCCGCAATACCAAAGTGGTTGGAATTCCTTACGGTTACAATAGCCATACCGGTTTTCTTTGCCTTTTCAATAGCAATGCTCATAGCCTTGTGAGCAATAAGCTGACCCATACCGTCGTTTCCTTCAATTACGGCAGAAACGGGAGTTTCGAATACAACCTCGGGCTTAGCTTCAATTTTAATGAGCCCCTTTTCAATACCCTTGTGGTAACGGGCAAGTCTCTGCATACCGTGAGATTCAATTCCGTAAAGGTCGGAAAGGAGAAGAACATCAGTAATAATGCGGCTTTCATCCTCTTTAAAACCAAATTTGTTGAAACAGTCAATACAGAACTTTTCAAGTTCCTTATAACTGTATCTTATGTAGTTTGACATAGTGGTCACCCCTAAAATAAATCATTCGAACACATTATACCACTTTGTGAAAAATTTTTCCACCCCTAAAACGTAATATTATTGCAATTTTTTTCCCTTATTTTACTTAAAAATATGCAAAACAAGATTTTTCTTGCCTTTGTATTTTATCTATGCTAAAATAGTACGCGGTGATTTTATGCTCAGCGTAATTTTCGATATGGACGGAACCCTATTAGATACTCAAAGAATCTGTATTCCTGCCTGGGAATACGCAGGCAGGCTTCAAAACGTAACCGGAATGGGCGGTTGTATAGAAAAGGTGTGCGGTATGAACGAAGTAGGTTGGACCGCGCATATAGTAGATAACTACCCTACCCTGAACGTTTCCAAATTCAAAGAAGACTACCGCGGATACATAAAGCAAAACGGTACGATTAAGTTTATGCCGGGCGCTGAAGAGCTTATGCAATTTCTAAAAGAAAAAGGTATAAAGGTTGCTCTCGCTTCGGGAACACGCAAAGCCACGGTGTTAAGCCATTTAAAAAAGCTTAACTGCGAAGATTATTTCGACGCAATAGTCGGCGGCGATGAAATTAAAAACGGCAAACCCGCTCCTGATATCTTTTTGAAAGCAGCAGCTTTAATCGGTGCAAAGCCCGAAGAATGTATTGTTTTTGAAGATTCCGCCAACGGCATAAGATCAGCAGTTAACGCCGGAATGAAATGTATAGGAATTCCCGACGTAGCAAAATTCACCGAAGAAATCAAAGACCTTCTTTTCGCCGAGCTTAACAACTTAAGCGAAGCAACAGAAGTTTTGAATAAATATTTATAAGGAGAGTTTTTATGTTTAAAAATATTGGTAAAAAAATTATGGTATTAACTACCGTACTTTGTATTATAGGTATGGTACTTTCTTTATTGGTAGGCTTTTCGGTATTCTACGTTTTAGGGGACAAAACCAACAATATTGCCATTGCCGTTTTGGCAGGTATAGTTGTTGCCGTTTTGTACGCTTTCATTTGTTGGATTAGCTCCTTTACCGCCTACGGATACGGTAAGCTTATTGATAATACCGATAAGCTGGTAAAGGCGGTTGAGCAGCTAACCGCAAAAGCCGAAGAAAAGCCCGTTGCCGAATCTGCAGTTGTTAAAGAACATTCAGTTTCAGAGCCTACAGTTATTGAAGAACAACCCGCCAAAACCAACTGGACTTGCGAAAAATGCGGCGCATCGGTCAGCCCTGAACTGGACGAATGTCCCATTTGCAAAATTATGGAAAAACCCGAAGATAAAGAGTAATCGGGTAAATTCCCTTTTCCCTAATCCCCTTTCCCCTTTCCCTAAAAAAGACGATGCTAAATAACATCGTCTTTTTTAATTTGCGATAGGTTTCTTATATCCAAGCCTTTAATTAAAGCATACTCGTATGTTTTGTACGCTCCGCCCCAGCTATGTGAAACAAAGCAAATTGCATATTTTGAGTTATCAACCATATATTTATTCTTTTCAATTATTGCAGATTTAAAATGTAACCGTTCAAAGCCTTCAGGATAAATAATTTCGTCGAAAATTTCTCTATCGAATATTCTAAAGTTTAAATAAGGAATTACCAAAACGTTTTTAATGTTGGGATAAATTTTTTTGAGTTTATATATAATTCCTGCGCTTAATCTATCAAAACCTCCCTGTCCTCCATTAAAAAATACAGTTACCCCTTCATTAACACATTTAATAATTTCTTTTTCTAATTTCTCTGCGGATATTCCATAGCAATCATTGTGACCTATAAAAACTGCACCGTCCATTATTTTCTCCTTTGTGTCCTATCAGTAGGACATAGTTTCGTTAATTATAGTATAAACTATTTTTGTCCTAAATCAAGACAAAAAAGGTAGAATACTAATGAAAAGAATTATTGATGGTCAACAACTCAATATTATAGGCTCAAAAATTAAAGAAGCTCGCGAGAAAAAGGGTTTAAGTCAAAAACAACTTTCCGAAAAAATGGAGCTTATGGCTGTATATACCTGTCGCGGTTCTCTTTCCCGTATTGAAAACGGTAGGCGTGCAGTTACCGATATCGAAATTGACGCCATTTCAAAAATTCTTGACGTTTCATTGGATTATTTATTTGGAAGATGAGAATTGGAATCTCCTAACCTTTCCCTGCAACGCTTTGCGTTGCCCCCCTTTCCCCTTTCCCTAAAAAAGACGGCTGTCTCAGCCGTCTTTTTTGCACTGCGTTCCATCGTGTTTTATTTCGTAGTTTTCTTTTAAAATCAAATCTTCAATAAATACAAAGGTATAGCCTTCGTTAATTAAGGTTTTAAGGATTGTGGGTAAGGCTTCGGGGGTAAATTCCGCGTCGTTATGGAAAAGGACTATTGAGCCGTTTTTTGTTTTACTTATTACCCTTTCGGCAATGTTTTCCGCCGTAGCGCTGTCTTTCCAGTCGAGACTGTCAACATACGAAACAAAAGTAATATTTCAATAAAGGCTTGTGCATTTTGCATTAATGTGGTATAATGTGTGTGTCACGCAATTTCATATTTCTTTATTCCCTAGGGAAACATACTTTGGTAAAAGGTGTTTCTCTCTTATTCATATTCCTAGGGATGATGAAATTGTGTGACAACAATGAGGGACTTCACTTTTTCAGTGTGTCTCTCGCGAGGCACACTTTTTTTAAAGGGGTTTTGAAAATGAAAAGATTTTTAGCAATTACTTTATCAATCCTTATTGTGTTTTCTTTATGTGCTTGCGGTAATAAAGAAACGGCAAAAATAAATTGTTCAAGTTGTGGCGAAAGCATTTCAAAAGATGTTGCATTTTGTGAGCATTGTGGTGCAGCAATAAACAACGCGGACAATGAAAGTGCAGATAACTCAAGCGCCAACTCTTCGCGTATCGAAAGCCAAACCGAAGAAACAAGTAAGCCAACTTCCTCTGCTCAAGATACAAGCAAACCTTCAAATACAACTTCGTCAGAACAAAAACCAAAGGACGATACGATACCTGAGGGTGGTATTTATACTATCAGTGTTTCTGGTGAGGAGCGAAAGCAAGGTGAAAAATTTCCCGCAAAACCTCAACACACCGATGTGTATAAGTACGAAGATTATCAATATACATATGATGATAATTTTGGTGGTTGGGCAGTTAAAGTAATACATAAGGATAAAACTAATTACACTTCTTTTTTATCAACCATAGTGGGTGCACCAATAAAAAGTTTGTGTGAAACATTTAGCGGTTGTTCTAAAATGATAACGGCTCCACAAATTCCAAACACCGTTATTAATGTGTGTGGAACTTTCAAAGATTGCTCATCGCTAACCAACGCACCGCAATTACCAAGTGCAATCACAGATTTAACTAATACATTTAATGGTTGCAAATCGTTAACTTCTGCACCCTCAATACCCAACAATGTAACAAATTTGAATTCCACATTTAGTGGTTGCGAATCAATGATATCTGCTCCTAAAATCCCAAATAGTGTCACAAATTTAAAATACACATTTAAAGATTGTGCAAAGATTAAATCTTCCCCTGAACTTCCAAAAGGCATAACAGAATTATGGGCCACATTTAGTGGTTGCAAATCACTTGTTTCACCTCCAACAATTCCAAATAATGTGACAGTATTATGGAATGCATTTGAAAATTGTAGTTCATTAGCAAGTGCGCCTAGAATACCCAATGGGGTTACTTCAATAGCAGGAGCATTTAACGGCTGTAGCGCACTTACTACTGCACCTCAAATTCCCAATACAGTAACAAACATGGGACATGCTTTTTATGGCTGCAAATCGCTGGTAATTGCACCCCAAATCCCTAATGGAGTAAAGGATATGCAATCTGCATTCTACGATTGTTCAAGTTTAACAACCGTATCACACATACCAAGTAGTGTCACAAGTTTGTTTAGAACTTTTACATATTGTACTTCGTTGACAGGCGAAATTAGAATAGACTGTAATATTGATATTGGCTTTGTATATGGTTATGATAGCGAAACAGGCAGACGGCATGAGCACGACCAATTCCATAACAAGACGTTTATGGGAACCCAAAAACCAATTATATTAACAGGCTCATCGTCTGATTTGTCAGATTTGGCAAGAACTTCAGGAAATGGAAATATTACGGTAAAAAGATAATAAGTCTATTAATTTCAGGAAATTTCACACATAATAAAGTTATATGTATCAAAAAAGGCTGGCTCACTTAATTAGTGGGACAGTCCTTTTTTATCTTTACTTGATTTTCATTAAAAACCATGCCAAAATTTAACTGTATTCAATAATACAATGTAAGAGGAATTAAAAACGAAATAAAGGAAGGAGAAATATTTTATCTTTGAAAATCACACACAAAAGAAAACACACACATTAACCCCAAGTCATTGTGTTTGTGTGCCGCCGCTTGATTGTAAATGACATCTCAAAGGCACACCACCATGACGTTCGCCCTTAATCGCCTTTTATCGTGGGGCGGTTGTGCGACACTTAACCGACACGATAGGTCGGTTTATCGACGGCATTTGCCGTTGTTTTGGGACAAGGTGCGACGGCACCGTTTGTCTTTCATCTGAACAATAAAACGATACACAAAGGGTGTCGGACATTGGTTCGGTGCCCTTTTTCAATAGATAAAAAGAGTCGTCATTAACGAGTGGACGCTCGGCGTTCGCTTGACAATGACGACTATAACAATAAAGGAGGCGACAAATCAATGTCAAAATCACTTTTTTATCAATTTAATAGTGCGATTGATTTAAATTATCGTCATCATTTTAATAAACACGGAGATAAACATAATCCCGAATCGGATAGCAGTCATATTGTTAAATCATTATCCGCTAAAAGCAACTTAAAAGACTTTGCACACGATTTTTCATCATACATAAGACAAGAGTGTTCCGTCAAGCAAATAAAGGACATAACCCCTGATATGTGCCAAAATTATATAAATTCTAAATGCGATAATTGCTCATTGAAAACGATTAAAACATATCAAAGCAATTTACTTAAGCTTTCAAAATGTGCAAATAAGACTTTTAATATTCGCACCGATTTTTCCGTATCGGTTGACGAAAGCAAGATTGAGAAAACCGAAACAATAAAGCAATTCTCTTTTACCAGTGCGGAAATGGAAAAGATACTTGATGCACCACGCCCCTCTGCGAGCCTGAATGCCCTAAAATTCGCCTATATGACGGGCGTAAGGGTAAATACATTGGAACGGCTGGAAGTTCGCCAATTAGACTTTCAACGTAGAGAGATATTGGTGTTCAAAGACAAGGGGTCCAGGTCGAGAGTTCTTCCTATGGACGAGCAGACCGCAAAACTGCTCCGTGAACAAATCAAGGGCAAGAACCCACAAGACAAGGTTTTTGGTGTCAAAAAAGGGTCGGTCAATCGTTATCTTCGCCGTCGTTGCGAAAAATTGAATATCAAAAATGAAAAAGGCGAAATTAAATCAGGCTGTCATGCGATTCGCAAGTTGTGGGCAGAGCAATTCGCAGAGAAAAACGGGGTCGCAAAAACAATGGTCGCATTGGGGCACGGCGAAGATAGAAAAGACCTTGAGGACACTTATTTGCATAGCAAAAAGTGAAATTGTAAACAATTTGTAAACAAATTCAAAAAAGGGTCAAATTACTTGAAATTTATTTTTTTATAAGTTATATAGTTATATATACTTAACTTTAGGTATTATAGGTATATAACTTTTTTAAGTTGTATAGATAATAACTTAATATAAGATATTAGGTAAATCACTTAATAATAAGGTATATAGGTAAATCTCTTAAACAAAGGTAAATAGGTGGAGTACTTTGAAAAAGGTTTTAGTTATAACCCTTATAAAAAGGATTTAATTAGATATATAACTTAATTGGGTTGAGAAGTTAAATACCTTACAACAGAGAACGAATATACTCCTTTTAGATTAAAAAAGTTTAAGTAAATAAATTAAAAGGAGTGTTTGTATTTATGCTTACACAAAAATTAAAAAACAAATACGAAAATTATTTTTTAGGTGGTTACATTTCAAACTTGATTGATAACCCCAACAAGCCCTATCTTTCTATCGCTATGAAATCATACGATAGTGAAAAAAGCAAAACTGTCTTTATTATGGTTTTCAAAATGTCGGGA
>JAZRKJ010000005.1:0-16308 GCA_045646245.1 Acutalibacteraceae bacterium
ACGTTCAAAGCCCCTTGAAGATATAAAGGCGGAGGCTGTATCTTTAGCCGGCAAAGGTTTTTGTGAAGTTGTACTTGTCGGTATTAACCTTACCTCTTACGGAAAAGGCACCGACAAAAATATATGCGACGCCGTAGATGCGGTCTGCAGCGTAGATGGAATAAAACGAGTACGCCTTGGTTCTCTTGAGCCCGACCACATAAGCGACGAAATGCTTATACGTCTTAAAGGGCAAAAGAAGTTCTGCCCACAATTCCACTTATCTTTACAGTCAGGCTGTGACGCAACTCTTAAAAGAATGAACCGTCATTACGATACTGCCTTTTACAGAGATTTGGTTAAAAGAATACGAAGTCAGTTTGAAAACGCCGCCATAACCACCGATATTATGGTGGGCTTTGCAGGAGAAAGCGAGGAAGAATTCAACCAAAGCCTTTCCTTTGCAAAGGAAATCGGCTTTGCCTCTGCCCACGTTTTCGCTTATTCAAGGCGCGAAGGCACGGTTGCTTACAATATGAAAGAACAGGTTGAAAAATCCGAAAAATCCCGCCGCAGCAAAGAAATGATTAAACTGACCAAAGAAAGCGAAATCAACTTCCTGAAAAAAGCGGTAGGTACAGTTCAGGAAGTACTGTTTGAAAGCAAAGATTCCGACGGTTTCTACCGCGGTTTTACCGAAAATTACTGCCAGGTAAAAGTAAAAGCGGAAGAAAACATTACGGGCAAAATATTAAACGTTAAAATAACCGATTTGGAAAACAACTGTCTTATAGGAAAAATACAGTAAAACAACCCCCTGCAACACTTGTTGCAGGGGTGCTTTTTTAATACATATTAACGTAAACCATTTCGGTTTTTTCTCCAACAATATCGGTATAATATAAAACCATAATCTTATTTCCGTATATATTATTGTAGCCTACGTAATTTTCCGAAAATTTATTCTTAATATCGGGTTTGCCAAACTCTTCTTCTATTTGGTATCTTTCTTTTCCGGAGAAATGGTGCAAAACAGTTACCATTTTTTCAATTTCATTATTAGCGCCGTTTACTTTAATTTTTTCTCCGTCTAATTTTTCAACCTTATATATTGAACTGATGCCTTCTTCATTACGACTGTAATAAAGAACTATTGCATCGCCCCTGCTGTCAAGACGAACCACACAGTTTTTACTATGAACGTAGCCTCTGTACGAATATATAAAATGTCTGTTATCATCCGGTGAAAGACCAATAGATTTTTCCCTTATTACAGAAATATCCATATCGGCAAAATCGCCGCTTTCAATGTTGATTACAACCTTCTCAAGCACGTTGTTACTGTCATAGTACACGTACACACGTTTACCGTATAAATTAGTATAACCGTAAGCGTTTGGAGTTGTTAAATTGTATCGGGTTCTACCGTATTCATTTTGCATTTCTTTTTTGGTTTTTCCAATAAATTCATTCATAAATACGGTAAGCAGTTCTTCATCGGTCAGGCAATACCTATCATTTCCCTCAAGGGTTGCCGCTTCAAATTTTTCAACGTTTGTCACTTTGCGCAATTCGTCGAAATAGAAGAACACGCAATTTTTGTTACTGTCGAAATAAACTCGGCAATCATCGGTTTCCATTTCACCCTTCGGCTTACCAAACAATGTCAAAAAGTCGCTCAAATTCATTCCCGTTACTTTTTGGCGAAGCGCGGTTATATCATTAAGCAATGCAACAGGATCGTCAGTATTCACTTTATTGGAACTTTGATTTGTTGATGGGGTTTCTTTCGTTTCGTTTGCCGCAAAAGAAAGTTTTTGTGCAACGTTGTTTTGGTCGAATAAAATACTCACCTTAACGCCGTCAAAATTCTTATACTTAATTACCGTGCCGTCTTTAGAAGCAGAATCAGGTTCGCCGTAGCGGTCAATTATTTCATCCTTTCTTCTGCTTATAATCTTATTCATAATTTTATAACGCAGGTTTGGCGTTAGGGCTAATTCCTTTTTGGTTTCACTGTATTCTTCTTCCACGCTTACAACCTCGCCGTTTTTACCGTAGTGAATAAATACCCCCAATTCATCTCCGTTAAGGTAGACGTCGCTTTCGCTTCCTACAAGCATAGCAACCGGATTTCCCAACAAATTATGAACCTCACTTTGATTCATACGGGTTAATTTAATAGATAACGCCTCGGTGTCGTCTATCCAACCGCAAAACAGTTCTTGTTTTGAACATCCGCCAAGGCAAATTATCAAAAGAATAAAACTTATAAGAACTACGATTTTTCTTTTCATAGTTATTGTTCACCCTTTCCTTCTATAATCAGCCTTGATATACTTTTCGCCATTGCCAAAACCTCGTCACGGGGAAGATTAGTGGCGCGTATATCGAAAACGTGGTCGTAAAGACTTATAATATATCTGCTTTCGCCGTTGTTCGTATTCACCACGTACAATCCGCCGTCGATTTCTTCGTGCACGTTTGCAAAACGGTCTATTACAGGTATAGGTACTTCACTGTATCTGTAAAACTCTATTACGTCTCCGTTTTCGTTTTCATAACGGTCAAGAGAATAATTTCCGTCTCCTCCGCCGCCTGCCTCTTTATATCCGTCGGGAATATATTTAAGGCAATATATATAATTGTACTCGCCACCGGTTTCATACATATAACGGTTATAAATTTCAATAATATCCTTTACCCTTCTTGTGGGTTTTATGGGTTCTGCAAGGGTTACCACGGCAAAGGCGCTTGCCGCCAAGGCAACAACCACCAGAAGTGACGCCACCCATTGCAGATTTTTCCCAAAAGTATGCACCTTGAAATCTTTTTCGCCGTTTATAATTTTTGCCATTTTATTTTGAAAATCTTCGGATAGTTCCACCTTTGAGAGTTCTTCATCGGAAGGGTATTCCGCGCCGTTTACGTATTGGGCGAAAGCGTCTTTCAGAATTTTTTCTTCATTGATACCAAATTTCATTTTGTCACATCTCCTTCTCTGCAAAAAAATTGTCTTGCGCGTTGCAAACGTTTGCGTACGTTAGAGTTTGTTATGTTAAGTAAAAAGGCTATTTCCTTATCACTAAAGCAATAATAAGTTTTTAGCATAAGCACCGTTCTGTACTTTTCCGGGAGCTTGGAAAGCCGTTCGTCAACTTCGGAATTTTCTATAAAAGCATTGGAAACGTCCATACCTTCTCCATCTAAAAGCGAAGCTTTTCGTTCCCGTACCGCATACTTCTTTTCTTTTAAAAGCAAATCCTTGCTTTCGCTTGCGGTCACCACCGAAATGAGCATGCGTGTTTTTGCCGAATCAAGGTCATCAATTTTTTCACAGTAACGGAAAAGTTTAATAAAGGCGTTTTGCACCGCATCTTCAGCAAGAGTCTCATTTCTGAGATTTTTAAGGGCAATATACTTCATAAGGCGGCAATATTTATTATATAACGCTTCATACTTATCCCTTGTTTCTTGCGATAAAGCCTTCATTTCCTTTCCCTCCTTTTCGCCCTTTTGTATATATAACGAAGCAAACACCGCGTTTTGTGACAAAAAATTTTAAAACGGAAGCTTCTTTTTTAGAAACTTCCGTTTTGGTTTATCTTATACCGTAATTTTCAATGATATAATCCATATCCTTATCGCCTCTGCCCGAAAGGTTAATAAGAACACTTCCCTTGCCAAGTTCTTTTGCAAGCTTCATACCGTAAGCAACGGCGTGGGAGCTTTCGATTGCAGGGATTATACCTTCAAGGCGTGAAAGAGTAAAGAAAGCGTCAATAGTATCATCGTCACCGATAACGTCGTATTTTACTCTGCCCAGTTCGTGAAGGAATGCGTGCTCGGGGCCGGAGGAGGGATAGTCAAGACCGCTTGCAACAGAATATACGGGAGCGGGGTCACCGTTTTCGTCCTTAAGCATTATACTGTTAAAGCCGTGCATAACGCCTTCGGTACCGTACTGCAAAGAAGCGGCGTGGTCGCCCATTTTGGTTCCTCTGCCCAAGGGTTCAATACCGTAAATATCAACAGGGTCGTTAAGGAAGCCCGCAAAGAAGCCCGCAGAGTTAGAACCGCCGCCTACACAGGCAACAACCGCATCGGGAAGTTCGCCCGTCATTTCAAGGAACTGTTCCCTTGCCTCAAATCCCACAACACTCTGGAAGTCACGCACCATCATTGGGAAGGGATGAGGGCCAACTACACTGCCGATACAGTAAATACTGTTTTCATAATCTTTAGCATAGGCTTCAAAAGCGGCGTCTACAGCCTCTTTAAGGGTAGCAAGACCGTGAGTTACTTCAACTACGTTTGCACCCAAAATTTTCATTCTTGCAACATTGGGAGCTTGTTTCTTAATATCAACACTGCCCATATAAACGTCACATTCAAGTCCGAAATAAGCGGCAGCGGTAGCAATAGCAACGCCGTGCTGACCGGCGCCGGTTTCGGCAATAAGCTTTTTCTTACCCATATATTTTGCAAGAAGCGCTTCGCCCATACAATGGTTAAGCTTATGAGCGCCCGTATGGTTTAAATCTTCACGTTTTACGTAAAGCTGAACATTACCCAGTTTATTTGAAAGGCGTTCAAGATGGGAAATAGGGGTTGGTCTGCCTTGGAATTCCTTTCTTATACGTCTGAGTTCGTCAATAAATTTTCTTGATTTGCAAATAGTAAAATACGCTTCGGTAATTTCAGCCATAGCCTTTTTAAGTTCGTCATTAACATAAACACCGCCGTATTTACCAAAGTATCCTTCTTCGTTAGGATAATTTTTAAAATAGGTATCAAAATCAATTCCGTTATAAATCATTATTTTTTCCTCCAATTACTACACTAAATATAATATAACAAATTTCCCTAAAAATCAACCCAAAAGACGCCATCGACGGGATAATATAATCATAAAATCAATCCTTCTGTAAAAAAATAGCCCGAGTCTGTAATATACAGACTCGGGACGAATAAATAAAATCCGCGGTACCACCCGAATTTGCCTTACGGCACACTTCACGTACAACTATACGCTATCCGCTTTAACGGTCGGCATCCGTCTTCCCTACTACAATTCAGGTTGCCCTCGTAAGCCCATTCATTTACCCGTCCCCTGCCGTATTCCACCGTTCACGGCTCTCTGATAGTTTCAGGATAAATTACTCTTCTTACTCATCGGTTTTCTATATTTTATTACCTTTTATTAAAAAAGTCAACAGTTTATTTTGCAATTATTCCGAAATAAACCAAAACCACAATACCTATAAGTATACGGTAATATCCAAACACTGCAAAATTGTGTTTTTTAATATATCCCATAAGGAATTTAATTGCCAATACGGAAACCACAAAAGCGCAAAGAGTTCCAACCGAAAGGAAAATAATATCACTGTTTTGAAGCGTAACGTTCTTTTCGGCAAACTCCAGTATTTCAAATAAGCTTGCTCCAAGCATTGCGGGAATTGCTAAAATAAAGGTAAATTCCGAAGCCGCATAACGGGAAACGCCCAACAGCAAAGCGCCCAGTATTGTTGCCCCCGAACGGCTGGTTCCCGGGAAAGCGGCGGCAATAAGCTGAAATAGTCCGATATACAAAGCAATGGTATAAGTAATATCCCCCAAGCTTTCAAATTTGGGAGAACGTTTTTTGTTGTACTGTTCAATAAGAATAAACAATACGCCGAAAACTATAAGTGCAATTGCAACGCCTGTAGGGTTATAAAAATACTTATCGCAAATATCGTCAAGACCCAAAACCTTGAAAACTACGCCCGGCACCGATGCCAAAGCAACTTTAAACCAAAGGGTGAAGCTCTCTTTTTTTATTACGCCTTTATTTTTTAATTTATCGGGCATTTGAAAAGGCCATATTTTATTCCAAAAAAGGATTACAGACGCCAAAATTGCGCCCAACTGAATAATCACCAAAAACATATCCCATACGTCTTTACTGACGTACTGAGGAAGAATACTTTCAAAAAGAATAAGATGACCCGTACTGCTTACGGGCAGCCATTCGGTAATTCCTTCTATTAACCCGAATAACAAAGCTACTAATATTAACTCCATACTACGAAATGAACCTCCTTTTATTCATTACTAAAATATGTAAAAAGGACGGTGAATATCACCGTCCTTTAGTATACCACATATAAAACTATTTTTCAAGTACCTGTTTATAAAGTCTTATATATTCGTTTGCGGATTTACCCCAAGAATTATCACATTCCATAGCTCTTTTCTTAAGAGTTTCCCAACCTTGTTTATCGGAATACCCTTGAAGCGCGCGCCAAACGGCTTCCAACATATCGTGGGCGTTATAACTCTTAAAGGTAAAGCCGTTGCCCGTGTTATCGCCGCTATCCTTAATGGTATCGGCAAGACCGCCTGTTTCTCTTACAATAGGGATAGTACCGTAACGAAGCGCAACCATTTGAGCAAGACCGCAAGGTTCGCTTTGGCTGGGCATTAAGAAAATATCGGCGCCTGCATAAATTTTTCTTGCAAGAGCAGGGATAAAGCCCATTTTAAAGCCAACCTTTTCGGGGTACTCTTGAGACATTTCGTGGAAGAAGGTTTCAAATTCCCATTCGCCGCTGCCAAGTATTGCAAACTGAACGTCAGCCTTAAGAATATCTTCAAAAACGTGTTTGACAAGGTCGAAGCCTTTGTGTTTTACAAGACGGGAAACAATTCCTATAACCGGAACGTCTTCTCTTACGGGAAGTCCCAATTCTTCTTGAAGTCTGGTTTTGTTGACAGTTTTTTTGCCAAGCTCTGAAACGTTAAAGTTTTGGTAAATATCGGGGTCGGTTTCAGGGTTATAAACCTCGGTGTCTATACCGTTTACTATACCCGAAACCTTGCCCTCAAGCTCCTTTAAAATTCCGTCAAGTCCGTGAGCGTAGTACGGGTCCAAAATTTCTTTCGAATAAGTGGGGGAAACAGTGGTAACCCTATCGGCTTCCTGAATGCCGCCCTTCATAAAGTTAACGCAGTTATCATAATCCACAAGTTGAGTTTTACCCTGCGGCAGACCCAATACGTCGTCAATAAGTTCATAACCGTATTTGCCTTGGTACTGAATATTATGAATTGTAAAAACAGTATGAATATTACGGTGGATTTCATTTTCACGGTAAAGAGTATTAAGAAAAACGGGAACCAAAGCGGTCTGCCAGTCGTTACAGTGAATTATATCGGGAACATAGTCAATATAAGGAATCATTTCCAGAATTGCGCGTGAGAAAAAGGCAAAACGCTCCGCATCGTCGTAATGACCGTAAAGACCTGCGCGTTTAAAGTAATACTGATTATCCAAAAGATAATAAATTACTCCGCCAACCTTTGCTTCAAAAATTCCGCAATATTGTCTGCGCCAAGCAACAGGTACAGTAATACCCGCAATAAAATTCATATTTGCTCTGAGTTCTTCGGGAACCGATTCGTAAAGCGGCATAACCACACGGCAACCCACAAGGCGTCGGCGCAAAGCTTTTGGCAATGCTCCCGCAACGTCTGCCAAACCGCCTGACATAGCAAATGGATAGGCTTCACTTGCAGCATAAAGTATTTTCATTTTTATCCTCCTATTTTTTCTCCCTTTTTAAGAAGTACAACCTTTTGTTTAGTACCGCAAAGCTCTGCGCCGTCTTCTATAACCGAAATTTTATCCATAACGGCGTATGATACCCTTGCGTTTTCACCGATAATTGCGTTTTGCATTATTATGGCGTTTTCCACTACAGCACCCTTTTTAACAACTGCATTACGGAAAAGTATGGAATTCTTAACGGTACCTTCAATTACGCAACCATCTGCAATAAGTGAATTGGTAACGTTACTGCCAATTTCATATTTGGCGGGCATACTGTCGTGAGTTTTTGTATATATGGGTCTTTCCCGATTGAAAAGCTGATGTCGAACTTTAGTGTCAAGCATTTTCATATTAAGGTCGTAATAACTCTTCGGGCCGTCCATAATTTCAGCAAAGCCTTCTACCTTATATCCCATTATTTTATATTTGTCAAGCCCCGGAATAAGTATATCGCGGGAAAGGCTTATTTTTCCTTGCGCCACGGTTTCGTTTATAAGGTCTATAAGGAATTTGCGTTTGGTAAGAATTATATCAAGGCTATGATTAGTATTTACCCTTTCCTTTAAGTACTGAATATCTTTAATATTTTCCTTTTCGTCAAGAGAAAATACCATAACCTTATCGTGGTTTTTAGGCAGCCTTCCGTACTTATAAGCTATTGTAAAGTCAGCATTATTTTTAACGTGACGGTCAAACATTTCGTTTATATCAACGTTGGCAATAACGTCGCTGTCGCAAATAATTACGTATTCCTGATTTGCTCTTTTAAGGAAATTCATAATTCCTACAAGCGCGTGAAGATGGGTTTTGTATACGCCGTCTCCTATACCTCCCGATATAAAGGGTGGGAGTATAAAAAGACCGCCCGCTTTACGGTCCAAATCCCATTCTCTGCCGCTTCCGATATGGTCCATAAGAGATTGGTAATTTTGTTTTGTAATAATACCTACCTGACTTACACCCGCATTGGTAAGGTTAGAAAGAGAAAAATCAATAAGACGGTAACGTCCCGCAAAAGGAACCGATGCCATAGAACGTTTTTCTGTAAGACCGGGAAGTAAATCATCGTGAACGTTGGCATAAACTATACCGAGAATATTATTTGTGCTCATACTATTTCGCCTTCTTTCACATTTTTGCTTATCATAGATTTAGCCTTAACAACTGCTTTTTTACCGACTTTGACCGAGTCGCACACAACGGCTATACCCCAATCATCACGGTTAAGTACCGCTTGAGGATTTTCGCCAACAACGGCGCCTTCCCCAATCTTAACGTTTTCCGCCACTATTGCGTATTGAACGTGGGCTCCCTTTTTAACAACCGCGCCCGGCATTATAAGTGAATATTCTACCGTTGCGCCCTCTTCTATGGTTACGTTTTCAAAAAGAACCGAATAATCAAGATTTCCGCCAACAAAGCAACCGTCGCTGACAAGAGAGTTTTCAACTTTGGCATTTTCGCTTATATACTGCGGCGGCAACCAGCCTGTGCGGGAATAAATTTTCCAATCGGCGCTGTCCAGCTTCAAATCAAGTTTGGGATTCAAAAGGTCTAAGTTAGCATCCCACAAGGATTCCACCGTACCAACGTCTTTCCAGTAGCCTTGGAAGCGGTACGCCATCATCTTTTCACCGTTATACAGCATTGCAGGAATAATATCCTTACCGAAATCGTTATGGGAAGCCTTGTTCTTTTCGTCTGCAATAAGATATTCTCTCATTTTATCCCAAGTAAAGACGTAAATACCCATGGAAGCAAGATTGCTCTTGGGGTTAGCCGGCTTTTCTTCGAATTCGTATATGGTACCGTCCTCTTTAGTATTCATAATACCGAAACGGGGAGCTTCCTCAAAAGGCACCTCCATTACCGCAATGGTACAATCCGCGCCGGATTCCTTATGAGCTTTTATCATTTCGGAATAATCCATTTTATAAATATGGTCTCCCGAAAGCACCAAAACGTATTCGGGGTCATATTTTTCAATAAAATGAATATTTTGATAAATTGCGTTGGCGGTACCCTTATACCAATCGCCGCCTTTACTCTTTTGGTATGGCGGAAGAATATGCACCCCTCCGTCGAGACGGTCAAGGTCCCACGGTTTTCCGCTTCCAACATAATCGTTAAGTTCAAGAGGCTGATACTGAGTAAGAATACCCACAATATCAATACCCGAATTAACGCAGTTGGAAAGAGGAAAGTCAATAATTCTGTACTTTCCTCCGTAAGGCACCGCGGGCTTGGCAATTTTTTGGGTAAGGACGCCCAGTCGGCTTCCCTGTCCACCTGCCAACAACATTGCTACACATTCATTCTTTTTCAAAACACTCACTACACTTTCATTTATATTTGAAATGCTTTTTATTTTTTAGGTTTTCGACTGTTCCTTTTTAAATAGGTTACCGAAAGAGGCGGGATTTTAAGAGAAATGCTGTTTTTTAATCCGTGCATTTCTATAGTTTCGCTTTTAACCGAAGTCTTATTCTTCTCCACATTACCACCGAATTCTTGCCACTGGGAACAGAACAGAGCTTTGTAGCTTCCCTTTTGGGGAACTCCTATACGGTAATCCTGCCTTTCTACAGGAACAAAGTTGCAAACAACTATAATTTCATCACCGTTTTTTGCAATACGTCTAAAGGAAATTACGCTTTGAGAGTAGTCGTCATTTGAAATCCAGTTAAACCCTTCCCAAGAATAATCCACTTCATAAAGTTCGGGATTATTAAGATAAAAAGCGTTTAACTCTTTGGTGAATTCCAACATATAACGGTGCATATCGTAATCAAGCAAGAACCAGTCCAACTGCTTTTTATAATCCCATTCAATAAATTGGGCAAATTCCTGCCCCATAAAGGAAAGCTTTTTACCCGGATGAGCCATCATATACGCCATAAATGCCCTTAGTCCGCTGAACTTTGCTTCATATTCACCGGGCATTTTATTTATCATTGAGCATTTCCCGTGAACCACTTCGTCGTGGGAAAGAGGCAATACAAAATTTTCGCTGAAGGCGTAGAAGAAGGAAAATGTCAGACAGTTATGGTGATGTTTTCTAAACAGCGGGTCAAGTGAAGTATATCTGATCATATCGTTCATCCAACCCATATTCCACTTGAAATTAAACCCAAGACCATCCTCTGAGGGCGGTTTGGTTACAAGCGGCCACGCAGTAGATTCTTCGGCTATCATCATAACCGTAGGGTCAGCCTTAAATGCCGCCGTATTAAGCTGACGCAAAAATTCAACCGCCTCAAGGTTTTCTTTTCCGCCGTAAGAATTAGGAACCCAAGCGCCGTCCTTGCGCCCGTAGTCAAGATAAAGCATAGACGCCACCGCATCAACACGCAAACCGTCAATATGGTATTCCTTTATCCAATAACAAACGCTTCCTATAAGGAAGTTCATTACTTCAACTTTTCCGTAATCAAATACCGCGGTACCCCATTCTTTGTGTTCGCCTTTTCTGTCGTCGGAATATTCGTAAAGAGGAGTGCCGTCGAAACGGTAAAGAAAAGGCTCGTCTTTCGGGAAATGGGCAGGTACCCAGTCAAGTATTACGCCGATATTCTTGCTGTGAAGAATATCTACAAACCTTTTAAAATCCTCAGGTGTGCCGTAACGGGAAGTGGGAGCAAAGTAACCGCTTACCTGATACCCCCATGAACCTTCGTAAGGGTACTCCATAATGGGCATAAGCTCTACGTGGGTGTAGCCCATTTCTTTTACGTAATCGGCAAGAGATTTGGCCGCATCTATATAATTTAAAAAACTGCCGTCGGCATTTCTTTTCCAAGAGCCTAAATGAACTTCGTAAACGTTTACGGGAGCTTCGTAAATATTCTCCCCCGCTTTTTTCTCACGCCACTTTTCATCTTTCCAAATATAATTATCGCTGTAAACCTTTGAACAGGTTCCGGGAGGCGTTTCAAAATGTTTAGCATAAGGGTCGGCTTTAAGGACGGTTTTATCGCCTTTAGTAACGGCGTATTTATAATTATCGAAAATTTTAATACCGGGTATGCTTAATTCGAAGGTTCCCGTTTCACTTCTTTTCATTACGTTGGTATAGCCGTTCCAGCCGTTAAAATCTCCTACCACCGAAACAGTATCGGCGTCGGGAGCCCAAACCCTGAAGAGAGTACTTTCTTCTTTGTAAAAAGATCCAAAGTATTCATAGGAATTGTAAATGATTTCACCGTAAAATCTGCAATCATTTACCGTCATTTAATTCTTCTCCTTTTTTCGGAATATTACTTCCTAAAAATATCATAACAAACATAGAAGCAATTTTCAAGTCATTTTAGTGAAAAATAAATTAAAATTATTGAACTTCTTTGCTTTATATTATGTAAAATATACAAAATAATACTCTTTTTTTGTATATATATTAAAAACAGACTATCTTCGACCCAATAACAGTTGACTAAACTTATTAGGGGTGCTAAAATAAAGTATACCCTAATGAACTGAGGAAAAACAATGATTACAAAATTTAGAGGCGAAGAATACATAATGCACCGTAATCAAAAGAATCCTATAATCACAAAAGAGGATTTCCCACTTAAAACCAACGCGGTTTTTAACTGCGGTCAGACTATGTATAACGGAAAAACGCTTTTACTTATTGCCGCTTTTTACAAGGAACGCATAAACAACAGTCTGTGCGGTATCCACGTAGCAAAGAGTGACGACGGCATTAACTTCGACATTAACCCCACTCCCCTGTTTTTGAGTGATGATTGGAGCGGCGATTGCCCCGGCACCTTCGACGGTTGGGTAATCGACCCCAGAGTAACAAAAATTGATGACACCTACTATATTATTCGTCCCGGTCAGGTAAAAGGCAGCGGTCCCTGTGCGTTGCTTTACAAGACTAAGGATTTTGAAACGGCAGAATTTGTTGACTGTGTTGCCCTTCCCGCAAACCGTGTTCCCTGCCTTTTCCCTGAAAAAATCGATGGACTCTATGTACGGCTTGACCGCCCTTATAACGTTCATTGCCCCGAAGAGCCTGAATGTATTCCCGATACCGATATACTGAGAGCCAGTATTTGGATTTCATATTCTCCCGACCTTGTTTATTGGGGACATCACCGTCCGCTTTTATACCCTGAAAGCGTTTCTTTTTCCAACTGGAAAATCGGCCCTACTCCCCCAATAAAAACAAAAGACGGCTGGCTTGAAATTATCCACGGTGTTTGGAAAGAAAACGGAGAATTCTGTTATTCTATAGGCGCTATGCTTTTAGACCTTAAAGACCCGTCTAAAATAACGGCACTCCTTGACCGTTGGATACTCACCCCCACCGAGCCCTTTGAAACCGACGGCAGAGTAGGAAACGTTGTTTTCCCCTGCGGTGCCATTGCCGACGAAGAAAAGGATGAAATAAGAATTTACTACGGTGCGGCAGATGAACATATCGGTCTTGCAAAAGGTAAGCTGAGTGAGCTTTTAGAAGCTCTTAAAAATTCCCCCGCGCCATACTAAAATATAAACGAAGGGACTGTAAAAACAATGTTTTTACAGTCCCTTTTCTTTACATTTCAGGTTTAAAGCAAGGCATAAGCTGTAGTTTAAAAAGGTTGGCTTTATGCTTTTTATCAATCAATTCCTTTTTATCAAGGTCTTCAATTTCGCCGGTTCTTATATATTTATCAAGCTCGGCATAGGTAAAGCCTAAATTTTCCTCATCGGTTTTTCCGCACAAGCCGTCAATCGGAGTTTTGTCTACAAGCTCTTTAGGAAGTCCCAACAAATAACCGATTTCTTTTACTTCGGTTACGGTAAGGTTGGAAAGAGGTGAAAAGTCACCTACGGAATCGCCGTATCTTGTAGAATAGCCAACCCAGTCTTCCGAAAGGTTGCAGGTGTTTACCACCCTTCCGTTACAGCTTTGAGACACCGCGTATAACGTAGACATTCTTATTCTCGGCGGAATGTTTTGCAATGACTGACTTGTAAGGGGCAGTTCGTCGGGGATATTTTTAATAATAGCGTCAACGGCGTCCTTAATGTTTATAACGTAATGCTTTATACCCAAATGGTTTACAAGCAAATACGCCATATCAATATCGTGCTGTTCACCCTTGGGCATAAGCACACCTATAACACGGTCCTTTCCTAATGCTTCAACGCAAAGCGCCGCCGCAATGGAACTGTCTTTTCCGCCGGATATACCAACAACAGCGTTACAGTCCGCGCCGTTTTTATTGAAAAACTCTTGTATCCACAAAACGCATTGTTCTTTCACTTTTTTTGCATCAAACATAAAAATACCTCCGTAAATTCACGGTTTTAGCCTTTTTTACAAACGGCTTTTACTGTTAAAAATACTTTTCTATTTCAAACTGAATTTAAGCAAAACGGGGTTATGGTCGGAATAAGTAAAGCCGTTTTCAACGTTTTCCACTTTGCTGACCTCCACGTTATCACTTACAAGGAAGCCGTCCACAATAATTGTAAAATTGCCTTCTTTATAAGGCACGTCACAATTACGGCAGGTGGGTATAAGCTCGGAAGAAGAATAATTTGTACACCTGCTTATACCTTCAGGCAAAAGCTCTTCGGGGAAAGGCTGTGCCCAGCCGAAATCCACCGTGGCGCCGCCGTTTAGTTCTTGGGTTGAAGTACCCGTAAAATCGTGGTTAAAATCCCCTCCGCAAAGGCAATAATTACCCTTTTCGTATTCCGACTTCATATCGTTAAACAGCATAGTCATTTGCGCTGTTCTGATTTCATCGCTTCCGCCGTAAGCCGAAAGATGAACGTTATATATAACAAGCTCCTTGCCGTTATCAACAGGTATTCTTGACACCGAATAGCACCTGTCCAAATCAAGAAATTTACTTATCCCCGTGGAAATAGGCAAGCTTCTGCGCAAGGAAGAAGATATTTTATACTTACTTAAAGTGAGTATACCGCTGTTTGAAGCACCGTGAGGTTCATTAAACGGATAGGCAAGATACGCCGAATGGTAATTCACCGCAAAGGCACTGTTATAATTATTAAACCTTTGGGTAAGCATTTTTCGTTGGTCTGCGTGGTAACTTCTGGTGGAATCGGTATCCACCTCCTGAAACAGTATAAAATCGGGATTAAAGCCTTCAACCAACTGCGTCGAACCGTTTATACATTCAATTACGCTTTCTTTGCTTTTAGCGCGGGACTGCTTACCGCCGTCCATAAAAAAGGTAAAATCCTTGGTATAAGCGCCGAAGCCTATATTATAAATCATCGCGCTATATTCCGAAGAAGTAGTTACTTCACCCTGCTGCGCGCTGTTTTCGGGTATAATTTCCGTATTGTCGGCAATTCTGGAATACTGAATAAACAAGTACCCCACGTACCCTACTGCAATTAAAACCACAACCAAAACAAGAGCCACAATAACTTTCAGTGCTTTTTTAAACCTTCCCATAGCCGCTCCTTATTCAAAAAAACTACGTAAACATAATACAATATTATTTTTAAAAAATCAACACCGCTTGAATAAAGAAGCTTATTTAATTTTTTTATTCAATTTTTTACTTACGGCTTTTACCGAAATAACCACCGTCAGCCAAACCGCCAAATACCCCAACAGAAAAATAAGAGTAAAAATAAGCACTACAGCAATTCTAAACGGTATCCAACTGTTTACAAGATAACAAGCTAAATAAGCAACGTAAATTAAAGAAAAATGGCAAAGAGTAGATTTCAGCACGTTCCATTCTTCAATTTGATTAAACACCGACGCACCCGCCTGAATAAAGGCTAAAAGGTAGGTTGAAACAATAGCCACAAGCACCTCTTTCCCGTCCAAAGAAAAATTATTCACAGTCTTATCCAGAACGGCGTAAATGATTCCCGCTATAATAGGTCCTCCCCCGCCGAATACCGCGCCGCGGTGTAAAAACTCTTTAAGATATTTATTCATTTTTACTTCCTATCCTTTCTTTAATAAATTTCAGTTGACGCCTTGAAACGTAATCGGTATAGCCGTTTTTAAGTAAGATTTTAAGCGTACCCGAAATTGAAGCGTCAAATCTTTCGGCTTTATTCAAATTAACAATACACGACTGGTTTATTTTTATAAAGGAATCGGGTAGTTTTTCTTCTATAACGTAAAGGCGTTCTTTTATTTGAAACTTTTCTTTTTCGCATACCGCGTAAACCTTGTTATCCATAATGGAAAAGCAGTAAACGTCGGCAAAACAAAGCTTGACCATTTCTTTACCGCTATACCCCCAAAAGCCTTCGCTCCACTCTTCGGTTAAGGCTTTTATACTTTTTACAAGCTCGGTTTCTTCTTTTGCATATATCAAAACTTGTTCTTCACAGTTTGGATCAATTATTACTTCGCATTTCATAAAATCTCTCCTTTCAAAAATATGGTACAACCCCTGCGGAATTTTTTCAATACATTTATGACATACGGTTGAAAAATCCATTTATTCGGTAACTTTAAAAGGACAGAATATGCGGAGCGCTCCGTATATTCTGTCCTTTAATTTTTACAACTTTCTGTACTTACTTGTCAAAACGCCGCAATACTTTTAAGCTCTTCTTTTCTGCCGTCAATAGGTTAAGCAAACACGAATAATCCGAATCTGCCCTAAACGGCATAATTTAGGCGCTTTTCGGTTTGTCGTCGCGTATAAGCGCCAGCTTTATAAGCTCCTCCGCACCAAAAATCCCTCAAAATTCTACTCGTTTAGGGTCGAAGAATTTTAAAGTGGAGGATTTTT
>JAZRKJ010000006.1:0-3034 GCA_045646245.1 Acutalibacteraceae bacterium
ATATGATATATTATATATATTAACATAGTTTGCTGTAAATTTAAAGCATAATTTTACAAAGATAGGGGTGATTTTTGTGGTATACATAACGGGCGATATGCACGGAAACCTTGAAAGGCTTTATGAAAAAAGTTTCAGAAAGTTAAAGAGCGGCGATGTACTTATAGTGTGCGGCGATTTTGGATATATATTTAACGGCGATAAAACAGAACGTGAAGTTATTGATTTTCTTTCTACCCGCAGATTTGTAACTGCTTTTGTGGATGGAACCCACGATAATATGGATACCATAAATAGAGCAAGAGTCACCTATTGGCACGGCGGTATGGTACACCGTATAAAAGGCAACCTTATTCACCTTATGCGCGGCCAAATTTTTGAAATTGAGGGTAACCGATATTTCACCTTTGGCGGTGGAGAAAGCACCGATAAGGATATGCGTGTTGAAGGCGGAACCTGGTGGCGTCAGGAAATAGCCACCCCCGAAGAAATGGCGGAGGGCGCAAAGCTTCTTGATGAAAACGGCAGAAGCGTGGATTATATTTTAACCCACGAACCTCCTGCTCCCGTAAAAAGCGCTATGCAGCTTCGCCGGGGAGAAACCGAGCTTATTACCAAAATAAACGGTTATTTCGACCAAATCAGCCGACTTTGTAAATTTAAGCATTGGTACTTCGGTTCCCTTCACGAAGACCGCACCATAACCCCCAAGCACACCTGTGTCTTCAAAACTCTTGTACCTCTTGAATAATATTTAAAATTATGATATAATTATTTATCACTAAATTTGAAAGGACCCTTTTTATGCTTACTTTCGACAAACTTTGTATGGGCTGTATGAATGATAACGGCGGTGAAACCGTTTGCCCCATTTGCGGCCATACTGCAGGAACACCAAACCCTGCGGGAACGTTACCCATTAAAACCCGTATTCAAGGAAAATACATTATAGGAAAAGTGTTGGAAACCAACGGCGAAGGTATTACTTATATCGGTTGGGACAGTGACGCCAACTGTATTATAAATATTCGTGAATTTCTCCCCGTTCCTCTTGCTAAAAGAAATGAAAATTTAAGCGTTGGTATTGTGGGCGATAACGAATTCGCCTTTAACGCCGCTTTAATGGATTTTGTGGACCTTGCCAAAAAAATCCGTTCACTTTCCATTGTTGCATTACCCACCATTTGCGATATTCTTGAATGTAACAATACCGCTTATATTATTACCAAAGCCGTACCGGGTATAACCCTTCGTGAATTTTTACTTCGCAACGGCGGTACTCTTTCGTGGGAACAAGCAAAATCCTTATTTATGCCCCTTATTTCTTCGGTTTCCGCGCTACATAAAGCAGGTGTTATCCACGGCGGAATTTCTCCGGAAACCGTAATTGTAGGGCGTGACGGCAAGCTTCGTCTTTCGGGCTTTGCAATTTCTCAGCTCCGCAAATCCAGCAGTCCCATTAACTCTCAGATTTTCCCCGGCTATGCCGCCGCGGAACAGTACGGACTTGACGACGGCGAAATGGATGAATCAACCGACGTATACGGTTTTGCTTCCACTTTGTTCAGAGTTCTTATGGGCTCCACCTTACCCGAAGCTAACGAGCGCATTACCGACGATAAAATGTCTATCCCCGCCAAAATTGCGGAATCTCTTCCAAAGCCCGTTCTTACCACCCTTGCTAACGCCTTGCAGATTACCAAGGACAACAGAACCAAAACAATGGAAGAATTTAAAATCGACATTTCACCCGCCATTGATATGACCACTTCTTTTGCGGCTATTACCCCCAAAGAGGTTCATAATAAAGAGGTTCGCCCCATTGCCGTTAACACCGTTTCAAAGAAGAAAGATACCTCCGCAAAAAAAGCGGCTGTTCTCTCCGCCCTGATTACCGCGGGCGCAATTCTTATTCTTTTCCTTTTCGGATGGCTTATCTGGAAAGGTCTTTCGGGTAACGGCGGCGCTCCCGTTGACAATTCTTCAACCGACAGCGATATTTCTTCCATTGTAGAAAGCAGTTCTACCCCGTCTCAAAGCGACGAACTTCTTCTTGAAGTGCCCGACTTTACTAAAGACGACCTTACTTTTGAGGAGCTTTGCAACCGTTACCCCGAATTCAAATTCCAAATTCTCGGTAAGAAATATTCTTCCAAAGAAGCGGGTATCGTTGTTGACCAGGACTATAAAGCGGGTACCGAAGTTAAGCGTGACACCACCATTTACGTTACTTTAAGCCTTGGACCCGAAGTTCTTATTATGCCTAATCTTCACGGCAAAACCGAAGAACAAGCGCTTATAGAGCTGTTTAAACGCGGTTTTTCTTACAAAAACATAACCTTCTACGAAATAGAAGACGATTCGGTTGGCTACCACGAAGTTGTAAAGTCCGACCCTGCCGCAGGTGATTCTTTAAGCCCTGACGATAAAATAGTCATTTACTACAGCAAGGTAAAACCTGCCCCGCCCGAAAACAACACAAGCTCCGACACTTCTTCCACCCCCGTAACCGACCAATAAAGTTTTAAAATCATAACCACTAGTAAACTAGTGGTATGCACAGCCCCTATAAGGGGCGCCTACTGGCTAGGTCCCTAAAAGGGACCTCGAAAGTTTGACAACGCATTACCATCTCGGGCAGCCGCTCACGTGCGGCTGTCTTTTTTTGCCTACTTTCTCTTGTCACCCGTAAACGGGTCAATATATTCTTTTATGCTCATTTGTTCTGCTGCAAAATCTTCTTCTAACTGATTTCTTATATATTCAGCTATTACTTTTTTATTTCGACCGACTGTATCTACATAATATCCCCTACACCAAAAATTTCTACTTCCGTACTTGTATTTTAGATTTGCATGTCGGTCGAAAATCATTAAACTACTTTTTCCTTTGAGATATCCCATAAACTGTGCTATACTTATATACGGTGGTATGCTTACTAGCATATGTATATGGTCTGGGCATGCCTCCGCCTCAATGATTTCTACGCCTTTTTGGTTGCATAGTTTTCTTAAGATTTCTCCTATGTCTTGTC
>JAZRKJ010000007.1:0-21773 GCA_045646245.1 Acutalibacteraceae bacterium
CTTCGCACCTAAAAAAGATAAATTTTTAGTGGAATAAAAGGCGAAAAGCCGTGGTAATGCTGACGCATACCACGGCTTTTTAACACATTAGAACGCAAAAATTTACTTTTTTAGGCATTTTATCCCTAAGAACAACTCCCGAATAGGGGGTTGTGACTGTTTTTATTCCGAGTATTTAATTACTGCTGTGCCGATTTTGTTAAAAGGTGGATTTTTCCGCCCTCGTCGGTTATTGTAAGGGTATCGTTTTCTATTGTGTAGGTTACCTTTTTGCCGTCGATATAAAGGCTGTTTTCCAAAAACTTAAAGCCGCCGTCGGTTTTGGTGCCGCTGATTAAAACGGTGCAGGTGCCCGTTTCGGCAAAATGATAATAAGAATTCTCATAAGTGGTGGGAGTGCCGTCAACGGTAATTGAAACAAGGTCCCATTTACCGAGAATAAGCTTTTGCTCTTCGGTAAATTCAGGAAGAGCAGGGTCCTTTACTTCGGGCATACTAACCGTTATTTCGCCGTCGGTAGAGTTAAGATACCCACCGGGGGCGCAGCCGCCCAAAACAAAACAGAGAATAATGCAAATAAATACCGGTATAAGGCGTTTCATAATAATACCATCCTTTTTATTTTCTAAATATATGATACCATAAAGTAATTAGAATTGCAATTACTGTTTGTTTTTGGTATAATGGTTATATATATCTTTCAGAGGTGACAACATTGGGAAAAATTATTGCTGTGGTTAACCAAAAAGGCGGTGTCGGCAAAACGACAACGGCTGTTAATTTGGTTTCGGCGCTGGGCATAAGCGGTAAAAAGGTGCTTCTTGCCGATTGTGACCCCCAAGGAAATTCCACAAGCGGATACGGAATAAGCAAACGGGATATTCCTCGTTCGGCTTACGGTCTTCTTATAGGCGAATACAGCGCCGAAGAGGCGGTTATACATACTGAATTTAAAAACGTTGACGTTGTGCCGTCGGATATGAACCTTGCGGCGGCAGAGGTTGAAATGATAGAAATTGAAAACCGTCACGAACAGTTAAAACTGGCCTTAGCCCGAGTAAGAGACCAATACGATTATATTTTTATCGACTGTCCTCCGTCTTTGGGGCTTATTACCATAAACGCACTTGTTGCAAGCGATACCGTGCTTGTTCCCATACAGTGCGAATATTTTGCCCTTGAGGGACTTTCCCAGCTTATGGCGTCTATCCGCCAGATAAAACGCCTTTACAACCCCACCTTAGAGCTTGAAGGCGTGGTTCTTACAATGTACGACGGCAGACTTAATTTAACCAATCAGGTTGTTGCCGAAATAAAGAAATACTTTGCAGGTAAGCTTTACGCAACCGCTATTCCCCGTTCGGTAAGGTTAAGCGAAGCCCCCAGCTACGGTATGCCCATTCAGTACTACGACAAACGGGGTAAGGGCGCTGTTGCTTACGACCGTTTAGGGGAAGAATTTCTTAAACGTAACAGGAGGATTTAAGTTATGGCAGCAAAAAGAGGAGGCCTTGGAAGAGGGCTTGATGCATTATTCAGCGAAAACGCAACCGATGAAGGCCGCTTAAGCGAGCTTGATATAAATGAAATTGAACCAAACCGCGAACAGCCCCGCAAGGATTTTGACGAGGAAGCCTTAAACGAGCTTGCCGCAAGTATTGAACGCCACGGACTTTTGCAGCCTATTGTGGTACGCCCCAGAGCCAGCGGAAGGTACGAAATAATTGCGGGCGAACGCCGCTGGAGAGCCTGCAGAATTGCGGGGCTTTACCGTGTTCCCGCCGTTATAAAGGAAATGGACGAGCAAGCCGCCGCCGAAGCAGCCCTTATTGAAAACCTTCAGCGTGAAGACCTTAACCCTTATGAAGAGGCAATGGGTTATTCCACTTTAATTGAACGCTTTTCATTAACTCAGGAGCAAACCGCCGAGCGTGTAGGTAAATCCCGCGCCGCTGTAACAAACGCTTTGCGTCTTTTAAAGCTCCCCGAAGATATGCTTACAGCCTTGCGCGAAGGCAGAATTACCGCGGGTCACGCCAGAGCGTTGCTTTCTGCCGAGGGTGAAAAGCAGCAGGCAATGTTCCGTTCGGCGCTTTTGGGAGCAAGCGTAAGAGAGCTTGAAAATATGGCGAAGAAAAAGCCCGCCGCACCTAAAAAAGAGCCTAAAGTAAACAATTTCCACCGTGAAGTTGCCCTTTCTTTAAAGGAAGCCTTGGGCCGTCCCGTTACCGTAAAAACGGGCAAAGACGGCAAAGGCACCTTAACGGTTGAGTTTTACAACAAGGAAGAGCTTTGTGACTTTGCAAAACGTCTTGCAGATAAGGAGAATTAAAAAATGGAATATAATATGATTCTCACCGATGAACAAAAGGATATTTTGAACGGAAAACAAGGTGAAATTAAGGCGAAGGTTATGGAATCGGTAGTACGCTACGGCTCCCTTTTCGGCGCAGAGCGACTCGTTCCCGTAACAAGCAAATATAACCATCTGGTTACTTCCTTCGGTCTTAAAATGATGACCCCTGTTTTTGACCTTATGCAAAAGCTTATTGACGCAGGGGTTGTATCCGGTCAGCAGTTTTCGGTTGACCCCCGTCCCTTGGACAAAAACGTTCCTGCAAACCTTTTGCAAAAACTTATTTTTAATAAGTTTATGTATTCAAAGCAGGATTTTTATGAAGAACAACTGAAACAGTTGGGACTGCTTAGCGACGACGCTTTTACCTGTACCTGTTATATGGAAGAAATGGGCAATAAACCCCAAAAGGGTGACGTTCTTTCGTGGGCGGAGTCCAGCGCCGTTGTTTACGCCAATTCCGTATTGGGCGCGCGTTGTAACCGTAATTCGGGTATAATTGATATTATGGGTTCAATTGCAGGCTTCGTTCCCGAATTCGGCCTTTTAACCGACGAAGGCAGAAAAGCAACTTGGGTTGTTGAAATTAAAACCACCAAAAAGCCAGAAGCCCAGCTTTTAGGCTCAGCTATCGGTATGAAGGTTATGGAAGCCGTTCCCTACGTTAAAGGGCTTGATAAGTGGATTGGTAATGAGCTTGACGACGCGGCTTGTACTTACCTTAAGGATTTCGGCGCCGCCACCGCTTCCAACGGCGCGGTAGGACTTTATCATATTGACGGCCTTACTCCCGAAGCCAAGGAGCTGGGGGAAGGTCTTATTAAGGAAGGCGCGCAGGTTTACGTTATTGACGATGCCGAGCTTCAAAAGGTTTACGATAACTACCCCGTTATTTGGAAAAATAAGGATGCCGAACCCAAGCTTTGCTTTATGGGTTGTCCTCATATGAGTTTAGAACAGCTTAAAAGCTGGACAGACAGGGTTGAAGCCGCTCTTAAAGACGCGGGTAACAAAAAGGTTATTATCCCCACCGTATTTACCGCCGCTCCCAAGGTGCTTGAAGCCTTTGAGAAAACCGAATACGCAGCCCGCCTTAAGGCAACGGGGGTTATTACCTCTTATATTTGTCCTCTTATGTATATGAATAATCCCTTGTGCGCTAAAATGCCGGTTATTACTTCCAGTAATAAGTTTCGTACCTACACCACCGCAAGGTATTATACCGACGACGAAATTTTAGAGCAAATTACAAAGGGAGGTAAAGCAAAATGAAAACTTTTAAAGGCAGAGTTGTTGCCCCCGGTACCGTAAGCGCGCAGGCGCTGGTCAGCCACGGCGGACTCAATACCCTTGCTTCTTTCCAGAAGGCTTTGCAGTTCGGCGATAAAAAAGCCACCTGCGGCGACCAAAACAACCCCGACCTTTACGGTCACGAAATGTTGGGTAAAGCCCTTTGTTTGCCAATGACTATTGGTTCCACCACCGGCGGTCTTGTGCTTTACTGCGCCTGCGCTATGGAAAGGCAACCCGCGTGTATGCTTTTCAGCGAACCTATTGATTCCCTTGCCGCGGCGGGCGTTATACTTGCCGACGTCTGGCTTGAAGGTGTAAAAATGCCTGTTGTTGATTCTTTGGGCGAAGAGTTTTTGGAATACGTAAAAACGGGTATGACCGTAACGGTTAAAGAAAACGGAGAAGTAGTAGTTGAATAATGGGACTTGCTGACATAAAAACCGTAGAAAAACTTTTAAAACCTCTTGGTTTTTCTTTTAAAAAATCCTTGGGGCAAAATTTTCTTATTGACCCCGACGTTTGCCCTGCTATGGCAAGGGAGAGCGCCGACAGTAATACCGGTGTGCTTGAAATCGGCCCCGGTATAGGCGTACTTACGGTGGAATGTGCCAAAGTGGCTAAAAGGGTTGTGGCAATTGAATTAGATAACCGCTTAAAGCCCGTTTTGGAGGTCACCCTTAAAGATTACCCTAATGCAGAGGTGGTTTTCGGCGATGCTTTAAAGCTTGACCTGAATTCTCTTATAAAGGAAAAGTTTTATGATTGCGAAAGAGTTGTGGTTTGCGCCAATTTGCCTTATTATATAACCTCGCCCCTTATTATGAAGTTGCTGGAAAGCAAGCTCCCCATTGACAGTATCACCGTAATGGTGCAAAAGGAGGCGGCAGAGCGCCTTTGCGCCGAAGTAGGCTCCCGTGAAGCGGGCGCAGTCACCGTAGCGGTGGCTTATTATGCCGAAGCGCAAATACTCTTCGATGTTGGGCGGGAATCCTTTATGCCGCCGCCAAACGTTGATTCAGCCGTTATAAAGCTTAAGGTTTTAAAGGATTGCCCCGTAAAGGTAAAGGACGAAAATTTCTTTTTTGCTTTAGTTAAAGCGTGTTTTGCCCAAAGAAGAAAAACTCTTTGCAACACCGTTGCCAACACCTTGAAAATCGACAAAAGCAAAATTGCAGACGCCCTTTCTCAAATGGGCTTGGATACAAACGTAAGAAGCGAACAGTTAAGCTTTGAACAGCTTGCAGATTTAAGCGATAAATTAGTAAAATAAAGACAAACGCCCCGCTTTTGGCGGGGTGCTTGTCTTTTAAGGGGTTTGAGGAGAGAGTTCCCCTAAAGGGAAACTGTAGTCAAACGGATGCGGCTTCCGTTTGGTACATTTATAATATAAATTAAAAATTTTACGTTTCTGTGAATAGATTTTAAACTTTTAAGGTGAATAAAATGAACAAATGCCGTCAATACTAATTCACAGAGGTGTTGAAAATGAAGTTTTATGATTCAAAAGTGGCTAAATTCCTTGCAGGCAAAGGCTTTTATTTTGTTCTTGCGGTGTGTATTGCCGTAATCGGTGTTGCCGCCTACAGCGCTATGGATTCGGTATCCCCCCAAAATGAAGAGAAAAACAGCGGTGAAATCAGTGAATTTGAAAAGGTTCCGTCTGCACCCGTTGTCCCCCAGACAAGCAGTAAGCAAACCGAAGTAAACGAGAATAGCGAGAGCGAAGAAACTACCCAAATTGATACCGAAGAAAAGGTTCCCTATTTTGTGTTGCCTATTGGCGGCAGCGTTACAAAAGGCTTTAGCGAAACCTCTTTGCAGTATTCAAAAACCTTTAACGATATGCGGGTGCATTTAGGTACCGATATTACCCCCGAATTTGCTACGGTAGTGGTGTCTGCGGCGGCAGGGGAGGTTTTGTCGGTAGAAGAAAATACGGTTTACGGCACAGTAGTCACCATAGACCACGGTGACGGAATAGTCCTTAAATACTGCGGAATTAAAAACGTTACGGTTACAAAGGGTGACGTGGTCAGCGTGGAAGAAATTATAGGAGAAATCGGCATTGTTACAAACGAATGTGCCGATAAAGAGCATTTACATCTGGAGCTGCTTATAAACGGCGCTTATTCCGATCCAATGACTTTATTTATGGAAGAATAGAAAAAAGCATCAACCAACTCCCTTTGGTTGATGCTTTTAAATTTTACGAAGCTTTTTTTGCCTTCTTGGCAGCTTTTTTTGCCGATTTTGCGGCTTTAATATCCTTTATATACGGAACTTCCTTTATTATCGCTTCGGGGGCGGGCTTTATTTCAAGAAGCTCAGGATGTTCAAGATAATTTTTAAACTTTCTGAACGCCTTGGCGTAATAAACGCCGGAACAAATTCTTTCGTCCATAACGCAACCGAAGGGCATACACTTTTCAAAAACTATTTCTCCGCCCTTGCGAACAGCAACCTCTCTTGTGTTTCCCATTGCAAGGAAAACGCTGGTGGTGCCGAAATTATAAATATGGTGGAAAATATGATTGGTACGGATACTTGCAAGGTTAGTAATGCTCATACTTGTGTGGAAGGGGGAAGCATCAATAATCGCGTAAGGCAAAATTCCGTGCTTATCCATCCATTTAAAGATTTTCACGCCCCAGTAAAGAAGTCCGGGGATTTTTAAAAGAACGCTGACCAGCTTGTCGGTTTTGTTGTTGTCACCCGATTTGCGGTTGGTGGTAACGTATTCGTTTATTTTGTCGTTAACCTCAAAAACGGTGTCGGCAGGGTCAAATTTAACCTTCGACATAGTGCCGTTGTCCGATTCGCTTTTAAGAACAACCATACCAACGGCAAGTTCTTTTCTGGCATAAATTTTGCGGTTAACAATAAAGCGGTTTAATAAGGGGAATTCGCCCATAATTCTGGTGTAAGCCGCAAGTACAAGGGCAAGATGGCTGATGTTGTGGCCTTCCTTTCTCTTTTCGTGGAGATATTTTTGCATGGGCGCCATGGGTACGTCAATTTCAATAAAGTTCAGGGAGTCGTTTCTTTCCACCATAATGTGGGGAACAACTGCGTATTCGCCGTCGTCGCTTTTAACTTTTTTACCGTCTGCTCTCATAGAGTAACTCCTGTCTGTTTTAAAGTTTAATAAATTGTGAACAACCTATAGAAATAGAATACTATATTTGACGAAATAAGTCAAATAAAACGCTTAAAGGGTGTGTGGAAAAATGGTAGGAAAACTCTACAAGCAAATTCTACTGTCGGTAGAGCGATTTAAAAACCTCTTGATTTGCATAAAAAAGGGTGGTATAATACATATAATAGTAAAGTATATTCAAAATTTTTAATTTTTTGACAATGAGGTGACGGTTTTGAAAGAACTTAACGATATTATCGCCGCCAATATAGCAGAACTTCGCAAAACCTCCGGACTTACCCAAAACGACCTTGCCGAAAAGCTTAATTATTCGGATAAAGCCGTTTCAAAATGGGAAAGGGGAGAATCTATACCCGACGTATCGGTTCTTAAATCAATTGCTGATAATTTTGGCGTTACGGTGGACTATCTTTTAACCAGAGAACATAAGGCTTACGCGGAAGAACGTAAGGAACAACGTAAAAGAAAAAGGGGTAACCGCCTTATAATCACCCTGATTTCGGTTGTAATCGTGTGGCTTATTGCCGTTTTTATCTTTTTGAATTTCAAAAGCTTTAATTTAGGGCTTAAAGGCGACTGGCTGGTATTTATTTACGCGGTTCCCGTTTCCTGTATAGTTACACTTGTTTTTAATTCCCTTTGGGGCAAACGTCTTTTTGGTTTTATCATTTCATCGGTTATCTGGTGGACGCTTATAACAAGCGTTTATCTTACCGTTATGGTTTTGGGCGGCGGACATATTTGGCTGTTGTTCGTTCTTGGCGTTCCGGGTCAGGCTATTATATTCCTTTCCTCCCGCCTTCGTCTTAAATAACCAATGATATTGTTGATTTTTTTAATAACTTGTGGTAAAATATAAAAAAATGATGTCAGGAGGAATACTAAATGAGAAAATTAACGCTGACTGAAAAAATCTTAATGGCTGCAGGTGCAGTTGTAATAGCAGGTGCCGCCGCCGTAGGAATTGCAGCACTTATCAAAAAGAAAAAGGAGCTTGCGGGCGAAATTAAGGAATTAGTTATTGATTCCGATGAAATCGAAGAAGCCGAAGAAGCTGAAGAAGAATAATTCCTTAAAACCGCGAAACTGGTCTTCGCGGTTTTTTTCTTAAGGGAGTGTGTAAAATGAAAAAAGCTATTAGGGTTATTTTGTCTTTTTGTTTAATTCTTTCTTTGGTTTTTTCATTTGTCAGTGTATCTGCCGAACAAACAGACGGTGTGCTTTTCCTGCACGAAGGAGATTACGTGACAAGGCTTAATGTACCCGCGGGCACTGCTTATAACCATAACGAATTTCCCTCTTTTGTTCCGGAGGGCAAATATTTTGCGGGTTGGTATGACGGTGAAGGCAATGAAACAAACACCGTTACCGTACCGCTCAGTTTTCCTTACGATGCCCATTTATATGCAAAATTTATAGACTGACCCAACGACGGTTTTTCGGTCGATTATTCGGGCATTGAAGCTAAACCTCAGCTTAAAGGTGTTGCTTATATAAACGACGGGGTTTACTCTGCGTCGGTTAACGAAAACGGCTAGGCGCTGTCGGTCTGGAGCGCCTATTCCAACTTTATTCTCCGCGATAAGGACGGCTACGCCATTGTACCCAAGGAAAACACCACCTATGCGGTAACAATAACTTATGAGGTTATTGAAGAAGGCGATTTTACGCTTTTTCTTTGCGGTGACCGTAAAAAAAGCAAAATCAATACCGGCGCAAATGCTTTTTCTTATTCAAACTACAGCGATAATTACGCATCCGCCGGATTAAGATTAAAGGGTGAAAAAGCGGGAGAGCAACGCACCTACACCTATTACCTTACCACAACCACCTTTGAAAACAGCGTCCCAATGCTTTCTCTTCACTGTCACGCCGCTTCTTTTATGGCGGAGCGTGTTGAGTCTGCAAAAGGGAGCGACGGCAAGGATTACACGTCCTATACCGTTGACGGAAAAACCTACTACCCCTATAAAATCGTATCTACTCCCCGAGCGGTTATACGTCAGGTTGCCGTAAATCAGGTTGAAGAAGGCAATGTGGTGGTTAATTTTCAGTCATCAAGCAACGGGGTGGAATACTGCTCTGCAATAGTTGACGGCGCACCGGGAACTCCTTTCCCCAAAATTGAAAACAACACCGCAACCCCGCTGCTTTGGTATTCCGACAAATCCTGCCGTAAACTTGTAAACAGCAAGGTTTTTCCCGCAAATAACGCTACGTATTACAGCATTTCCTGTCTTGCCGATAACCTTGAAGCTTTTACTGATTCTTCTCTTTATTTCGGCGCAAAGGAAAAAGCCGTTAATAAAGACGGGCAAAGGGTAAAGGCGTTTGCTTTTGATTCTCATACAGGCGGCGTAATAAGAGTGGGGGATTCTGCCGAGGGGCATACCTATAAGCTTTCCTTTTCGGTTATGGCTTCCGGTATTGAAGATGCTCTCAGAATAAATATTGCTACGGCGCTTCCTTGGAACTCTGCGCTTCTTAAAAACAGCGCTTCGGGCAAGGAATACGTTATAGATAAGGATAATTTAAAGTCACACGTCTGGTACAGCTTTGATTGTTACTTTACCGCTGACCCTATTGATACCAACCTTGATAAAACCGAAACGGGTCTTAACTATAATACCTTCAATAATCGCTCCAACGCGGGATATTATGGTTTATAAATACGGCTATCTGGAAATGCGGGCGAAGGTACCCTTTAAAAAGGGAATGTGGCCCTCCTTCTGGCTTCGTCCCGATACCGCGCCATGGAACAAAGCCACCTATTCGGGCGAAATTGATATATTTGAAGTCTCTGCCGATAATTCCTTTAGTACGGGGCTTCACAAATGGTACAGAAAGGACGACGGAACCTTTAGCAATTCTGCCATTTCGGGCAGAGGAAATATTTTAGAAGGAGCTTTAAGGTATAGCTTTGACAATACCGATATTGCCAACGAATACCATATTTACGGCTTTGAATGGACTCCTGATTATATGGCTTTTTACGTGGATAACCGGCTTTACTGTAAAATAGATATAACCGATGAAACGGGGGAATACGACCAAAACGTACCGGGTATGGATTGCTTCAGAAGTTATTATTATATCTGTCTTAATAACTGGGTATTTACCGACAGTGAACAGTACTGGATGCCCGACCGCGCTGAAACCCTTCCTGATTTTGCGCAGGACGGAATTGATTACAGAATTGATTATATCCGTCTTTATCAAAATAAAAACGAATATTTGTACAATTATTAAAAGGGTGGCGATGCTGCCCTTTTAATTGTATCGAAAATGTTAAAAATGTATCGTTAATGCTATTGAAAACAAGAGGAAAAGCTTTTATACTAAAAGCAGTAATGTAAAAACGGAGGAATCAGATTATGATGAAGCCAACCTTTTTAACCTATTCAAAACCCCTTCTTTGCGCTATGATACAGGCGTCAACCCCCGAAGATGCTATTTGTCAAATAGCAAATGCTTCCTACGACGGTGCCGATGCCTTTGGTATTCAGCTTGAATGTTTGAAGAAGGAATACCGCACCTTGGAAACTCTTAAAAGAATCTTTTCTTATTGCAAAAACAAGCCCATTTATTTAACCAGCTATGTTGGTAGGGAGAGCACCGGTTTTACTCACGACCAGTGCGCCGAGCTTCTTTTATTAGGTATGGAAGCGGGCGGAACGCTTGCCGATATTATGGGTGATATGTTCTGCAAGGATGAATACGAGCTTACCTACGACGAGGAAGCCGTAAGAAAGCAAAAGGAATTAGCCGCGAAAATTCACGCAATGGGCGGAGAAGTTCTTTTCTCCAGCCATCAGAAGAAGTTTATCAGTGAAGAAAAGGTTATGGAAATTGCCCACGCTCAAAGAGAACGCAGAGCCGACGTTGTAAAAATCGTTAATCACTCCAACAGCAGAGAGGAATTGATGACTAACCTTAATATCTGCAGCCGTCTGAACACCGAGCTTGACTGTGAATATTTATATCTCGCCACCGGCTCCGATTGCAGAGTACTTCGTCAGATGGGCCCCGCTCTCGGTTGCTGTATGTACCTTTGCGTTCAGCATTATTTACCTGTTAACAGCAAGGAACAGCCAAAGCTTACCGCAACCAAAGCAATTCGTGATGCTATGTTTAATTAAGGAGAATATAAATGAAAGCAATATTGGTTGGTGAAAACCAAGCTCTTTCCTGGAGCGAAGTAGAAAATCCCGTTATAAAAAGCGAAGAGGTATTGGTAGAAATCCATTACGCCGCTCTTAATCGTGCCGACCTTATGCAGAGAGCAGGGGATTATCCGCCCCCTCCCGGCTGCCCCGAATGGATGGGACTTGAGGTTTCCGGCATTATAGTAGAAATGGGCGAAGAAGCTAAGGCAAAATCAAACTACAAAATAGGTGACAAGGTATGCGCTCTGCTTGGTGGCGGCGGTTATGCCGAATACGTTGCCGTTAAGTATGATATGCTTATGCCTATCCCTGAAAACTGTTCTATGATTGAAGCCGCCGCAATGCCCGAAGCCTTTGCTACCGCTTACCTTAACCTTTTTATTGAAGGTAAAATTGAAAAGGGTAACACTTTACTTATGAATGCAGGTGCCAGCGGTCTTGCAAGCGTGGTTATTCCCATGGCTAAAGCCTTTGGAATAAGAGTTATTACTACTATTATTGACGAAAATAAACGCAAAGCCGTTGAAAAGCTCGGCGCCGATATTGTGGTCAACACCTTAAAAGAGGACATTGTAGAGGTACTTAAAAAGCAGTTAGAGGAGGAGGGTCACAGCGTAGACGTTGCTATTGACTGCTTGGGTGGCGAAATTATGGGTAAATGTATCCATTATTTAACCCACGGAGCACGCTGGATAATGATAGCCGCTTTAGCCGGCCAAAAAACCGAAATTGACCTTAAAAATATTTACGTAAGAAACGTAAGAATTATAGGCAGTACGCTTCGTAGCCGTACTCCCGAAGTGAAGGCGCAAATTCTTGCAAGTCTTGTAAGGGACGTTTGGGCAAAGGTATCTACAGGCGAGGTTAAGCCTACCATTGATACCGTTCTTCCCATAACCGAAGCCGAAGCCGCCCATGCGCTGCTTGCCGAAAATAAAAGCTGCGGCAAGGTAGTATTAAAGGTAAAAGAATAAAAAATTAAAACCCCAACTCTAATTAAAGAGTTGGGATTGTTTTTACGGGCAGTAGGTTATCATTGCCTCAAAATCACCCTTTAAAAGGGTTTCGCATTTATCGGCGGGAATAAAGAAGGTGTCGAATTTTTGGAACTTTTCACCGTCGATTTCGCCGTTTCCTTCAAGTATAAATACGCAAACAAAGCTGTTATCCGGTTTAACGGTATATTCCCCGTTAATGTTAAGCTTAACCGCTTCAAAGTATTCACAGGTGGAAAGCAATGTTTTGGTGCCGTCTTTAATAGGCTCGGCTTTTTTAACCGCTTCATCCTTCATAGGTGTAAGGGAGGACACCTTTACAGCTTTTTCGGTATGTAATTCTCTGGGCTTGCCGTCGGCGCCTACTCTGCCAAAGTCGTAAACACGGTAGGTTACGTTGGAATTCTGCTGAATTTCCGCAATAAGAAGTCCGGCGCCAATAGCGTGAATTGTACCCGAAGGAATAAAGTAGCTTTCACCCTTTTTGCAAGGAGCAAAACGGAGAATATCCTCCAAAGTGTTATTCTTTATAGCATATTCAAGCTGTTCTTTGGTACACTCTTCCTTAACACCGTAATAAATTCCCGCGCCTTCCTTTGCGTCAAGAATATACCACATTTCGGTTTTACCGTATTGCCCCTCATTTTTAAGGGCGTATTCGTCGCTGGGGTGAACCTGAATGGAAAGGCTCTGCTCAGCATCAATTATTTTAAGCATCTGAGGGAACATTTCAAAAGCGGCGGCTTTTTTACCAAGCGCCTTTTCGCCTAAGGCTACTACTGCTTCGGAAAGGGTTTTGCCCTTTTGAACTCCGTTTACAACAACACTTTGACCGTCTTTATGGGTAGAAAGCACCCACGCCTCGGCAACCTTATCCATATCGGTAATAGAATATTTTTCTTTAATAATCTTTCCGCCCCATAAATAGTCCTTGAAAGCGGGGGCTAAACGCAAAATTTCGCTCATAATAAATCTCCTTATTATTTTATGTGAATATTATACTATAAATTTCCCCCGCTTTCAAGAAGGGTAATATTATTCCCCGCTTTTTTTGGTGGCTTCGAATTCCTTAACCGCCATAAAGAAGCGGTCTGCCTTTTTAGCGGCGTCGGAAAAACTGTTGTTGTACCACCAAGCGGCAATTATTGCGCCTACTTCAATTACCATTTCCACAATTGAGGCAACGGTGTTTTCGTCGGTTTTAATAATATCAATGCCCAGTTTTTGAAGCACCATATTTATAAGAACAATAACTACCATAACAGTTCGCACAATGGTTCCTTTTGAAATTTTAAAAGTCATATTTTTTCTTCCTTTTCTTTTTAATATTTTCTGTCATTGCATTCTAAAGTGATGTCTTTAAGGTAAAAACTGCCGTTACCTTTAATTGTTAAACCTACACCGCCTTTTTTATAGTAAAGGGGGATAATAAAGCTTCGTAATCTTTCTCCGCCCTTAATCTGGGCGGTTTTAATAATTCCGTTTTCATCGAACACTTCAAAAGTCATACAGCGTTTTGGATTGGCGTTTACCGTCATTCTGCAACAAAACTTAAGGGTGTCGCCGAAAATCGGGGTGGAAAGACTGAATGCGGGGGGAGTTTCGCTGACTGTGTCTTGTTCTTTTGGTATAACGTCGTATTCGCCAAGAAGATTTGCTATAAAAAAGTGTTCATTATTGCTTGTGCGCATAACAAACAGCTCGTTGCCGCCGCAAAGAAACGCCGAAATAAAGCGAGCGCCTTCGGGTGCTTTCCAAAAAAACCAGGGCAATCCGCTGTAACCCTTGTCGGCGGTGCTTCCCGAAAGGTAACGGAAACCGCTTACACGAGTATCCATAATATACAGTCTGTCTATAACACCGAGCAGATAAAATCCACCCATTTCCGAAGCGAAAATACTTCTTAGCTCATCATAGCTCATATTTTTAAGCTTATCGGATATTTCGGCGGATAATTCATAAATACTGCCTTCGGTGTAAAGATTACTGCCGTAAAGACTGTATACCGCGCCGTCGCTGTGAAACCACACAAGACGGTTTACACAGTTAACAATAGTAGAGGGCAAATCGCAACCGATACTGTCGTTAATACGTGTAATTTTATAGGTAGGAACGGGCATTTCGTAAATGGAGTTGTTAAGAAATAAATCTTCGCGGGAAACGTCCTGACTTTCGGTTACGGAAAGTCGGTATAGCTCCTTTTCTTTAAAGGCTATGACGTATCTGCTTTGGAGTGAAAGAGCGGTTAGGTCATAGTTTGTATCTCCCACGGTAATACTATTTCTTTCGCAAAAATAAAGAGGCTTGTTTTTTCCGGAATAATAAATTTTGTTTCCGCGATTTTCTCCGCCCGGTATGAAAATTCTGCTGTCAAAGCTTATTGGTTTGGCATTGCGGCTAAGTAATTCATAGGCTTCCATTTCTGTGTCACAATGAGCCAAAACGCGTACTGCGTTATCCGCCAGCATAATTGGTACGGGGTAAGGCTCAGTACCCGTCATAAAGGTGACCTCTCCCAAATCTCGGCTAAGGTAAACCGTAATATCCTTTTGCATAAAGTTTACCGTTGCTGAATCGGAGCCTATTGGAATACTAAAGGTTATATAGGAAAGGGAGGAAATATACATACGTATTTCAGCAACGGAATTTTTAGCAATTTTAACCGGTAATTTAAAAACGTGAGAATTCCCGTCTACCGTAAAACACGCTTCAAAATTTCCGCCCAATATATTTACGCCTTCGGGGTAAGAGGTAGTGCGATTTTTCAAAACCTCGGCGGTAACCCTGTTGCCGAAGCCGTGTTTTAAAATAAGAGGACGGTAAAATTCATTTGGGTCTATTCTTGATAAATCTTTATAATCGGAACTGAATTCATAATACCGCACTTCTTTAAATTCGGAGTCGGCAACGGTATTGTAGCTGTATATTGGGATAACGGCGAAAAGTCCGCTGCCGTTAATGGGGGTATCCTTTACAAAAAGGATGTTTTTAATTTCATAATACGTCCGTCCGTTTGCGCCTACCAATTCAAGAAAGTAAAGGTGATAAACCTTCCCTTTTTGGTCGGTTACAAAAAAGTCGATTTCGGTTCGGTCGTCGAAGACTTCGTTTACCAAAGCGCAAAGACGATTGTAGCCCTGTACCTCTTCAAAAGGGAATTCCGCAAAGAAAATCTTACTGGTTTCCGAAGGGGAAGCGGCGTTTTTAATAATACCGTCTTTAGCCAGAGCAATACCCGGTCGTGTGGTAAGCAAACCGTTTTTATTCCAAAGGTTAAAGCCGTCGGATAAGCGGGTCAGTCCGCTTTTAGAAGGGTGGCGGGAAGTGACTATACCGTTGACGTCGGAAATTTTATAGGTTTTGCCGTTTGAAAATACGGGAGTTTTAAACTTCATAAAATCACCCCTAATTTCTGAAAAATACGCCGTTTCTGACGCGTGTTATTTTTGAGAGCGCAGAGGCGCGTTTGGCGTTATACAAATCCGAAATAAAGGCGGCGCGGTCGCGGTCGGCGGCGCGTAAGGAAAGGTAATAAGCCACCCCCGCAGTAACGGCGTCAACGGTGTTTATGCTTAAAGTAACCTCTTCGGAAAGGCTATTAGCGGCGGGAAGCTTAAGGTCGGCAAAAACTTTATTTATAAAGAAAAGCTCGCCGCCGTCTTCTTTGCCGTTTATAACCTCTTCGTCACCGTCGGTGCCCGAAATAATAAGACCCGCTTTGTATAAATCTATTACTTTCATTTTACTTTCTCCTTAATTTCTTTTATATCGGCGAAAAATTTTAAATCTTTATAGCGGTCGGCGTCAAAGGGGAAGTACCATCTGCCGTTGGAGTCTTCTATAAGAAGGGGGCGCTTTCCGTATTTGTTCATCCAAAAATCGGTAAAGGTAAGGGCTATTTCTCCAAGAAAGTTTTTGTATCTCACTAAAAGAATGGCTGCTGAAACTCCCGAAACAGAATTTATTGATTCTATGGCGGCGGTGTTGTTGTAGTTAATTCTTGAAAGCGTGGTTGCGCCGGCTCCGTTGCCTTCAAGAGTGTTTTGAATAAGGGTGGAAAGGCAGGAATCAAAGCCGGATGAAAAATCCGGCGGAGCAACGTAATGAACCGCTCCCGCTACGTCTTCATTTGTGCCGTAAACCTTTATAATTTGTCCGGGGTCGTTGGTAATGTCTTCGGTTACGGTGTCGCCGTTTACCGTCATTATGGGCATACCCATATACATAGACGCCCAAACCGACGCCGAAAGCATACGGTTAATTGCTATTTGGTTGGGTACAAGGTGAGTAACCTCGCTTTCACCGTAAATACAGTTCATATCGTTTTCCCAATTGAATATATTTATGGGATATCTTGTAAGGCGGGTATCGTATTCCCTTCTTACAAAGGCTTTTTCGGTAACCGATACCGCCATAACTTTACCCAAAGAATCCTTGAAAAGCTTGGTAAGAACGGTTGTCTTACCGCTTGTCAGATTGTCGGGCTTTATAAGGGAAGGGTCGCAGCCGTTATTCTCAGCCATTCTTTTCACCTCTTCGGTGTCCGGGCGGGTGAGGATAATTATAAAGGGCTGCTTTTCTGTTTTCTCTATTGTGCTGTCGCCGAAATAAAGGTTTTCTACGGGCAAAACCTCGCAAGCAATGTCACCGAGTCCGTTTGCGGCGGAAGTATCCCAAAAGGTGTAAAGAGCTCCCGTTCCGGTAATGAAACTGTTTTTCAATATATGGGCTATTTTTTCGCTTAGCTGGTTATATTTCCAGCAAACTGAAAAGTAATCCGTAAGAGCGCTGCTTAACAAACGCGTTTCGCGTTCCGTGGGGGTTTTATCAAATTTATATTCACCCGCGGAAAGCTTTTCTTTATCAACATTAGTCCATTGGGCTTCTCTTACGGTACAGCCCACACCTTCCGCGCATAATTCTACCTTTAGGTTACGGCTTATAAGGTCGCCCATTTTATATTCGCCGACACGTCTTATTACGTTGTGGCGTACCAAAGGTCTGTCGCTGTTTAAAGTGGCGCCGTACCATTGGTCACCGCCATAAAAACGGCGGTTTATTACGTTTTGCTCGTACATGCCCTTTTCACCCATGGATGATTTGAAATTACGGGCTTTTTCGTACTCTTTAAATATTTCTGCAGGTGTGTTCATAAATTCCTCCGTGTTTAAAAATAGGGGAGAGAAGTATCTCTCCCCCTTTTATGATTAGGCTACGGTTACTTTTGCAATACGGGTTGCTGTTTCGGCAAGACCGTCTGCAGTAACGGTTGCAAAGTAATAATATTCGCCTTCGGTAAGGGTGGTGGGAATATTAAAGACGGAATTGGTTTCGCCCGCAACCTTTACGGCGTTGTTACCGTTTTGGTCACAGGAATACCACTGGTAGGTAATCGGGGAACCGTCTTCACAGGTACCGGTAGCGGAAAGCGAAGCGTTAATGCTGCCCTCGGTTACGGATTTGTCGGTAGGCTGTGCGGTAACCTTAACCTCGGGAGCTACCCAAGCCCATACCGCGTCAAGACCGCTCTTCTTTACAAATACGTCGTAATAAATACGGTAGTCGAACTTGAAAGCGTCGGCATCAGGATTCTGATCGGGAGCAAAAATACGCATTTTTTCGGTTTTCTTCATAAGATGAGCGCCATCTTTGGGGCAAACAACCATAAATACGCTCTTTGCGTTTTCGGCGGGTACAAAACCGCCTGCCGCGTCGGAATTATAACGGTAAGCAGTTTTCATTCTTTCGCTTACTACGGGAATAAGCGCAACGCCGTTAAGGCTTTTTACGGTAAGGTTAACTTCGCCCTGCTTAAAGTCGGAAACGGTAATCATTTTTGAAATTTCCGTGCTGTTAGCAAGACGCGCATACATACCTGCGTCAATAAAAGCTACAAGCTCGCTGTCGAAGCCAACCTTCTTCTGAACGTTGTTAATAAGCTCTACAAGAGCGGCAAAGGGTTCGTTTGTTTCTTTGGTAACGGTGTTGCCGCGGGAAAGAGCAAGTCCGGAAAGCTTGGAAAGGCAGTAAGCGTCACATTCGGGAACAACCTTGGTGCGAACGTATTCGCCCAAAATTTTACCCGCAAGGTTTGCAATTCCCGTTTCATCAAGGTCTTCGCGGTCAATTTGCAAAGAACGCGCGCGGTCCATCTGCATAGTATAAGCGGTGTTGGACACGGTAATAGCGCCTCTTGTAAAGCCCGTGTCGCGGTCGTAATCTGCAAGGCCTTGGAAATCAATGTCGGGTACAATAACGGTTTTAGCGCCTACAAAACGCGCGCCAAAGGCGTTATCGGCGAAAAATCCGGTTGCGCTTTTCTGAATAAAAAGGCGGTCCAGCTCTTCGCTGTATAGGGATGCGGTTTCTAAATTGTTAATTGCCATAATTTTTTCTCCTTAAAATTTATTTGTTCCAGATACCCCTGATAAACTCTTCGTTTTCGGGGGTGCGGTAGGTACCGCTGTCTTTTTGCGAACCGACAGCGCTTTCGGCGTTTTCTTTAAGCTTTTGCTTTTGCTTTTCTTCCTCGGCGTCTTTACGCGCTCTGAAGCGGAGATATTCGTCTAAAATATTAGAATTATTCTGCTTTGCGCGGTTCAAAACCTCTTCGGGCAGGTCGCTTATCTCTTTGTCGGGGAAGTATTCCTTAAAATCCTTTTCTCCCGATGCAAGGTTTGGCTCTTTCTTTTCAAGAAGCAAAAACTTTTTAGCCATTTCACTGTTTCCGCCGCACTGGTCGGTGAGCTCTTTCATTCTTTTTTCTGTCCTCATATTCTCAAGTGCATCGAGAAACTGTGAAGTGGTGAAGTTGTCTTCCTTGGCAAACGCCTTAATCCTTTCCCACTGCTTTTCAATAGCATCAAACTTCATTCCCTTTTGGGAAAGAAGAGTTGCTTCTTCCAAAGTGAGATTTCGTACCTCTTTATTAAACTTAACGGGTATGAGAATTTCATTGGACGTGGTGGTCGTATTTGCCTTATCTGGTATGATTTCGGTTTTTTCTTCCATTTTGTTCTCCTTTTTTGTTTAGTTTATTTAAAACGGCAGATTTTTCTGTCGGTTCGCCCGGTGTGTAGTTAAGTAGGGTCAGCCAATCGGTATTTTTTTTGACTGAATTTTTTCGCCGTTGTTCTTGCTTTTTTAAGGATACAAGCCTCCCTAATGCAAGACCCAGCATAAAAGCGAAAAGGTCAATTGTAATAATAAGTAAAATTTCTATTGCTTCCATCTCCCAAATAAAATATCTCTGCCTACAAAGGGTGTAGGCGCGGCGTTTTCGCCGTTAAAAAACTTTACGTCTTCAAAAGCGTAACGCAAAGCGTCACAAAGGTGGTTGTCTCGGTCATCCGGCAGACGCAGTCCTTTTTCATTGACTCGGTCAGAGTAACGGTAGGTGGAAAATTCGCCTATTGTGGCAATACATTTCGGCTCTACCGTTATCCTGTATTCGCTTATTCGCGCAATACCGTTTAAAATACTGTCCCGCCCTTTAGCGGCAGGTGTTATACGGTGAATTCCCATCCGACGTAAATCTTCGTTAGATTTAGGCTCGGCGGAATCGGCGCGGATTCTTTCTTTTGAATAGCCACGCTTTTTAATTTCTTCGGCTATATCGGAATTTAGCATCCGCTTTTTATAAAATTCATCAAAAATGTGAATTTCCTTGGTTTTCTTGTTAACGTAAAAGGCTATAAAAGCGGTTGGGTCGTTTACGTATCCGTAGTCAAGCCCGAAAAAGGCTTTCCAATCATCAGGGTTTTCTTTGTTAATGTCTCGGCTTTTAACAGTCCAGTTTTCAAAAACAAGCCCTTCGGCAACACCCCATTCTCCAAGCCCTGCCACCGCGTATTTGCGTGGGTTGGTTTTCTTCATACGTTCGAAAATTTGTCGGTCGGTGCTGTCTAAAAATTCGTTGCATAAATAGTTGGTGGAAAAGGTTTCGGTTTGCCCGTCAGGATTATCGAAGAAACGTTTTTTCAGCCAATGCTCACCGCTCCAAGGGTTAAAGGTAATGGTGGTTTGCTTAAAAATGCCGTCGGCAACCTCTCCGCGGGGGACCGTAAGGTCAAGCTTGTCAAAATCGGCTTCACTGCCGATTTCAAAGGCTTCTTCTATCCAAACGAAGTTTATGGTGCCTGTGTCAACTGTTAGTCCCGCAAGCTTTAAAACGTCGTCGGCGCCGCGGAAAATGATTTTTTGCCCTGTGGGAATGTAGGTCATTTCCATATTTGAAAGGCTGTTATTCCAAAGGCTTTCTACCCCAAGCCGTCTTTGCGCCCAGGAAAGAATTGCAAAGGTGGAATTGCGGTGGGTGTTCATAACCGCTCGTATAACAAGCAAATTGCTTTCCTTGTACTTCATAAGACGGTATATAAGGTTAAGCGCCGTCACGCTTGACTTTTTGGAACCCTTGCCGCCTTTAAGTACTCGGTAACGGCTTTTTGAATTCCAGTATTCGTCGTAGCCGCCACCAATAAGTCCGGCTATTTTAATTTCTGACATCGTCTATAATAGTCACCTCGTTACCTGATGCTTCGGTTCTGTCGTTCACAAGAGCCAATACCTCTTTAATTGCCGACATATCTCCCGTTGCGGCTTTTTTGTAAAGCGCCACCAAAATACTTGTAGCGCGAGTGGGACGGGGGAATTTGAAACCCGATTCGGTTAATACTTCGGCTTCTTCGCCGCTTAATTTTTCCTTGAGAAGCTTTTTCATTTCTTCTTTCAAGTCGCTGTTTTTCATTGCGTTTTCCTCCTGTCGATGCTTTAATTGTAATGTGACAACTTGCGACATTCACCGACATCTTTTTGCCCATTTGGTGCATAAGTGGTGTTCATAACTCGGTGCATAACGTGCATAACTACCCGAAAAAACATAAAAAGTCCCCATTTCAGGGACTTTCCACTGTGCATAACTTTATTAACAAAACAAAATAAAAAAGTGGCTGAAAACAACCACTTTTTTTAATATTTATTCAATTTCTTGCTCTAAAGAGTTAAATTCGCTTGTATTAAAGAATTCTGCAAGAGTAATTCCCAACCCGTCGCATATCATTTTTATGGTAAGTAGTTTAGGATTTTGACTTCTTCCGTAAAGAATAGCCTTAATTGACGACGGAGGTAAAGCGGAAATGGTAGCAAGTTTATTAACGGTTATATTTCTCTCTCCGCACAATTGCAAAATTCTGTTCTTTACTGCTTCAACTGTTTTCATTTTTCTCACTCCACATAATATTCTTACAATAAGAATATAAAAAAACAGTGGAAAAAGTAGGCAATGTGTGATACTATATAGGCGATGTGTTGCCTATATGGGAGGAAAGGATAATGATTTGCACTTTTTTCGGGCATAGAGATTGCCCTGAACGCATAAAACCAATTTTAAAAAAAGAGATTGAACGCCTAATAAGTGAGGGCGTTAACATATTTTATGTTGGTAATAAAGGGAATTTCGACTTATTAGTATACGCTTGTTTAAAAGAATTGAAAGAGATATACCCGTTCATAGAGTTTTATATAATTTTAGAAAAAATTCCGTCAAAAAATGAATTTTACGAATTCGGTAAGACTCTGATACCTGAAGGCGTAGAGGAAGGACCGCCACGGTTTGCAATAGAACGCAGGAACAAGTGGATGATAGAAAAATGTGAATACGTAATAGTATAAGCAAACACGAATAATCCGAACCTGATTTTAAAGGGTGGATTTTCGTCTTTGCATTGTTAAAATACTCGCAAATACGAAAGTATTCGCTGCGTTTTGTGCCTCGCCAAGCCAAAAATCCTCCACTTTAAAATTCTTCG
>JAZRKJ010000008.1:0-57372 GCA_045646245.1 Acutalibacteraceae bacterium
TGCGACCAAAAGGGTGTAGAAATAATTGAAGCAGAACTATGCCCAGACCATGTGCATATGCTCGTTAGTATACCACCAAAGTATAGCGTATCACAAATAATGGGATACCTCAAAGGTAAAAGCAGTCTAATGATTTTCGACAGGCATGCGAATTTGAAATATAAGTATGGAAATAGGCATTTCTGGGCAAGAGGATATTATGTAGATACTGTAGGAAGAAACAAAAAGCAAGTGCAGGAATACATAAAGCATCAGTTAGACGAAGACCAAATAGCAGACCAAATGAGCCTCAAAGAATACATTGACCCGTTTACGGGTAGCGAGAACAAGAAGGCATAAATAAAACCCCTTGAGGGGTAGCCCGAAAAAGTAATGCAGTCGGCAAACCTTTCGGCGCCCCTTTAGGGGTTTTGTCTGTAAAATGCCCTTGAAGGGCTATTCAAGCCTCCGGCTTAGCCGGAGGTCCTGACTTACTTTTTGGTTACGTATGCAAAATCAATTAAACCGTTTCCTATCGAAAAATTGAAATCAACAATGTCATCTGAATAAGCGGCAACAGTGTTTTCAAAGGCTAAAGGCATAAGCTTTCTTTCCGAAAGAATATTTGTTTGAACGTCAGGAAGGCTCTTGACGGAAGTTTTTGAGAAATCATATCCTAACTGATAAGCAAGCACGCTGGGGTCTTTATCGGTTATAGTTATAGGATAAACCGCAATTGCACATTCTCCGGTATCAAGAGCAAACCTCAAGTCGCTCATATCATCATACGGTTTTGTATTAATATAGGCTCCTAATTGCTTTTGCCAATGACCGACAAGGTCGTTAATGGGCAGAACCATATCGGGATTATTATAATAATACAGCTTTGTATTTGGAAGTGTTCCTGTGGGATAAAGCTTGATAGCTGTGTTGTAAAGTGTACGTGCCTCGTTGATATCGTAATCTTCTATACCTACATAATCAAGCTTATCGCTTGTTAAAGAGTCGGGGAAGAATGAATAGGCAACGTTATAGCCAACGCCTAAATCTCCGGCATAATTGCTTCTGTCAAATGTTAGATAAAGCGAACGGCGAAGATCGTAAGAATACACGTCGTTCATTTCCATTACCCACAATACGTTTTGGTATTGCGCGGTTTTTAAACCGTATTCCGTTGCCGTGTCCATTTCTGACATGGTTATAAAAGCAATGTCGACTGAAGATTTTTCCAACTTTTCAATATTTTCTGTATCGGGATGATAGGAAATGAAAACCGCGGAATTATCGGCGGTGAAATTTCCGTAATACTTATCGCTCTTATATAACCTTGCGGCAAATTCATCTTGGCTCCATTTTGTGAGCCTGTAGGAACCGTTGGTTAAAATATATGATTTCGAAAGTCCGTATTGTCCGTTACAACTGTTAAAAAATTCTTCACGGCACGGCATACAAACAGCAGTTGTGAGTTTATAAAGAAAATTTGAATCATTGCTTGAAAGCGTAATGACTAAGGTGGTTGAGTCCTTCGCTTTTACACCAAGCTGTTCCGGTCCGATTTGACCTTCCATAATAAGCTCGGCATTAAGCACCGACCTAAGCTTTCCTGCATACGGCGAACGGGTTTTAGGGTCTACGGCGCGTTTAAATGCAAATTCAAAATCGTAAGCGGTAACAGGAGTTCCGTCGCTCCAGATTGAATTTTCGGACAGCTTAAAGGTGTAAATATTATCTTCAAATGTGTAATCTGTTGCTACAGCAGTTACAACTTCTCCGTTTTCATCCACACGCATAAGGCCTTCAAACAGATTTCTAATCATCAATAATTCTGTGTCATTAGACGCAAGCTGTGGGTCGAGCGTTCCGGCAGCGATTGTTGCCTCATAATAAATGACGGCGTTATCGTTTACGGAGCCGCAACCGGAAAGCGGTAATATAGTTAAAGTCAGAATAAGAAAAAACAAAATAGAACGTCTAAGAAATTTCATCGTAATCTCCCAAGATTTTTTAATGTAATGTTATTATAATCCATAACAATATGTTTTTCAATGATTTTTTTAACTGTAAAGAAAAATACTTGACACGCAAAGTATTTTGTGCTATAATCACCGCTGTAAAGTAATTTGCTTTACAGTCAGAGGTGTGAAATGAAGGATTTATCTGTTGCATTACTTTTAGATGTATACGGAGATTTGCTTACCGAAAGACAACAACGAATAGCGCGCGATTATTTTGACGATGATCTATCGTTATCGGAAATATCTGAAAATGAAGGGATTTCCCGTCAAGGCGCTCATGAAATTATAAAACGAACAGAGCAGTTGTTGCTTTTTTATGAAGAAAAACTTCAGTACTATAAAACCGTGTACGATTTAAAAGAAGCTGCCGAACACAACGATACTTCGGCAATTTACGAGATTATTAAAAAACTTTAATGGTGGTGAAAGAATGGCTTTCGACAGTCTTGCCGATAAACTTTCTAACGTCTTTAAAAAACTTCGTTCTAAAGGAAAACTTACTGAATCTGATGTAAAACAAGCAATGCGAGACGTTCGTCTTGCATTATTGGAAGCTGACGTTAACTATAAAGTTGCAAAAGATTTTACGAATCAAGTGGCGGATAAGTGCATTGGTGAAAATGTCATGGAGTCTCTTACCGCGGCGCAAATGGTTGTTAAAATTGTTCGTGATCAATTAACAGAATTGATGGGTAGCGAACAAAAAAGACTTAATACTTCTTATAAAATTCCCACTGTAATTATGATGTGCGGTCTGCAAGGCGCCGGTAAAACTACTCACTGCGCTAAACTCGCTTCTTTTTTGAAGACTCAAGGTCACCGACCAATGCTTGTTGGTTGCGATATTTATCGTCCTGCAGCTATTGAACAGTTAAAGGTTGTAGGCTCTGCTGTCGGAGTTCCTGTTTTTGAAAAAGGTACTCAAAAACCTGAAATTACTGCCGAACAAGCAATACGACATGCAAGAGATTACGGTAATGATTTTGTTATTCTCGATACAGCCGGTCGTCTTCATATTGATACAGAACTTATGGATGAGCTTAAACGTATCACAAAGGCGGTTGACGTACACAATATACTTCTTGTAATTGACTCAATGGTCGGTCAAGACGCGGTAAACGTTGCTAAAGCTTTTAATGAAGAACTTGAAATTACCGGTGTAATTCTTACTAAGCTTGACGGTGACACGCGCGGCGGTGCCGCTCTCTCTGTAAAAGCTGTTACGGGAAAGCCCATTTTATTTGCGGGTGTTGGTGAAAAGCTTGACGCTTTGGAAGAGTTTCATCCTGACCGTATGGCTTCGCGTATTCTTGGAATGGGCGACGTCTTATCTCTTATTGAGAAGGTAGAAAACGAAATTGATATAAAACAGGCAGAAGAAACAGCCCGAAGGCTTGAAGAAAATAAGTTCGATATGAACGATCTTTTGGCTCAGTTTCAACAAATCAAAAAAATGGGTTCAGTCAAAAGCGTTTTGTCAATGCTTCCGGGTATGGATAAACAGCTTCGAGATGTTGATATTGATGATCGCGCTATGCTCCGTATGGAAGCAATTATCACTTCAATGACCAAAAAAGAGCGCGCCAAGCCCGATATTCTTAACGGTTCAAGAAGAAAGCGCATTGCCGAAGGCGCGGGTGTTAAAGTTGAAGACGTTAATAGGCTTATGAATCAATATAATCAAATGAAAAAAATGTTTAAGCAATTTAAAGGCGGTAAACGAAAATTTGGCAGAGGGGGATTCCCCGGTATGCCTCCCGGCGGTTTTCCGGGAATGTAACAGGTTTTAAAAAGTTTATCTTTTTAAATATAAACAAATTCTTTCAGGAGGTGTAATTATGGCAGTAAAAATCAGACTTCGTCGCTTGGGCGCAAAAAAAGCTCCTTTCTATCGTGTAGTAGTTGCTGATTCTCGTTTCTCCAGAAACGGTCGTTTCATCGAAGAAATCGGTTACTTCGATCCTACTAAAGATCCCGCTATCGTAAACATTGATGGTGAAAAGGCTAAACAGTGGATTGCTAACGGCGCTCAACCCACCGATACCGTTAAGGCTCTTCTTAAGAAAAACGGTGTACTTTAATTTTATCTGAGGAGTAATATCTGATGAAGGAACTTCTTATAGCTATTTCTGCCGGTTTAGTTGAAAAGCCGGAAGAAGTAACCGTTGAGGTTGATGAGATCAATGAAGAAGGCGTTATTGTATATCATCTTCACGTTGCTGAAGGCGATATGGGTCGTGTTATAGGCAAGCAAGGCAGAATTGCTAAGGCTATTCGTACCGTAATGCGTGCTGCCGCGAACCGCGATAACCAGAAAATCATGGTTGAAATCGACTAACAGAACTTGCGCGTATCTTGGTACGCAGTTTTACCCCCATACTTAATGGGGGTATTCTTTTAATTTTGGAGATTAGGTATGAAAAAAACTTTTCTTAAAATAGGAAAAATTGTCGGTAGCCATGGTGTAAAAGGCATGGTACGTGTTGAATGCTGGTGCGATTCTCCCGAATTTTTGTGTAAGTTTAAGCGTTTATTCACCGGAGAAGACGAAGCTTTGGCTTTAAAAATAGAAAAATCTTCACCACACAACAACATTGCTTTGGTTAAAATTAACGGAATTGATACAATTGACCAGGCAGAAGAAAAACGCGGTACTGTGTTATATATATACCGCGATGATGCAAAGTTGCCTAAGGGACATTATTTTATTGAGGAAATAATGCACTGTAAAGTTTACGATGCTTCAACTAAAGAATTTTACGGTGAAATATGTGATATCAGCCCAACCGGAGCCAATGATATTTGGCATATAAAAAAGGACGGTAAAGAATATCTTTTTCCGTCTGTACCTGTATTTGTAGATTCCGTCGATATTGAAGACGAAGAAATATTTATTAACCCTCCGAAGGGAATTTTTGACGATGAAAATTGATATTATGACGCTTTTCCCCGAAATGTGTGAAACAGTTCTTGATACAAGTATAATAGGCAGAGCGCGCAAAGCGGGTAAAGTTGAAATTTCTTGTGTAAATATTAGAGATTTTGCTAATAATAAACATAATAAAGTTGATGACGCTCCTTTCGGCGGTGGTATGGGTATGGTTATGGCTGCTGAACCGATATACAATTGCTTTAAATCGCTTTATGACGAGTCTGAAAACAAACCGCATTTAATCTATATGTCCCCTAAAGGCACAACTTTTAATCAACAAAAAGCCGTTGAGTTGTCACAAAAAGAGCACGTTGTATTTTTATGCGGCCATTACGAAGGGATAGACGAGCGTGTAATAGAAGAAATTGTAGATGAAGAAATTTCTATTGGTGATTACGTGCTGACAGGCGGAGAAATGCCGGCGTTGGTGTGTGCTGATGCAATATGCAGAATGCTTCCCGGTGTGCTTTCAGATGAAATTTGTTTTACCGAAGAAAGCCATTTTTCAGGTTTGCTGGAATATCCTCAATATACTCGCCCATCAGTTTGGATGAATAGGGAAGTACCTGCAGTTTTACTTTCAGGAAACCACGCCGAAATTGCTAAATGGCGCAAAGAACGAGCTATAGAAATAACGCATGATAGGCGCCCTGACGTGCTAGCAACCGCAGTTTTGGATAAAAAAGAAAAGAAATATCTTGAAACCTATATCCAAAGTAAGGCGGATAATTAGTAATTCACCACAAAATGTTGTGTTATAGAGTAAAATTGCATAAATTTGCCCTTATATTTTTTTAGCACTTTGGTTAAAAAATGGAACTTGAAAAACTTTGATTGACTATTGAATATTATGTGATATAATTATCATATCAATTTTAGATTGAGATAAGGAGATATAAAATATGTGCGTTAAAGACGTTGTTATTCAGAATCAGGTTGGCCTTCATGCTCGTCCCGCTACTTTTTTTATTCAGAAAGCAAATGAATTCAGATCTTCTATCTGGGTTGAAAAAGATGAGCGCCGCGTTAATGCTAAAAGTCTTCTTGGTGTTCTTTCTCTTGGCATCGTAGGTGGAACTTCTATTAAAATTATTGCTGACGGTACTGATGAAAAGGATGCACTTGACGCTCTTATTTCTCTTGTAGAATCCGGTTTTATGGAATAAATCATCGTTTTTTAAGCCGATGAAAATTTCATCGGCTTTTTTTAAAAAAACACTTGCATTTTAAAATGTAGTGTGTTATAATCCCATAGTAACATCCGGGTGTGGCGCAGTTTTGGTAGCGCGCTTGAATGGGGTTCAAGAGGCCGCAGGTTCAACTCCTGTCACTCGGACCATATCGAGTGTTCATAACCAACTTGAAGGTTGGAAATGGACACTCGATTTTTTGTTTCTCTTTTTTTACGAGAGTATTAGGGAGACTTTCCTAAAAGTACCTTTGCGTGCAAAGACGGTAACCACATTTTTGTGCTATAATAAGCTCAACGAAAAGTTGAGCGAGCTCATTTTTAAGTCGCTTCAATAATCATAAAGCGTTTGATATAATTAAGTTACGGTACCGATATGAACGATTAACGGAGGTGCAATTATGGCAACGACTATGGGGCAAATTATAAAGAACCTACGCAAGGGGCGAGGATTTACACAAGAAGAACTCGCTGAGCGATTAGGGGTTACGTATCAAGCAATTTCAAAATGGGAAAACGATTCCGGAATGCCGGACATTTCGCAGATCGTTCCATTAGCAACAATATTTGATGTAAGTACAGATTTCCTGTTTGGTATAGACCGCACATCTGAAACAGAAGATGCACTCAAAATAGTCTCAACTGCAAACAGCATACAAGAATATGGCAAACTTGACACATATTTGAAGGCGTACGATATTTTGTTGGACGGTCTGAAAAGATATCCAAATAATTATTTAATTACATTTAACTGTATGAACTTGGGTGTTTCTCTTTCGTTGCCGGATAACGGATGGATATATGCAAAAGAGCGTGCCGAAGCAATCATTCCCGAAACGATCAGACAGGCTAATTTCATAATCACCAATTCAAAGAATGTCTCGGATATTTTGTGGGCACGACAGAATTTAGTGTTCTTATATAGTGCAAATAAGAAATTTGATTTAGCCACCACCGAAGCTCGTAACTTTCCCGTCCGAACTGATCTTACGCTATACTCCACTATGGCGATTGTAAATGAATATATGGGAAACTACGAGAGTCAAGCCACTTATTTGTGCAGTGATATTGATTATTCGCTCCAAGCCTTTGAAAACAATATTGCTTGTTTGGGCAAAGCATATTACAACAATGGAGATTTTGCAGAAGCCATTGAGGTCTATGAAAGGTTTTTTGAGGTTTTGAATGTCATCTTCAAGAATGAATGTCCTCCTCCTTATCACGATTTCGATTCCGGCGATTGTTATTTGTTACTCGCTAAAGCTTATCTTGCCATCGGTGAAGACGATAAAGCGATGGATTCGGTTGAGAGTTCTATTATGTATTATATTGATCTCTTGAACAGAGAAACGGACGATGAAAACTGCCATCCGATTGTTGTTTGCTCTCCGATTGTAAAGAAGCGTGAATTCAAACAACGAATTCGCAAGGATATCATTAAAAAGAAACTACAAAACAAACTATCTGATAAATGTATTGAGGAGCTTAATCGAAATTCTCGTTTTGTCAAACTTCTTGATATTGTGAACAGTATTCCGGAATAGATCTTGCCTTGCCCCGCCTCGTGCGGGGCTTCTTTTGAACCCTTGTACCACTTTGATACGAATATAAGTTTCGACACATTCGTTATGAACACTCGGACTAAAAACAAACATTGTCGTTTATTTTTTATAAGTACATTATAAAAAATAAATAAGCGCCACATACAGGTGGTGCTTATTTATTTGGCTATGGGCTATAAAAGAGATTTTTTTGCCTTTTTTGCGTATGAATTCGAACTCTCGCATAAATCACGATGAAGCCGTGTATATCATCAATTCCGTAGGAATTGCATATCATCAACACGGAGTGTTGTATATCATCGTTGCGAAAGAAAATACAGCCTTTGGCTGATGAGATACACGCTTCGCGTGATGATATACGCCTTCTGCGATGATATGCCATTGCTTTCGCAATGGATAAAAAATCGACAGGTCGAAACCTGTCGATTTTTGGCTGGGGTGGCAGGATTCGAACCTACGAATGCAGCAGTCAAAGTGCTGTGTCTTACCGCTTGACGACACCCCAATATTAAATTTTCAAATGAAACCCCTTTTGTTTGTGGCAAAAGGGGTTTAAGTGGGGTGGATAATGGGATTCGAACCCACGGCCTCCAGAGCCACAATCTGGCGCGCTAACCAACTGCGCCATATCCACCAGACACGAACAGTATTATAGCAAATATCCTTTGATTTGTCAATAAGAAATTTTAAATTTCAAAATCTTCTTTTTTATAGTTATTATTAAGCTCAATTCTGGATGGCTCGCGCTTCAGAGGGTCGTACTTGTAACTGCGACAATAACCGTCCGGTTCGTTAAAGCCGCGTTTTTTACAAAGAATTTCAGTGCCGAAGCTGAGCTTTGAAGAAAATCTGCAATATTTGCAAGCGGGTGTGATTTTTTTATTAAAAACAGAAGCCATAATGTATCTCCTAAATGTTTTTTAATATTTTATCACAAAGCAGCAGTTTCGTCAATCGGTTAAACTGCAACGTCATTATAAAAATTGCCGGTTGGAGCTCTTTTGATTGATAACAATAATACAAAAACTGAAAATAAGAAAAAAATTGCAAAAGGTAAATTATAAGTAACAGCCGGTGTACTTGCATTATGTGTTGTACTAATGATGTTAATTTCGGAGGGGAAAATTATAAAACCTATTTTTAAATAGATATTCGAAACAGCCGCGGATATAAACCTGATAATTAGCAATTTTGCAACATTAATTTTTAAATTTTCGACTGATGAAATAATTTGCATTATGACACACAATCCGCCGAAAGACAAAATAGCGCAGGTAAGATATATGTTCCGGCTTTGAAAAACCCCATTTGTAACTTCTAAAACGTAAAGTATACAGTTGGCTGTTTTTTTATTAAATAAATCCTTAGCTATTGATGCGATTGCGGAGAGCAACAGAAAATATCCGCAAATATTCATAATTGAATCGGCGCTTTGTTTTATTGAATTCGAAATAGTATTTATGAAATTTGTGTTCGACCGGTTTTTATAAAGCTTAATCTTATATCCTCCGAGTATTAAAAATAGAGTAAAATTAGAAAAGACGATTGATAAGTATATTCTTAATCCGATTATGCTGCTTCCGAAAATATTACTTCCTACAAGATTAATTATAAAAGCAGGTCCTGCGCAAACCATTGTCGGCAGTATTTTTTTTGCATCATATTCCGTTAATTGCTTGCTTTTAACAGCTGTAGATAACAGTTTTGAGCCGACGGGATAACCTGAAATCATCGCCAAAACAAACAGAAAGTAAACGTATGCTTTTTCCGGCAGGTAAGAAACGTAACCTAAATTTACTATAATTAAGACTATGCACAGAATGGGAAATAATCCCGGAATTATGCTTTTTCCGCAAATCATCAGTGCGTTGATAAGCGAATCTTTTATTTCCTCTGAATAGACTATGAAGGAAATAACCAATAAGATGCATGCAAATAAACTGAAGGTTTTTAAAATTTTTCTCAAATCAATCACCTGATAAATATATGAATTACGATTGCTAAAATTTCATATAAAGAATAAAAGGAGAGATTTTTATGGGAAGAAAAGACAAGATATCCAGAATTTTAGAGACTGAACGCATAGGACTTACCAGAATTGAAATCGTAAATAATAAAACAATAATCGTTGAAGGCTGTTACGGAATCAGTGAGTTTGGTGAAGAAATGATAAAAGTTAATATGCCAAAGGGAACCTTGACAATTTTGGGAAATAATTTAGAGATATGTTTGATGGAAGAAAGGGGAGTTACTGCCTCGGGGAAAATTTTATCACTCGAGTTTGAAGGTGGTGCGGAATGAATATCTTTAATAAAATTTATTCGTATATGTTCGGAACAGTTCGTATTAAGATAAGCGGAGATTATTGCGAAAGAATGCTGAATGTAATTGCTACCAATAATATTTCTTTTTGGAAGCCCAAAAGAAAAAATGATTCGGTGTATATAACCGTTTTGCTGAAAGATATCAAAAAAATCAGAGCGTTGAGAAAAAACATCGGCGTCAAAATTAAATTTTCGCAAAGAAAAGGGTTTCCTTTTGTGTACAGTAAATATAAACATAGATATGGGCTTTTAATCGGCATTATTTTATTTCTGGTCATATTAAACATTTTGTCGGATAGGCTATGGATAATTAAAATTAACGGTAATCAAGCAGTAAGCGATACGCAAATATATGATTTTTTTACATCTAAAGAAGTTAAAAGCGGAGTTATGATGGATGAAATTGATTCCGGCGTACTGAAACAAGAATTGATTATGTCTTTTAAAAATATTGCCTGGGCTTCTTTAAATAAGCAGGGAAGTGTTTTAGAAGTTAATCTAACCGAATTTGATAATCAAAATAAAAACGAATCTCCCAGTAATATTACTTCTGAATATGATGCGGTTGTTAAAAAAATTGATGTCAGCAAAGGAAGTGTCGCGGTTAAAGTCGGAGATACTGTCAGCAAGGGACAGCTTTTGGTTTCCGGAATTGTTAATTACGGCGCAGGCAATGCTTTTGTACATTCCTCCGGTGAGATACTCGCTGAAATACACGAAAAACAAATTGTTAAGGTGAAAAAAATAACAATGAACTGTGCTCCAAGCGGGAAAGTTTTAAAAAGAAAAGCGCTTAATTTTATGGGAATGAAAATCCCGTTATACCTTGGTGGAGTTGCCGGCGATTACTCGGTTGAAAATACAAAAAGGAATTTAAAACTGTTCGGTCAGGAAATACCTGTTGTTTTATATGAGAAAAAATATATTTTTGAAAACAGAATGTTTTATGAAATAAACGAATCTGATGCAAAAGATATTTCATACTCAATGGCTGAAAAATATTATAAAGAATTAGATGGAAAAATTATTAAAATTGAATTACAAAAAATGAGCGATAATAGCAATGAATATATTTTTGAATACAATGTTATTTGTGTTTTAAACATTGGAAAAGAGTCGCCGATTGTAACAGAATAAAAAAATATAAAAATATGGAAAATTTTGTGGAAATCGGTATGTAATTATGTTATAATTTTAAAAATTAAAGTTATAGGAGAATTAAGTTGTTTACAAAAACAATGGATATTGAAAGAGTTGAAGATATTGTTAATATTTTCGGCGACTTAGACGGCAATATAAAGAAAATCAGCAAAGAGTTCTCTGTTTATATAACTCAGCACGGAGGTACTGTTTCCATAGCGGGTGAACCCGAAAACGTAATGAGAGCTGAACGGCTGATAAATACTTTATTGGTTATGATTAAAAAGGGCGAACAAATTGACGATCAAAAACTCAGATACGCTATTTCGCTGGTTAATGACAACGCCGAGCGTTCTATTGCGGTTATTACTGATTCTGATTGTATTTGTATAACCTCTAGCGGTAAACCGATAAAAGCCAAAACCGTCGGTCAGGCTAAATATCTTAAAGCTATCAGTGATAATATAATTACTATTGGTGTGGGTCCTGCGGGTACCGGTAAGACTTATCTTGCCGTCGCTATGGCAGTTAAAGCTTTTAGAAATAACGAGGTTAATAAAATTATCTTGACTCGTCCTGCTGTTGAAGCAGGAGAAAAACTTGGCTTTCTGCCGGGCGATTTACAACAAAAGGTTGACCCATATTTACGTCCCCTTTACGATGGGTTGTTTGATATGATGGGTCCGGAGAATTTTCAGCGCTGTCAAGAGCGTGGTGAAATCGAAGTTGTTCCTCTTGCATATATGCGAGGAAGAACTTTAGAAAACAGTTTTATTATTCTTGATGAAGCTCAGAATACCACCAGCGAGCAAATGAAAATGTTTTTAACCAGACTTGGTTATAATTCTAAGGCTATTGTGACAGGTGATATTACCCAAACCGACTTGCCCGACGGCAAAAAATCCGGTCTTAGTGAAGTTATTAAGATATTAAAAAATATAGAGGATATTGCAATTATAAAGCTTAATGATAAAGACATTGTAAGACATCGTCTTGTTCAAAAAATTATTACAGCTTATGAAAAATATGAAGAAGCGAGGAACCGTAATGATAAGCGTTAAAGTAAACATTTATGATAAGCAGAAAGCCCATAAGTTACCTACCGGAATAAGACTTTTGGTTCGACAGGCTTGTAAGGCTACCTTGGTATATGAAAATTTTTCAGAAACTGCTGAAGTTGACGTTACTTTCGTTGATGATGAGCAAATCAGAGCGCTGAATTTTCAGCACAGAAACATTGATGATTCTACCGACGTTTTGTCTTTCCCGCTTGGTGAAAATAATGAATATGACATTAACCCTGAAACTAATGCTTTGCTTTTGGGCGATATTGTGATTTCTACCGAGCACGCCTATTATCAGGCTGATTTATACGGTCATACAATTCGTCGTGAAATTGCCTTTTTAACCGTTCATTCTATGCTTCATCTTCTGGGATACGACCACGTCAACGGCGGAATTGAAGAAATGCAAATGAGAGAAAAAGAAGAAGAAATACTTAAAGAATTAGGTCTGGGATTCGTTAATTAAAGGTGTACTTATGAGAAAACAAAAATCTGCTTTTATAGCCATTCTCGGCCGCCCCAATGTTGGAAAATCTTCTCTTATGAATCGTATTATCGGTCATAAGGTTGCTATTGTTTCCGACAAACCACAGACTACAAGAACGAGAATTATGGGTGTTTTGACAAAAGAAGAATCACAGCTTGTTTTTGTGGATACTCCCGGATTTCACCGTCCGCACAATCTTCTTGGTGAGCAAATGATAAAGGCTGTGGGAAATGGTATGTCTGATGTTGAAGCGGCGGTGCTTGTTGTTGACGCCGTTCCTAAGTTTAAATCTGAATCTTTTGAAATTCCGCCTGCTGAATCAGCGCTTATTGAGGAACTTTCAAAAAGAAAACTTAAAACCATTCTTGCAATCAACAAAATTGATTTGCTTGAAAATAAAGAAAAAATTCTCGATATTATAGTTAAATACAAAGATATATATCCTTTCGAAGCTGTAATACCTCTTTCTGCAAAAAGTGGTGACGGCGTATCTATTCTTGTTGATGAATGCTTGAAATATACTGTTGAAGCACCCCATTATTTCGGAGATGATGATTTTACTGACCAAGCTGACCAAACTATGATTTCTGAAATAATCCGTGAAAAAATGCTGCGTTCTCTTGATAAAGAAATTCCGCACGGCGTTGCCGTTTGTCTTGAGCGTTTCTTTGAGCGAGATAATGCTTCAGGTGAGCCTATTCTTGAAGTTGAAGCAACTATTTATTGTGAAAAGGATTCTCACAAAGGTATTATTATAGGAAAAGGCGGAGCGATGCTGAAGAAAATCGGGTCTCTTTCCCGTTATGATATCGAAAAATTTTACGGTATAAAGGCATCTGTGAAGCTTTGGGTTAAAGTTAAAGAGGATTGGAGAAATCGTCAAGGAATTATTCATACTTTCGGTTTGGATTAAACTTCCGTTAATAACCGCACCGTCAAAGGTTAAACTTTTATTGGGTGGTTACTGTGAATGATATAGACGGTTTATGGAAACGATTTGAAGTTAGCGGTAGGGTAGAGGATTATCTCGCTTACTGTTCGATAAAGGAAGTGAATTGCTTTGGTGACCAAAAAGGAGAAAAAATCATCGGACGGCCTTGTAATAAGGGAGATGAGCGTAGGAGATAATGACAAACTCCTAACTATTCTTACGCGTGATTTTGGCGTTATTAAAGCGTTTTCTTCAGGGTCGAAAAAGATTTCAAGTAAAAAATTTTTCGCTTCTTCATTGCTTTCGTACGCCAACTTTTCGTTTGTGAAAGTTGGCGATACATACAAAATTTACGAAGCACAGTCTATTAAAAGTTTTTTTGACGTAGGCAGTGATATTTTTTTGCTAAGTATTGCTCAATACTTTTGTGAGCTTGCATACGTTATTTCTCCTGTTGAGGCGCCCGCACACGAATATTTGCGTTTGTTTTTAAATTCTTTACATTTTATGGTGAGCGAAAAAAGGAATCCCGAACTGATTAAAGCGATAACAGAATTACGCGCGTCGGTAATTTCCGGATATATGCCCGCTCTTGTTGCTTGTAGGGAATGTGCCGTATACGAAGAAGATATTATGTATTTTAATCTTAATGACGGTAATTTGTTTTGCAGCAAGTGTCAAAACAGTTCACCTGAACTAATAAAAATAGACCGCACCGTGTTAAATGCGATGCGGCACATTGTTTTTTCTGAGTTTAAAAATATTTACCGATTTGATATTCCCGATGACAAGGCGTTGTACTTATCTAAACTAACGAGTAAATATATATGCGCTCAAACGCAACATAAGTTTAAAACTCTTGATTTTTTAGAACAAATGAGGATGTAATACTGTGTACGATATTTCTAAATATTCCAAAACCCTTGAACTTGATAAAATTTTAAGCTTTCTCAGTAATGAAGCAACAATGGATGAGGCATCTGAGTCTGCGCTTAAAATCACACCGTCAAACGATGTGTGTGAAGTGAAAAAGTTGTTAAAAGAAACAGAGGATGCTTATTTGCTTACTGCTAAATTTTCCGCGCCTTCTTTCGGAAGAATCGGCGGCATTCGCTCTGTACTTGCCCGCGCACAAGCGGGAAGTATTCTTACAATGAAAGAATTGCTGAGTGTATCGGAAGTTTTGAGAGTAATACGTTCTGTTAAGACCTGGCGCGAAAATTGCTCTTCTGAAAACGAAATAGCCCTTGACGAATATTTCAGTGTTCTCTACCCAAACAGATATTTTGAAGATAAAATAACTCTTTGTATCAAAAGCGAAGATGAAATGAATGATAATGCATCTCCCGCTTTAAATGATATTAGAAGAAAAATTAAATCGTCATCCGCTAATATCAGGAGCAGATTTGATAAAATTATTAAAGACAATTCTAAAAATAAATATCTTCAAGATGCTATTGTTACGCAAAGAGACGGTCGATACGTTGTACCGCTTAAATCTGAATACAAAAGTGAAATCCCCGGTATTGTACACGACACTTCTTCTTCCGGTGCAACGCTCTTTGTTGAACCTATGATTATTGTAGAACTTAATAATGAATTGCGTGTTTTGCAAACCAAAGAACGGATTGAAATTGAAAGAATACTATCTGAGTTATCGGGAGAAGTTTCGGGTTTTGCCGATACTATTCGCGCATCATACGATATGTTGGTAAAATTAAATGTGATTTTTGCCAAGGCCTCCCTTGCTTATAAAATGAAGGCTTCTGTTCCTCACATAAATACTAATGGAAAAGTTTATCTAAAAAATGCGCGTCATCCGCTTATCGATAAAAATAAAATCGTTCCCATTACGGTTTCTTTAGGTGAAGAGTATGATTCGCTTATTATTACAGGTCCTAATACCGGAGGTAAAACCGTTACTTTAAAAACTGTCGGATTGCTTACTTTAATGACTATGTGCGGTATGATGATACCTGTTGACGACAATAGTTCTGTAGCTGTTTTTGAACGAATTTTAGTTGATATCGGCGATGAACAGAGTATAGAACAATCGCTTTCGACATTTTCTTCGCACATGGTAAACATTATCAATATTATTGAAAATTCCAATAACAATTCTCTTGTTTTACTTGACGAGCTTGGCGGCGGTACCGATCCTGTCGAAGGCGCTGCATTGGCAAGGTCAATTTTACTTCATTTACACCGCAAGGGTGTTAAAACCGTTGCGACTACTCACTATGCCGAACTTAAAGCCTATGCTTTAGATACTCCCAGTGTGCAGAACGCTTGCTTTGAATTTGACGTGGAAACCTTGAAACCTACCTATAAATTGATGGTAGGAATCCCGGGTAAATCTAACGCCTTTGCTATTGCAGGTGCACTTGGTTTGGATAGCGATATAATTGATGAAGCGAAATCCGGAATATCAGAAGACAGTATGCGTTTTGAAAGAGTTGCTCAAACCTTGGAAGAGATGAAAAAGCAAGTTGATAAAGAACGTAAAGAAGCAGCAAGTCTTAGGCTGACTCTTACCCACGAACGCGAAAGGATACAGTCGCAACTTTCTGATATAGAAAAGAAAAAAGAACAAATAGTTTCAAAAAGCCGCGAGGAAGCAGCGCGGATTTTGGATAAAGCTCGTTTTGAAACAAATCAACTCCTGAATAAAATGGAAGAATTAAAGAAAGAGATGAATTCTAAAAATTCTTCTGAAATTCTTTCTAAAGCAAAACTTGCCGCCAAAAGCGGGATTGACGTTATTGAAAATATAACCGACCCTGTTGATGAAAAAAATAACGATGATTACGTACTGCCGCGTACACCTATAGTAGGCGATAATGTTAAAATTGCTTCTCTGCAAAAAGATTCGGTTGTTATGAAGGTTGATGAAAGAAACTCCCGAGCTTACGTTTCTTCAGGAAATATGAATTTGTGGGTAAATTTTGACGATATTCGCTTTATTGAAAAGAACAATAAATCCACTTATCCAAAGACGCGTAAGGTCTCCGGCGTTAAATCTCGCGCCGAGAGGAATGTGTCCGGCGAAATTGACATTCGCGGAATGGCAAGTGACGAAGGCATTATTGAAGTGGATAGATATATTGATGAGGCGATTCTATCCGGAATTACTACTATAACAATAATTCACGGTAAAGGTACCGGAGTTCTTCGTTCCGCTGTTCATTCTCATTTACGGCGCCACGATAATGTCGAAACTTTTCGTATAGGTACTTTCGGTGAAGGAGAAAACGGTGTTACTATTGTAACATTAAAAAATTAAGGGATGGCAAAAGCCATCCCTTTTAAATTGCAATTCCACCATCTTGCGATATAACTTGTCCCGTAATATAGTCGGAGCTGTCAGAACAAAGGAAATAAATAAGTTCAGCAACTTCTCTGGCTTCACCCATTCGGCCAAGAGGAATTTCATTAACAAAATCGCTTAGTTCGTCAGCGGTTAAATTGTTGTTCATAGGTGTTTCAATGAGGCCGGGAGCGATACAGTTTACCTGAATACCGCTTGGAGCAACTTCTTTAGCCAGTGCTTTGGTAAGACCTATAACACCGGCTTTTGAGACTGAATAATGCACCTCACATGATGCACCCAAAACGCCCCATACGGAAGATATATTAACTATTTTTCCGGATTTTTGATGAATCATCCCCGGAAGCACGGCTTGCGAACAAAGAAACGGCCCTTTTAGATTAACGCTGATCATTTTGTCGAAGTCACTGTCAGTAATATCAGTAAAAAGCATTTGCTGCGCAATACCCGCATTATTTACTAAAGCGTCAACTCTACCGTAACATCTTTCGGCTTCATAAACCATACGTTCTACTTGGCTTCTGTCGGTTACGTCAGCAAAACAAGGCATAACTGAATAGCCGCGCGAGGAAAGGGAAGAGGCTAAAATTTTTGTTGCTTCAGCGGAACGGTAATAATTCATAACTACGTTCCAACCTTTTTCTGCAAATAGTATTGCAGTTGCAGAACCAATTCCTCCTGATGCGCCTGTGATTATTACAGTATTACTCATATCGTTAAACTCCCAATTATGTATCTTTGATATTTATAAATTTATTATAGCATATTTTAATAAAATTTAAAGAGTTTTTTGTTACTAACCAATGTATTGTGGTTAACATAATACTAAAAATCAATATGTTGAGTGGTTTACATAATAAGTTAACATAATGTTTTTGTGTCTAAAAATTATGGTTGACATAACGTAAAAACTGATGTATAATCACACTTACCGACGACCTTTCTGGAATCACGCATGTTTCGACCAATGTCTAGGGTGACATAATATTCTATTATTTTATGTAATATCTTGTCCTTATCCTTCATATTATATTGTGAACAGGATGGAGGAATTGATATGAAAAAGACTAAAGTTGTTCATTTAGGCGGCTCGAAATTTATAATGCTGATTCGTGAAAATATTGTCGTCGTTATTTTTACGCTTATTTTTGCTTTTGGGGTCTTGCTCGGTTCTTTGTTTTTCAGAAACGGCAAACTATTGGATGAGGCAAAAATTTTAGCTGAATTTTTTGTAAATTCTAAAGCAAACAGTTCTTTTTTTAGAATTTTCTTTTCATCTTTTTTATTTAATTTTATATTTCTGTTTATTACTTATCTATTGGGCACGTCGCTGATCGGTTCCGCTTTTATTCCCGTAGTTATGTTTTTAAGAGGTTTTTTTAGCGGGTTATTTCTTTGCGATTTGTATTCATTCGGTGCAGTAAATGCTTTAGTTATTAATCTCTTAACCGTTGTTCCCGGTACAGTTATTTCAGTTATTGCATTATTGTGCGCTTCTGTTAAATGCATCGGACTCTCATATTCTTTGTGTAAAAATTCTATCGGTGAAGGTCAGTCACTTAATAAAATCGATATAAAACGTTATTTATTGTCGTTTGCTTTATTTGTTTTTTTAACTGCTTTTTCGGCTGTAATTGAAGCGTTTATGTCGGTTGCCTTTCAAAGTTTCTTTAATTTCGGGTGATTTTGTGAAAGATTACGGCGTTGACTTTAAGCTTTTCTTACAACAAACCAAAAAGTGTTCCTCTAACACTTTTCAATCATATATGCGTGATTTTTCGCAATTTTCCGATTTTTGTAAAGGTATTCATATTAAGGATACTGCGAAAATTTCTTCTGAGACTATAACAAAGTATATTCAACACCTTGAGTTAAACGGAAAATCTCACGCTACCGAGCAAAGAGTGTTAGCTACTCTTCGTTGTTACTTTGGGTTTTTGATGCGTTCGGGTATTATACGCACTAATCCTATTACAGGTATCAAATCCGGAACCGTACAGAAAAAAATTCCGGAAATTCTCACTGATAAAGAAGTATTGCTCCTTTTGTCGCAACCTAAAGGCAGTGATTTTAAATCTTGCCGCGATAAGGCTATTCTTGAATTGATGTACGCAACCGGAATTAAAGTGACTGAACTGGTTGATTTGAAATTAAGCGATTTAAACCTTACAATCGGTATACTTCATTTACACAACGATAAACACGAAAGAATAATTCCCATATATCCCGAAGCCATAAAAGTACTTTCTCATTACATAAATAACGTTCGTCCATCCGTTGTATTTGATATCAACGAAGACAGGTTGTTCACAAATATGTCGGGTCAGGCAATGTCTCGACAGGGTCTTTGGAAGCTTGTGAAAGGTTATGCTGCGCAGGCAAATATTTCTAAAGATATTACTCCTCACACTTTCCGACATTCCTTCGCCGCGCATTTACTCGAAAACGGCGCACAACTTAACGACATCCAAAAAATGCTTGGACACTGTGATATTTCTACCACTAATATATACGCTCAGGTAGTTAAGAATAAATACGCTTTAGCATATAAGAAATATCATCCGATGGCACGATAAAATATTGAATTTTCTAACCGCAGTTTTTCTGCGGTTTTTTTTGCATAATTATAATGAGTTTTTCATATTCTTGTACAAAGAGCCAAAATGAGCGGAGGAAAAGAATATGATGAACCTGGGTATTTATAATGATATTGCGGCAAGAACCGGCGGTGATATTTATATCGGTGTTGTCGGACCGGTAAGAACGGGAAAGTCAACCTTCATAAAACAATTTATGAACTCGTTGGTAATCCCTAATATTAGCGAAGAATTCAGCAGAGAGAGAGCAAACGATGAATTGCCGCAATCGTCATCAGGTAGAACGATAATGACCACAGAACCTAAATTTATCCCTGAAAACGCCGTACGTATTACTTTGGGCGAAAACAACGGTTTCAACGTTCGATTAATCGATTGCGTTGGGTATATTGTTCCAAGCGCTTTAGGATATATTGAAAATGATCAACCCAGAATGGTTATGACGCCGTGGTATGAAGAGCCTATTCCTTTTAATATGGCGGCAGAAATCGGAACAAGAAAGGTTATTACGGAACATTCGACCATAGGGCTTGTTGTAACCACCGACGGCAGTATAAGCGATATCCCGCGTGACGAGTACGAAGAAGCGGAAGAGAGAGTCATTGAAGAACTCAAAGAAATAAACAAACCTTTTGCAGTTTTGCTTAATTGTATGTATCCTGATTCCGATGAAGTACATATATTGAGAGATAAACTGTGTGAGAAATATTCCGTTCCGGTTATAGCAGTTAATTGTCTCGATTTGAACGAAGAGAAAATCAGTGAGATAATATCCGAAGTGTTATACGAATTTCCTGTTAAAGAGATAGCATTAAATTATCCATGTTGGATTAACTCTTTGCCGGTTGAACATTGGTTACGTTCTGATATAATATCTTCAATAAAGGAGTTTTGCAAAGGCGTTACCATAATAAAAGACGTGAAATACCTTGGTAACTTAATGGATAACAGTCAGCATATTGAAAGCGCTGATATAACCTCAATCGATTTCGGAACCGGAAAAGTTGTTTTATCCCTTAGCATTTTAAGAGAACTGTTTTATAAGATAATAAAAGAAATTACATCGCTTAATATTTCTAATGATAGCGAATTATTGGCAAATCTCATAAATCTTTCTCGCTCACAAAAAGAGTATGCAAAATTTAAAAATGCTTTGGATGAGGTTGAGGCAACCGGATACGGCATCGTGATGCCAAGTATTGAAGAACTTAAGCTGATGGAACCCGAGATAATGAAGCAAGGCGGTCGGTACGGTGTAAAATTAAGAGCATCGGCACCATCAATTCATATGATGAAAGCAGATATTACCACCGAAATCAGTCCGATAGTAGGAACAGAAAAGCAAAGCGAAGATTTGGTTATGTGTTTACTTAGCGAATTTGAAGAGGATCCTATCAAAATCTGGGATTCAAATATTTTCGGTAAATCATTGCACGAACTTGTTAATGAGGGCTTGCATACTAAACTTGCGCGGATGCCTTCTGATGCACGTCAAAGGTTGCAGGAAACGCTCGAAAGAGTTATTAACGAAGGTTGCAGCGGTTTGATTTGCATAATACTTTAAAAATTAAGAAGTCTGCATTTATTCTGCAGACTTCTTATCGTTATGAGATATGTTTCCGAGCGGATTAGAATTAATAGCATCTTCGATTTGGCGGTTAGCAACATGAGTATATATTTGTGTAGTGCCAAGGTTTGCATGACCCAAAATGTCTTTTAATACTCGTATATCCACGCCACCTTCTTGGTACATAAGTGTTGCGGCTGTATGACGTAATTTATGAGTTGAAAAACCTCTGCCGGAAAGACCGGCTTTTTCTAAATATGTGCCAACTAAATGCTGTACGGTTTTATTACTCAACCTGCGTTTATTACGACTGATAAACAAAGCGTTTGCATGACTTGGTGGAACTCCGTCGCGCGGACGCACTCTTAAATAGGCATTAAGAGAATCAACACACGCTTTATTCATATAAACTATGCGTTCTTTATTACCTTTACCTAAAAGACGCAGTGAGCCATCGGGTGATATATCGGTGAGATTTATGCCGCATAATTCGGAAAGCCTCATTCCACAGTTTAAAAATAACGTGATTATACAATAATCGCGCTCTTTGTTAGGTCCGTCGATACTTTCAAGTAACTTTATTGACTCCTCCAGTGTTAAATGGCAGGGGAGAGACTTTTTCAAATTAGGTGTTTCCAAAAGTGCGGCAGGGTTATTCGGAATAACTCCTAAATGAGAATGTAAATATTTAAAAAATATGCGTAAAGTCGATGCTTTGCGAGCTCTTGCTGCCGAACCGTTGTTTCTTTCAGTTTTGCAATAAACTAAAAAAGAATGAAAATCTTGTAAGGTTACGGTTTTTAATATGTTAACATCTATATCATATATTGATATTTCTGAAAAATCAGAAGTGCTAACCATACCACGCAAAATTTTAAGATATTTAAAGAAGGTGGTTAGGTCGTGGTAATATTCTTCAACAGACCGAGACGATTTTCCGCGTATAGATTCGCTATAAGTTAGAAAATCACGTAAAATGGGCGGCGAATTAGACAAAACTTCGAATTTCATTTCATTACACATCCTTAAGCCAATTATACAAAACTTTTGAGTTTTTGTCAATATGTATAACTACGGAGTAGAAATGGCCTTGTAAAAAAAATTATTATTTTTAGATACAGCGCAAAAGAGTTCATTAACTAAGAAGTATATACGCGTCAATTACGAGATAAAGCTTTTCGAATCGTTGCATACACATTAAAATATATAATTATAACTTTAATCAGATTCTTTAAAATGATGTAGGTATCGTTTGAAATAAACTGATTAAAGTAAATTTTCACGTAATTCAGATATAAACCCAAAAACAACTTTAATAGAAATATTTTTGTAATACAGAGTATCGTTTAAAAGAAAATTATTTGAGTTTGTAATTTTGAAACAGTAGCAAAAATACGTAAAAGCAAGAATCATGCTCATATATACTTAAATATATAAGGCTATGGCTCAATAATATAATCCGAGCATAAATATTATGACTGCCGTCTAATTTATCGTAGATATGTATCATAATACGCAAAACCTGTTTAATATACTTTTTCACTCCCCTTAATTATACAAAACATCGATTTTGTATAATTCGATATATAAAATTAGAACACAAATAAATAGCCCTCGCCTAGTGTGGCGAAGGCTTAATTGATGTTATTTTGTGTATTCTTGAGTAGCAGCAAGATATCTGATTTCTCCTAAATACTTGAGAGAACTCAAAATATTAGGAATAAGAGTTTCATATTCGCTCTTTTTGTACTTAATATCGGTTGCGATGAACTGAGAGCCAAAACCTGTTTTGGAATCAACTGCTATATAAATGTATTTATTGCATTGCTTATAATAGTAAACCCAGAATCTTTCGTCAAAAGTAAACGCATAAGTCGAACCTTTATAAACGTGATTGTTCTCGCAAAATTCTAAAAATAGTGCTTCGTCCTCTGTAGTTATGTTAAACATATTTTAAACTCCTTTATGTAATTATTCCTTAATGGATTTTATCAAACTATAACAATAAAGTCAATACGTAGCGGCAAAATTTACAAACAGTTTTTTATAAAGTAACAGTTTGTATTACTGTGCCGTCAAGAGTTTTCCACGTAAATTGATTATCTTCCATAATTATATATCCACGTTCTGTGTTTTCTTTAGGGATTGAAACGGAACCGGGATTAAAGTAGTAGACCCCTTCCCTTTTATCCCATGTGGTCACGTGAGTATGACCGTTCAACAATATGTCGCCTTGATTAAGCATCGGAGGTGTTTCCGGATTATAATGATGCCCGTGCGTGGCGTACATTATGTGATTACCGATCGGAATGATACAATAATCTGCAAGTATCGGAAAATCAAGTACCATTTGGTCAACTTCTGTATCGCAATTGCCTCTAACTGCAAAAATTTTATCCTTATTGGCATTAAGCAACGAAATAACGCTTTTAGGAGCATATTCATCAGGCAAATCGTTACGGGGCCCGTGATATAAAAGGTCGCCCAAAAGCAAAATTTTAGCAGCTTTTTCCTTTTCGAACGCTTCGAACAACTTTTTGCAATAAGCGTAGGAACCGTGAATATCAGATGCAATTAAAATTTTCATTTCTTAATCCCTTTCTATTTTGTATATAAAGATAATTTCTGTTAAAAGTATATCACAAATGCTTTAACATTGCAAGTAAAGTGAAATTGTGCTATCACACGATAATTTCACCACAAAGCGACTTCACCTATTTAAGTTAATACAGCCTTCGGCTGATGATATGCGCCTACGGCGATGATATACACGCTGACGCGTGATGATATGCCAAGATAAGCGGCTTGGATAAAAAAAGAAGTAACTTTTGGTAGACAAAAGTTACTTCTTTTTTGGCGCTCCAAAAGGGACTCGAACCCCTGACCTACCGCTTAGAAGGCGGTTGCTCTATCCAACTGAGCTATTGAAGCTTATCCTAAAAGAAAACCGTCAAATAATTGACGGTTTGGAGCGGGTGATGGGAATCGAACCCACACGGCCAGCTTGGAAGGCTGGAATTCTAGCCATTGAACTACACCCGCATCTTGCGACCTAGATATATTAACACAAATACTAAATTTAGTCAAGTGTTTTTTAAAATATTTTTAAGTGCCGATAAAAAATACCATTTATCGGCACTCTCTGTGTTTATTCGTACTTCAAAGTAATGTTACCGTCTTTGACGCAGACAGCAATTTTACTGACAGAAGACGCTTTATCATCTATCAGCAACGAAACGATTTTATCTTCAACGTTGCGCCTGATATAGTTTCTCAGTTCGCGCGCGCCCGATTTTCCGCCTTCACATTTTTCAGCAATCAAACGGCAAACGTTATCGTTATACGAAAATTCTATACCTTTATAACTCATGGCTATTTTAATTTCATCAAGCATTAAAGCGGATATACGAGAAAGCGATTTAATGTCTAAAGGTGAAAATACAACAATCTCGTCGATTCGGGCTATAAATTCAGGACGCAAAAATTCACTAAGAGCTTTTCTTGCTTTTTCTTCACTTGCCTGAGCTGCAGTTTTTTCAAAGCCCAAAAGAGATGATTGCTTATCACTGCCGGCGTTTGAGGTCATTATAATTATAGTATTTTCGAAATTGACAGTTCTTCCCTGTGCATCGGTTATTCTGCCGTCGTCAAGTATTTGAAGAAGAATATTCAGTATATCGGGATGAGCTTTTTCTATTTCATCAAATAAAACGACAGAATAAGGTTTCCTTCTGACTTTTTCGGTCAACTGACCGGCTTCATCATAACCAACGTATCCGGGAGGCGCTCCAATAAGTCTTGAAACAGAATGTTTTTCCATAAATTCGGACATATCAAGACGGATCATAGTTTCGGGAGTATCGAATAATTGTTTTGAAAGAACTTTTACAAGCTCGGTTTTACCTACACCGGTAGGACCTACAAAAATAAATGATGCAGGCCTGCGTTTTGTTGACATCTGAACACGCGAACGTTTGACAGCAGAAACAACAAGCTCAACGGCATTATCTTGACCGATTATGCGTTTTAAAATTTCTTCTTTGAGATGAGAAAGCTTCTTTAAATCATTTTCTTGAACTTTAGCTGCCGGTATGCCCGTCCACAGTTCTATAACTTTTGCTACATCCATATCTGTAACTGTATTGTCAGATGCAGGTACATACAGTTCATTTGCCTGTTTTTTGTATTTTTCAAGCTCTGCCTTTACAAGCGCTAATTTTTCGTAGTCAACATTTTCAACGTTGCTTTCGATACGTTCGATTTCCATTTGCGCTTCTGCAATTTTTTTGTTTGCAATATAAAGTCTGTCTACTGCTGTATTAGCAAGACTTGCGCAAGCGCACGCTTCGTCCATAAGGTCGATGGCTTTGTCAGGCAAAAATCTATCGTTGACGTATCTTTCGGAAAGACGGACAATTGTTGAAATAAGATTATCGGGAATTGTTACGTTATGATAGCCTTCATAGTATTTTTTTATACCGAACAATACTTTTTCAGCTTCAAGAAGCGAAGGTTCTTCAATAGTAACGGGCTGAAATCTTCTTTCAAGAGCCGCATCCTTCTCAATATACTTCCTGTACTCTTTAAAAGTTGTGGCGCCGATAACTTGAATTTCGCCCCTGGAAAGAGCAGGTTTTAAAATGTTAGCGGCATTCATGGAGCCTTCAGACGAGTCCCCTGCTCCGACCAGATTATGAATTTCGTCTATGAACAGAATTATGTTACCTGCAGTTTTTATTTCTTCAACAAGTCCTTTAACTCTGCTTTCAAACTGACCTCTGAATTGCGTTCCGGCTACAAGACCCGTAAGGTCCAAAAGTTGGATTTCTTTATCTAAAAGTCTGGCAGGCGCCTCACCTCGAGCAATTTTTAATGCAAGACCCTCGGCAATAGCGGTTTTACCGACACCGGGTTCACCAATAAGACACGGATTATTCTTAGTGCGACGCGATAAAATTTGAATAACTCGATATAATTCTTCGTCTCTGCCGAATATTTCGTCTAATTGACCGTTTTTGGCTCGGTCAGTGAGATTGGTACAGTATTGCTCTAAGAAACGGCGTTTTTTACGCTCCTTCTTCCCTTCTTTTGTTTCTTCTTTACCTTTATCGGTATCATCAGATTTTGTAGGAGCATCGGTAAACATATTATTTAAAAAAGGAAAAGCAGGTGCGGTTCCTAAATCAAAGCCTTCTTCGGTATCATCGCCGTTCATAGACATAATATCCATAAACTGTTCACTCATTTGTTCGATATCTTCATCAGATATATTCATTTTGGAAAGCATATCATCGATAGGTTTGATTTTAGCTGCTTTGGCGCACACAAGGCAAAGACCTTTCGGCGAAGCGTTGGGATCCATAGCGTCGGATATAAACACGACGGCAGGACGTTTTTGACATTTGTAACAAAGTTTCATTTTAATTTCCTTTCAGTAGCTAAAAAATATACAAGAAGATACTGTAAAAAAATGAAGATTTAACGGTTTCTTCAGTGATGTTAAATGGATAAATAAAACCATATTTCATGGTTAAAGAAATAATAAGACAAATGACGGCGGTAATAACAAGCCCGTTTAGAGCGCCGAAAATTGCGCCTAAAAAAGAATTGAGCCCTCCCACAAAACTACACTTAATCAATTTATTAAACAGGTTAACAAATAAGTTTAAAAGTATTGAAAACGCAATAAATAAAATTATTATAAAAATTGTTGATAATACAGATATCACAATAGGTGATATTTTTGAATTCACAAAACTGATAACCGAATCTTCCGAAATAACGCTTGTTAATTGCAAATCATTTAAATCAACACCAAGTTTTTCGGCATTTTCTGTAATGTAACCAGGTAATGTATCGGCAGGATTTTCACCGTTACGGACAGCTTCATAAATGTCGCTGCTGACAGACGGCGCAATAAATTTACCATTAATGAATGTTGCAAGAGGCGTTGAGAAAAAATAAGCAAGATATGCCGCAAGAACAAAAGCGATTAACGAAAAAACAATTTTAACTGCACCGCGCTTAATACCAAAGACAATCCCAATAATAATTATTAAAACGAAGATTCCATCAAGGATTAAATGCGACATAATAACACCTATTCTAAATGAATTTTTGTGACAGAGTTATGTCCAACGGTAAGACAAGAACCTGATGAAACAGGAATGATTTTTACGGTTCCGAAAACAGAATTACCGGTTTTAGCAATTTTTCCGTCACTGTTAATAAGATATACTGAATTGCCGCTTAAAATGAATATATTATTTCCGTCGATGCGGAAATCATCAACATTACCATCGAAATCAAAGGTCGTTTTTAATTTATTTTTACTGTCATATACGTGGAATGTGTAGTTACCGTCGTTGTTTTCTCTGCAAGAAGAAATAACTGTACGCTTATCATTAGCGCGCACGTAGTTCACATTATATTCCGTTTCGTGAGTGGTTACAGAAAAATCCTTCCACGAAATTAAATCGCATTTATTTTCGCATACAACAGTAAAATTCTTTTTGGCGCAAGAAACAATGGAATATACTAAATTACCGTCATAGCGCTTTGTAAAAACAGGATCTGCAGAATTGTATTTGAGTACGTATACCGTGCTGTCAAATTTTCCTCCGGAAACCGATACGGTGCTTACAGCAACAGATTTTCCGCTAGGGGCAACCGCAACTGAATTTATAATTTCTTCCGGACAGTACCATTCATAAAGCATTTTGCCTTTTTTATCAAATACAGTAACCATAGAAGTGTAATTTTCCGCCTTGCTTGCAACCGCAAAACTGCCATTTCTTGCAATATCAGCAGCGAAAATTACGTTCTTGCTGTTATACGAAAAGACCAATCCCTTTGCGTTATAGATTCGCAGACCTGTACCGTTTTGGTCGTATATAAGAGTTCGCGCTTCGCTTTCGGAAATAACCGGCGAAACAAAACCGTGATTATCGCTGAAAATAGTTTTACCGTTATTTGTGAAAGCTGAAATAGCAGTATCAGATAATAGATAAAAGTATCCTTTTTTATCGCTGATATTGTATGTCTCGGTTCCATTAATTTCTGCGGGCAAGTTGGATTTAAGCGATACAGAAGCAGAAAGGTTTGTATATAATTCACCTATTCCCGTTGGAGAAACAACCGATATAATAAGCATAACAAGAGCGATCGTTAAAATACAACCTACAAAAACTAAGCGTCTTATTTTTTTTGTTTGTCGCTTTCCGTCAAGAATTTTTAAAGAAATATTCTTTCTGGAACTTTTTTCGCTCTTTTCGCCGCCTTCAGAGACCATTTCAATGTTTTCAGGTTTTTTGATTTTACCAAAATGATGGCGACGTCTGCGTTTATTTTTTTGATATTTAGGCATTTTTTCACCTCAATATGTCACTTTTTTTAAGTATAAGCCTTTAGCGGGCGCAGTAGCACCTGCTAAGGTTCTGTCTTTTGTTTTAAAAATTTCTAAAGCGATGTTTTTATCAATTTTGCCTAACCCAACAGAAATTGCAGTTCCGACAATTATACGAACCATATTATACAAAAAACCGTTACCGGTTATAGTCAGTATGATATGGTCGTTTTCTTCTTTAATGCCACAAGAATAGATAGTTCTGACGGTTTCATCAACACTTCTGTTAGCAGACGAAAAACCTTCAAAATCGTGTTCGCCCACCAGCGTTGAGCAAAAATATGATATATCTGCTAAATTAAGATTACCGACAAAACGATAACTATAGCGCGATGAAAACGGGTCTTGAATTGCTCTGCGATCGATTTTATACTGGTACGTTTTTGATTTGGCGTTATACCGTGCGTGAAAAACACTATCAACATCCTTGCAATCAAGTACTCGGATATCGGTCGGAAGTACAGAATTTAGTCCGTTTACGATACCATCGTTGGGTATTTTTTTCTCTAAATCAAAATGGCAAAAAAATTCTTCTGCATGAACGCCGGCATCAGTTCGGCTGCAACCTGTTACGTTTGGGGCAAAACCGTATAGCTTTGCCATAGAAATTTGCAATTGTTCTTGTACGGTTATTCCGTTTGGTTGAACCTGCCAACCGTGATAATCGGTACCGTCAAAAGCTATTTTAAGCAAGTATCTTTGCATAATCACACCAAGACTCTAAATAAAATAATTCCGGTTCCCCAGGCAATACAAACTAAAACGGCAAATAAGTCACGAAGTGTTAGTTTTAGTTGCTTCATACGTTGTTTACCAATTCCGCCGTTATAACAACGGCACTCCATTGCTTCGGCAAGGTCATAAGCACGCCTAACCGATAAAATTATCAAAGGAATAAGAATAGGTACAAGGGCTTTTATTCTGCTTAAAAATCCACCGTTTTCAATATCTGCGCCGCGAGCTTTTTGTGCATTCATTATTTTTTGTGTCTCTTCTATAAGCGTCGGTATAAAACGCAACGCAATAGTCATCATCATAGTTAAAATATGAACAGCAGAACCAAGACCTATAAACTTTAAAGGTTTGCACAGTCGTTCAATTGCGTCAGTTAGGTCATTTGGAGTAGTTGTATAAGTTAAAGTAGAGCTGATAATTATGAGCAAAGTAATTCTAACAGCCATAAACACAGCTTTATAAATTCCGCCGCTTGTAATGGTGATAATCCATTTATCAAATAAAACAGTGCCCTCTTTCACGTAAAGAGAATTAATTAAAGCGGTAAAGATTAAAATCGGAAGAATTGCTTTAATATTCTTTAAATACATTTTGAACGGAATACGAGACAATATCATAATAAGCACACTAAAAGCAACCGCAAGTCCCATACCATAAAAATCCGGCGCAAGAAATATAAAAACAATAATGAAAATCAAAATCAAAAATTTAATTCTCGGGTCTATTCTGTGGATTATTGAATTAGAGGGAAAATATTGACCGAAAGTAATATCACTGATCAAGAGAGACACCTCCCTTAATTACGTTTAACAAAACTTCGGCTGCTTTATCAACGGTGTATACGTTAGTTGACAAATTTAAACCTCTGCTTTTTAAACTGAGCATAACATCTGTAACAGCAGGAACGGATAGTCCTATTTCTTTTAGTAATGAAGCGTTTTTAAACACTTCGTCAACAGTATCATGCATAACAGCCTGTCCATCATTCATCACAATGATTCTGTCACAGATTGTTGCCATATCTTCCATGCTGTGCGAAACAATTATGATTGTAGCGTCATTTTGTTTACGATATTCCCTAATAGCATTAAAAACAGTTTCTCTTCCCTGAGGGTCAAGACCGGCAGTAGGTTCGTCAAAAATAATTATTTCGGGCATCATAGCCATTATTCCGGCAATAGCAACTCTGCGCTTTTCGCCGCCTGACAAATCAAAAGGTGATTTTTCCAGAAGAGAGTTCTTTAAACCAACGGTTTTGGAAGCGTTCTCTACTCTGTTAGCAATTTCTTCGGCAGAAAGCTTCATATTTTTAGGACCATACGCAATATCTTCTTTTACGGTTTCTTCGAAAAGTTGGTATTCCGGATATTGAAAAACAAGTCCTATTTTAAAACGAACAGTACTGATTTTTTTAGGATTTTCCCATATATCTTTACCGTGAAGTAAAACTTTTCCGCCTGTTGGCTTTAATAATCCGTTCAGAAGTTGAAGTAAGGTTGACTTACCGGAACCCGTGTGTCCGATAATGCCGGTTATTTCACCTTTTTCAACCGAAAAGGAAATATTATTAACTGCCGTATGCTTAAATGGTGTGCCCGGAGCGTACGTATAAGTTAGATTTTCTGCTTCAAGAATCGGCATATCGGGTTTCCTTTCTTAATAGTAAGTCATTTGCTTAAAATTCGCGCAAGCTCGTTTGCGCAGTCATCAACTGAAATAATCCCCTTTTTAATATTTACGCCATTACGCCTTAAAATTTCAAGCAATTCGGTTGTTTGAGGAATATTCAGTCCGGCTTCTTTTAAAAGTTCGACTTTTGAAAAAATTTCTTCGGCGGAGCCGTCACCGATTATTTTTCCGTCGTTCATAACTACAACTCTATCGGCATACTGAGCTTCTTCCATAAAATGTGTTATAAGAACGATGGTTATGCTGCTGTTTTTGTTGAGTTGATACAAAGCGTCCATTACTTCCTGTCTGCCCTGTGGGTCTAACATTGCGGTCGGTTCATCAAGAATGATACATTCGGGCGTCATCGAAAGAATTCCGGCGATAGCAACGCGTTGTTTTTGGCCGCCCGAAAGGTTATGCGGAGCGCTTTTGCGATATTCGAACATATCTACAGCTTTTAAGGCAGAATCAACTCTATCGCGTATTTCTTCTGGAGAAAAGCCGAGGTTTTCCGGGCCGAAAGCTACATCCTCTTCAACAACGGAAGAAATAATCTGATTGTCGGGGTTCTGAAAAACAAGGCCAACGCGACGCTTTATTTCAATTTCACTGTTCGGGTCGTCGGTATCCATACCGTCCACCGTTACTTTACCTGCTGCAGGTTTGAATAAGCCGTTCATCAGCTTTGCCAGAGTTGATTTGCCCGAACCATTGTGACCTAAAATTACCGTAAAAGAGCCACGTTCAACGCTAAAAGAAAAATCGTTTAAAACCGTTTCTTCTTCGTCACCCGAATAAACGTATGAAATATTTTTGATTTCAATAATATTATCTTTAATCTTCATCTTTTGTCCATATAGTTGTATTTCCGCAAGGCATAACTATGTCGCGTGCGGATACTTTTAAACCTATTTCGTCAGTAAAAACTTCACCCTTATAATCTTTTGCGACTAAAGTTTTTACCATGTAATTTAAAATTGTGGGAGAAAGACCGGCAGTGTAAGAATTAAGGATAAAAAATAACGGATTATCGCTTAAGAGCTTACCTGTTTCAGTCAGAAGTTCGTCTATTTGCTGTTCCAATTTCCAAACTTCTCCGTTAGGACCTCTGCCGTAGGAAGGAGGATCCATAATTATTGCATCATACTTGTTGCCTCGTCTGATTTCGCGCTTAACAAACTTAAGACAGTCATCTACAAGCCACCTCACCGGCGCTTCTTTAAGTCCGCTCGCTTCAGCATTTTCCTTGGCCCACTGCACCATCCCTTTAGACGCATCAACGTGAGTAACAGCCGCGCCTGCTTCAAGACAAGCAACTGTTGCGCCGCCTGTATAAGCGAAAAGGTTCAAAACAGAAATTTTTCTGCCTGATTTTTTGATTTTATCGGCAGCAAAAGACCAATTTACAGACTGCTCGGGAAATAAACCTGTATGCTTAAAACCCATAGGTTTCAGGCGGAAAACCCAATTATTGTACTTAACCGCCCATACATCCGGTACAGCTTTTAAAGTTTCCCAAAATCCGCCGCCGGAATTACTTCTATGGTATACAGCATGGGCGTTTCGCCAAAGCGGATGCTTTCTTTCACCGTGCCAAATCACCTGAGGATCCGGTCGAATAAGAATTATATCTTTCCAGCGCTCAAGCCTTTCTCCGCCTTCGGCGTCAATTAGTTCATAATCGTCAAAATCTTTTGAAAATCTCATTTATATTCTCTTTTCGCTTAAATGGATAGGATTGTTGTGCAGAATTATTATCTCCGTCAAACGGAATTTCAAGGTGCTCATAAGCGAGCTTTGTTACGCATCTGCCTCTCGACGTGCGGGTCAAGAAGCCTATCTGCATAAGATACGGTTCGTATACATCTTCTATAGTAATGGCTTCTTCACCGACGGCAGCGGCAAGTGTATCAAGACCGACAGGTCCGCCGCCGTAATTGTGAATAATGGTCGAAAGCATTTTTCTGTCAAATTCATCAAGACCTAATTCGTCTATTTCAAAACGAGAAAGAGCTGCTCTTGCCACTTCAACGCTTATTTCGCCGTTGAATTCAATTTGAGCAATATCACGTACGCGTTTCAAGAGACGATTGGCAATTCTGGGAGTTCCGCGAGAACGAGAGGCGATTTCCAACGCGCCTTCATAGTCTATCGGTATATCTAAAATAGATGCGGAACGAGTTACGATTTGAGCAAGTTCTTCCGGTGTATACAGTTCCAGCCGTAAGAGAACACCAAAACGGTCCCTTAAGGGGGCGGTTAACTGACCGCTTCTTGTGGTTGCACCGACGAGAGTAAAATGCGGAACGTCCAAACGAATAGATCTTGCGGAAGGTCCCTTGCCTATAATAATGTCAACGGTGAAATCCTCCATTGCGGGATAAAGAATTTCTTCAACGTTTCGTGATAAACGGTGAATTTCATCAATAAATAAAACGTCACCTTCATTAAGATTGGTTAGTAAAGCTACCAAGTCGCCTTGCTTTTCAATTGCAGGACCGGAAGTAACTCTTAAATTTACTCCCATTTCCTTAGCTATTATAGAAGACAACGTGGTTTTACCAAGACCCGGAGGGCCATAAAGCAAAACATGGTCAAGTGATTCCTTGCGTTTTAAAGCAGCTTTGATATAGATTCGTAAATTATCTTTCGCTTTTTCCTGACCGACGTATTCATCGAGGGTTTTAGGTCTTAAACTAACTTCAGCATCTCCGTCGTCATTGCTGTATTCCGGAGAAACTATGCGCCCCGAATAATCGTCAATATTATAATCAGTCGTTTCAATCATTTTTTACACCTGCCTTGCCAAAACTTTAAGTGCTTCTTTAATCAATGCTTCTACAGGCATATCAGGAGAAAATTTTCCTACAGCCAAAGATGCCTCGCTTTGTGAATATCCTAGGGTGACAAGTGCAGAAATTGCTTCTTTAGAATTAGTGTTGCTGACAGCATTACCGACTGAGACGATTTCTTCACTGTTACCGCCCGGAAGTATCGAAACCTTATCTTTAAGTTCAAGTATAATACGCTGTGCGAGCTTTAAACCGACACCAGAGGCTGCGGTTAAAGATTTTGGGTCATTTCCTGCTATAAAAAGAGAAATTTGTTCAGCATTAAAAGTAGAAAGTAACGCTATGCCGATTTTAGGGCCAACGCCGCTTACAGATGTTATCATCTTAAAACAGTTGAGCTCGTCCATATCTGAAAAACCGTAAAGGTCTATAGCATCTTCTTTTACCGACATATAGGTGTAGAGCTTCACTTCTTTGCCGATAGGCGGCATCATTCCCAGAGTTCTGGATGTAATAAAACAACGCATACCAACGCCGGAGCACTCAACAATACAAAAAGTCGGTTCCAAATATATAAGTTGTCCTCTTAATGAAGCAATCATTATAATTCTCCTTTCATAAGCGAAGCAAATTTGCCTGTTCCGGTATTCGCGTGACATATTGCCAAAGCGAGGGCGTCAGCCGTATCATCGGGCTTAGGAACCTTAGATAAGCCTAAAAGTGAACGAGTCATTTCCATAACCTGCATTTTTTCTGCTCTGCCAAATCCGGTTACCGCTGACTTAACCTGTAACGGTGTGTATTCAAAAATCGGGACTTTATTCATTTGCGCGGCAAGTACAATAGTTCCCCTTGCCTGAGCTACATCAATAGCTGTAGTAGTATTAGTATTAAAAAATAACTTTTCTATTGATAAAGCATCGGGCTTAAATTCCGATAACAACTGGTTTATATCGCGATAAATTACTTCGAGCCGTGCAGGAAACGGCATATCGGATGGGGTGGTAATGGCACCGAAATTCAAGGTTTTAAAACGTCCGCAATCGTAAGAAATTACGCCGTAACCAATCAGTGCGTAACCCGGATCAATTCCCAAAATTATCAGAGCGCATACCTCCCTTTATCGCATATTTGGTATATTATATCACAATTTGCGCACTTCGGCAATAGCGTATGGTAAAATTTATAAAATATTTATAGTTATTGGCAGAAAAAATTTTAATTAGTAAAAAGTGAGCATTTAGGAGTAAAACGCAGAAAATAAGAGATAAACAGAGGTTTATAATAATGTGTTTTATCTTAGCGTAAAATTCATCGTTTATTGTCAAAAAAACTCTTGACAACAGCGTGAAATTGCAATATAGTATTCTAAAATGAATATTGGTTTCATTATTAAACTTTTACCGTTGTTTCTGACTCGGAATTGTGCTGTTTTTTCTTTCGGCCACCTTGTGCGTACAGAGATTAGCGGTCTTTTTTTGGTATGAAACCATACTATTCTGAGCATCTGTGTTGAGAGCAGAATCAAAGCAAATTGCCATAGTAACGTTTGTTTTAATACTATGAAAAACTCTTTGCGGGGCGGCAATAAGCGAAAATTCTGCAGGTATCGCGCAGAGTATTTATTGTGCTGATCACTGAACTTAAAGTGACCGCAAAGGGGGATGCTTGAATGGATTGCAACATTATAGAATTAAAAAACATCACCATGTCATTCGAAGGTGAAAAGGTTCTTGACGGTATTAACCTTAATATCCGTGACAAGGAATTTATTACACTTCTCGGACCTTCCGGCTGCGGAAAAACAACTACGCTAAGGATAATTGCAGGTTTTTTAGAGCCGGATAATGGTGATATTATTTTTTCAGGAGAAAAAATAAACGGTGTGCCTGCACACAAACGTAAAGTCAACACTATTTTTCAAAGGTATGCTCTTTTTCCTCATTTAAACGTTTTTGAAAACGTAGCTTTCGGTTTGAGGCTTAAGAAATTACCCGAAAACGAAATAAAAGAAAAAGTTGCCGAAATGATGGCGCTTGTTAACTTGACCGGCATGGAAAAAAGAAAAATTCATAACCTGTCCGGCGGTCAACAGCAGCGTGTTGCCATTGCACGCGCTATTGCAAATAATCCGCACGTTCTTCTCCTTGATGAGCCGCTCGCCGCTCTCGATTTGAAGCTGCGTAAGGATATGCAAAATGAACTCAAGAAGATTCAACAAAAACTCGGCATAACTTTTATTTTCGTTACTCATGACCAAGAAGAGGCGCTTTCTATGTCTGACAGAGTTGTTGTTATGGATAACGGCAAAATTCAGCAAATCGGAACTCCTCAAGACATTTATAATGAGCCGAATAATGCTTTTGTAGCTGACTTTATTGGTGAATCAAATATACTTGACGGTGTGATGAAAAAAGACTATCTGGCAGAATTTTCGGGTCAAGAGTTTGAGTGCTTAGACTCCGGCTTTGCTGTTGATGAAAAAGTCGACGTAGTTGTTCGTCCCGAGGACGTTGATATTGTACCGGTTGATAAAGGAATGCTCACCGGTGTTGTTACGTCGGTAACCTTCCTTGGTGTTCATTATGAAATAATCGTTGATATTGGCGGTTTTAAATGGATGATTCAGACAACAGATGAGCATAAAGTTGACGAGCACGTTGGACTCTTTATTGAACCGGATGCGATTCATATTATGAAAAAATCCGAATATTCCGGCAAATATGGTGACTACAGCACTTACAGTGATGAAATGGAGCATCTCTCCGATTTAGAGGAGGATGAAGAGTGAAAAAAACCACGTTAGGGCAAAGGCTTTTGCGTGCTCCGTATATTGTTTGGTCGGTACTATTTATAATCGTTCCTCTCTTTATAATGGGATATTATGCTTTAACCGACGCTTCGGGTAACTTTTCCTTTGCTAATTTTTCAGATTTGGGAAGGTATAAAAACGCATTTTTAATTTCCCTTTTATACGCTTTGATTTCTACCGTTATAACTTTACTTATTGCCTACCCTCTTGCATATTTTATGACAAAATGCAAACCGTCCACACAAAGAATGATGATGATTTTGACAATGCTTCCTATGTGGACAAACTTTCTCATTCGTACTTATTCATGGATAACGATTTTATCTAATACGGGTATTATAAATACATTACTTGGAAAACTCGGACTTGGGCAGTTAAATTTAATTAACCGACCCGGCACCGTTATTCTGGGTATGGTTTACGACTTTTTGCCTTATATGATTCTTCCGATTTATAACGTTATGTCTAAAATTGATTATTCTTTGACAGAAGCAGCCGAAGACCTTGGCGCAAACCGTTTCAGAGTACTAAGAAAAGTTATTTTACCATTAAGTATGCCCGGCGTAATTTCGGGAATTACAATGGTTTTCGTGCCCAGCGTCAGCACCTTCTATATTTCTCAGAAATTAGGTGGCAACAAAACCATGCTGATAGGTGACGTCATAGAATATCTCTTCCATTTAGGGCCGGATTATTACAACGTTGCATCTTCTATTTCCCTTGTACTTATGGCAATAATTCTTGTTTCGCTATTTATTATGAACAGGTTTACCGATGACGAGGACGGAGGTGTTGTGCTGTGAAAGTTCTCTCTAAAATTTATATGGCGCTTGTCGTTCTCTTCTTGTACGCCCCGATTGCCGTGATGATAGTTTTTTCTTTTAACAGTGGTTCAAGCGTTTGGGTTTTCGAAGGTTTCTCACTTGATTGGTATGGCGAACTCCTCTTTAACGGAGAGATGCTTGATGCACTTAAACACACCCTGATAATCGCTGTTCTTTCGGCTTGCATATCTACAATTCTGGGAACAGCCGCGGCTGTTGGTATTACCAACTTAAAGAGCAAATTAGCTAAATCGGCAATTATGTCTGTAACAAATATCCCCATGATGAATGCCGATATTGTTACAGGCGTTTCACTTATGCTCCTATTTATATTTTTCGGCAAACTACTCGGTCTTGCCGAATCTTTGGGATTTTTTACCGTTCTGATAGCTCACATCACCTTCAACTTACCTTACGTAATTCTTTCGGTATTACCTAAATTACGTCAAACCGACCCTGCGCTGGAACAAGCTGCGATGGATTTGGGTTGCACTCCTTTTCAGGCGTTCTTTAAAGTTGTTTTACCGTCAATATCAAGCGGTATCTTCACCGGCTTTATTATGGCCTTTACCCTTTCTCTTGACGATTTCGTAATCAGTTATTTTACGTGCGGTCACTATCAAACCTTGCCTATCGTGATTTACAATATGACTAAACGTACCGTTACTCCCGACACCTACGCACTTTCTACTTTAATATTCTTTACCGTATTTGCTTTAATGTTACTTTACAACGTAACATTAAGCCGTTCTGAAAAGAAAAGAGGTTTGAGCAAATGAAAAGAATTGTAAATTTATTACTCATTTTCGTCCTTATTTTTTCTATGTGTTTGTTTACGGGTTGTTCGTATGAATATTTTGATTTAACGCTCGACGGAGATTACAGTAATGATTTAGCAGGAACTGTTCTGAACGTATATAATTGGGGAGAATACATTTCCGACGGCACCGATGGGAGTTTAGATGTAAACAAAGAGTTTGAACGCATCACCGGAATTGAAGTAAATTATTCCACCTTTGAAAGTAATGAAACAATGTATTCTCAGCTAAGAACGGCAGGTGTTTCTTATGATTTAATCATTCCGTCCGATTATATGATAGACAGAATGATTAAAGAGAATATGCTTTTACCTATAAGCACTTCTGAAATTTCAAATTATAAAAATATTGATGAACAATACAAAAACCAATATTTTGATCCTGAGAATAAATATTCAGTCCCCTACAACGTAGGAATGGTAGGAATTATCTACAACACCAAAATGATTGATAAAATTCCTGATAGTTGGGGAGTTTTCTGGGATGAGAAATACAAAAACCAAACGTTAATGTTTTCTAACCCACGCGATGCTTTTATGACAGCTCAATTTTACGGCGGAATGAGTGTCAACTCAACCAATAAGGCAGACTGGGATAAGGCGGCAGAACTACTTAAAGACCAAAAGCAATATCTTCAGTCATACGTTATGGATGAGGTTTACGGCAAGATGGAAACCGGCGAAGCAGCAATAGCTCCCTATTATGCCGGTGATTATCTTACGATGTATGATGTTAATGAAGATTTGGCTTTTGTTTATCCAAAAGAAGGAACCAATATATTTGTTGATTCTATCTGCATTCCTTCTTGCTGTCAAAATTATGAGGCAGCTATGCTATATATCAACTTCCTTTTAGAACCGGAAATAGCTTTGGCAAATGCAGAATATATTGGATACGCATCTCCGAATTCAATGGTAATAAACAATCCGGATTACTGCTATTACGGCAATGATATTCTTTACCCCGATCCGAAAGAAATGCCTATAACAGAATATTACCACGATTTAGATAACGATATCCGTTTCTATTACGAAAACTTATGGATAGACGTTAAATTACATTAAAAAACAGCGGTTCGCCGCTGTTTTTTATTATAGTAAATGCCATTAAAAAAGAACCTAACTTAAGTTAGGTTCTTTTTTTATAAATGGGTATAATTAATCAGCCAAAATTTCACAACCGCCGATAGGTCTTATATTCAAACAGCAACAACTTCCCTGCCCAAATACAGCGTTTATCATCTTTTTGTATTCTTCGATTCTGTCAGTCGGAATATAACATTGAATCGTACCGGCAAATCCACCGCCGTGTACTCTGCAAGCACCGTCACCGCCCAAGAACATTTCGGTAAGAGACAAAGCAAGACATAAACCTTGAGCCTTTACGTTAGAAGTCGAATACAGGTTTTGTAAGTACTTGAATGATGAGTCGCCCGATTCATTTACCAAATCAAGAAAATGCTCAAAATCATCCTGCTTCAAGGCAATTTTTTGCTCTTCGGCGCGCATATCCTCGTTAAAGAAATGAATAGCTCTGAGAACAGCTCTGTCACCAAACTTTACACGAAGATCGGCAATGGCGCCATAAAACTCATTTTGATCTACTTCTCTAAGGAAATCCTTTTCAAAATAACGGCTTACTTCTCTACACTCTACGGTAATATCAGCGTAATCACGTGTTAAGTCGGCGTGGTCACCGTGTGTGTCAACAACACAAAGAGTGTAGCCATGGGCTGAAAGGTCAAAATCAATTTGTTCAACTACCGGAATATCGGGGTTGTTAAAGTCAATCGCTGTAAATCCGCCTTGAGAACTAGCCATTTGGTCGAGCAGTCCGCAAGGTTTGCCGAAAAACTCACGCTCGGATTTTTGAGAAATTTTTGCAATTTCTACCCTATCCGCAGCTGCACCTTCATTAAACAGGCCGTTAAGAATATTACAAATAAGAACTTCGTAAGCTGCCGATGAAGAAAGACCGGAGCCACCCAAAACATCAGAAGTGGTATAAGCGTTAAAGCCGCCGATATTGTAACCTGATTTTTTAAAATGGGCACAGCATCCGCGAATCAAAGCGCTGGTGCGTCCGTATTCGCTTTCTTTGCTCTCAAGATCGTTAAGGTCTACAGGATCAACTTTGTAACCTTCAGATTCAATACGAACAATATTATCATTATTTTCTGCAACAACACCAATAACATCAAGATTTACACTGCCGGCAAGCACTCTGCCGTGTTGATGATCAGTATGGTTGCCGCCAACTTCAGTTCTGCCGGGAGCAGAGAAAATGCGGATATTATCGTTATCGCCGAAAAACTCATAAAACTTATCACATGCATTAACGTAACGTTCTCTGGCTACAGTCAGATTATCGGGATAAAGCACAGAAAAGGTTTTATCATACTTACCGGCAATAATTGCCGATTTAATTTCAGAAATATTCAATGTAATCCACCTTTCTTATATTAAGAGATGAGTGCCAAAGTGTCACGGGCAATTGCGAGCTCCTCGTTTGTAGGAATTACGAATACGTCAACCTTAGAATCTTCTGTAGAAATTTTTATTTCTTGACCGCGAATATGATTCTTTTTATTGTCAATTTTAACTCCGAGATAACCGAGATTTTCGCACACGTAAGCGCGAAGGTCAGGGTCGTTTTCGCCGATACCGGCAGTGAAAGCAATAGCGTCTACGCCGTTCATTGCCGCTACGTACGAGCCTACAAATTTAAGAATCTGATATCTTTGCATATCAACTGCAAGTTTAGCGCGTTCGTTACCGTTATCGGCAGCGGCGCAAACATCACGATTATCATTAGAAACACCGGAAACGCCCAGCATACCGGATTTTTTATTACATATATCGTTGATTTGAGCTGCGGTAAGGTTTTCTTTCTCAGCAATAAAAGTAAGAGCGGAAGGGTCAAGAGTACCTGTACGAGTTCCCATCATAAATCCGTCAAGAGGAGTAAAGCCCATGGAAGTATCACAACACACACCGTCTTTAACAGCGGTAATAGACGCACCGTTACCAATGTGGCAAACAATGATTTTGAGGTCCTTTTTATCCTTACCTTCAAGTACTGCAACTCTATCGCTTACAAAATGATGAGAAGTTCCGTGAGCACCGTACTTTCTTACACCGTATTTTTCATAGTATTCGTAAGGAAGCGCAAACATATAAACCTTGGGTTCCATAGTTTGATGGAAAGAAGTATCAAATACGGCAACTTGAGGTATCTTTTCACCGAAGGTTTTAATACATGCCTTAATGGCAAGTACGTGGGCAGGGTTATGTAAAGGAGCCAATGCGCCGAGTTCATCAATTTGGTCGAGAACGGTGGGGTTGATAAGGCAGGATTTTGAAAAGATGCTGCCGCCTTGTACTATTCTGTGACCGATAGCGGAAATTTCATCAAAAGAATCAATAACTTTAGCGTCGCTTTTAGTCATTGCGTAAACAACCGCCTCAAAAGCCTCGGTATGGGTAGGCATAGCAGTTTCAGCTTTATATTCTCTACCATCAGCCGCCTTGTGAGTTATAGCACCGGAAACACCAATACGTTCACAAAGGCCTTTTGCAAGAACAGATTCAGTCTCCATATCAATAAGCTGATATTTAAGAGAAGAACTACCTGCATTTACTACGAAAATTTTCATAACAATTTCTCCAATCCGCAAAATGCATTTTTCGTGTTGATTACTTAATTGTTTTGTGATAAAATCAAAAAGTAATCAAAACATAAATTAACTATTATATAATAATTGATTTACATGACAATTTCAAGTCATTTTTTAAAAAAGCGAGGATGTGAATGAATGATTAGCGCAATAATTGCCGAGTTTAACCCTTTTCATAACGGTCACGCCTATATTTTGGAGCAAGCACAAAAAAATAGCGATGCAGTCATAGCAATTATGAGCGGTAATTTTGTTCAACGCGGCGATATATCAATATATCCCAAACACACAAGAGCGGAAATTGCTTTAAAAAACGGAGCCGACCTTATTATCGCCCTTCCCGCCGGATGGTCTATGTCAGGTGCAGAAAATTTTGCATTTGGCGGAATATCGCTAATCAAAAACACAAAAATTACAGACAGAATAGTTTTCGGCGCGGAAACCGATAATGCAGATGTTTTACGTAAGACGTCGGAATTTTTATCCTCTCAGACTTTAGCTGAGTCTATTAAGTCTTTTTTATCAAGCGGAATTACCTTTGCAAGCGCAAGGCAGAAGGCATTAGAGAAATTATCAGCCGAATGTGCCGAAATTTTAACTACACCGAATAATATTCTTGCAACAGAATATATTTGCGCAATGAACAAACTCAATTTCAACGGCGAAATTCACCCGATTAAACGAATTGGTATAAATCATGATTCCAATGCTGTTTCAGGCGTGTTTACAAGTGCCTCTAATATACGTAAATTGATTTTAAATAATGAAGATTGGACAGCATTTGTTCCGAAAAATTCGGTTGATATTTTAAAAGGCAGCGATTTTTCAGATTTTTCACTAATTGATTCTTCTGTTATTTTTAAATTACGCAGTTTGACTTTATCGGACATACAAGAATTGCCCGATATAAGCGAGGGAATGGAAAACAGAATATTTGAAGCTATTAAAACCGCAAAATCAGTTGATGGTTTATGCAACAAAATTAAGACTAAACGGTACACATATTCACGTATAAGAAGAATAGTAATGTCAGCGGCGTTCGGGATTGATAAATCATTTATTAAAAAGGAACCGCCATATATTCACGTAATCGGTGTAAACTCCAGAGGAAAAGAGCTTCTTTCCCAAATTAAAAGCAAATCCGATATACCTGTTATAGTAAATGCGAAAGACGCAAAACTTCTTGACGGATTTGCAAAAAAAGTGTTTGAGACCGAATGTGTAGCAGACGATTTGTACGGACTAAGTTTCCCTTCCCGCAAAAATTGCGGCACTATGTATACAGAACCTTTAATAACAGTGAAGTAAAATGTTTAAAAGTTTTGATTTTTCTACTTGAAAGACTCGTACTGATTTGATATACTTAATTAGTATTTTACGTTAAAAGAAAGCGGTGTCGAAATGGCTAAAATTGGTTTTGATAACAATGAGTATATACGCTTGCAATCACAAAATATTCTTGACCGCATTGAAATGTTCGGAGATAAGCTTTATATGGAGTTCGGCGGCAAATTATTCGATGATTTCCATGCTTCCCGTGTGCTTCCGGGTTTTGAGCCTGATTCAAAAGTAAAAATGCTTATGAATTTAAAGGATGATGCAGAAATTGTTATAGCTATAAATGCCGATGCAATCGAAAAGAACAAACGTCGCGGTGATTTAGGTATAACTTATGATTTAGATACTCTACGCCTTATCGATGCTTTTCGTGGAATCGGACTTTTTGTAGGCAGTGTTGTTATCACTTTTTTTACGGGACAACCGTTGGCTCTTGCTTTTGAAAAAAGATTAAAAAATCTTGGTATTAAAGTGTATCGCCACTACCCTATTGCTGATTATCCCTCTAACGTACCGCTAATCGTTAGCGATGACGGTTTCGGTAAAAACGATTACATTGAAACCGAACGCAAACTCGTTGTAGTTACCGGTCCGGGCCCGTGCAGCGGAAAAATGGCAACTTGCTTATCTCAGCTTTATCACGAACACAAACGAGGTATTAAAGCGGGTTATGCCAAATTTGAAACCTTCCCCATTTGGAATATTCCTTTAAAACACCCCGTTAATGTTGCTTATGAGGCGGCAACCGCCGATTTAAACGATGTTAATATGATCGACCCCTTCCATCTTGAAGCGTACGGTGAAACAGCTATCAATTATAACCGTGATATTGAAATTTTTCCGGTTCTTAACGCAATGATGGAAAAGATTCTCGGTTCTTCGGTTTACAAGAGTCCGACAGATATGGGTGTAAATATGGCTGGATGCGCTATTTGTGATGACATCGTTTGCAGAGAAGCCGCAAATCAGGAAATAATTCGCCGCTATTATAACGCTCTTTGTTCTGTCCGCCAAGGAATGGGAGAACAAGCCGAAGTTTCTAAAATTGAACTTCTTATGAATCAACTCGGTATCTCCGCATCTGACCGTGCCGTTGTTGACGCAGCCAATGCAAAGGCAGAACTTACCGATTCTCCTGCAACAGCTATTCAGTTAGACGACGGAAGAATTATTACCGGCAAAACCTCTTCACTTCTCGGCGCTTCCTCTTCAATGTTACTTAACGTATTAAAAGAACTTGCCGGAATCCCCGATGAAGTTAAACTTCTTTCTCCGACAATTATTGAGCCGATTCAGGTTATGAAAACAACTGCTCTCGGCAATCACAACCCAAGGCTTCATACCGACGAAGTTTTAGTAGCGTTGTCTATTTGCGCAGCTACCGACAAAAACGCCAAACTTGCTTTAGCACAAGTTAAAAACCTTCGTGGATTAGAAGCACACTCCACCGTTATACTTTCTCGGGTAGATGAGCAAGTTTTCAGAAAGCTCGGTATAAATTTAACCTGTGAGCCTAAGTATCAGACAAAAAAACTTTATCACGCATAAAATTTCGGTGTACCCTTCATTCGGTACACCGATTTACATAATCAATATTAAGGAGTGCAAATTCAATGGATCAGAAATACGAAGCGTTATTTACACCTTGGAAAATCGGCAACGTTGAAATTAAAAACCGTATTGTCCTTTGTCCTATGGGCGGAACTTCCCTTTTCGGATGGATGGAACATACCGGAAATCATTTTGATAGAGAAGCTGCCAAATTCTTTTTGGAAAAAGCCAATAATAACGTTGGTCTTATTATTCCGGGCATTGCGCCAATTAAGAGCACTTATATGAATCAATGGCTTTATCAGAATAAAAAGATGTTTTCTGAACTTAAAGAATTTATGGAAGAAATACATAAAACCGGCGCTAAACTTTTCGTTCAGATTACAGCAGGTATGGGACGCTCTTTCGCTATTCCGACTCCCCTGGTTATGCTTCATAATATGCCTGTTGTGCGCGACTTAATTAAACCGATAATTGACGTAAGAGCGCAATCTATGAGTCCGTCCGAACTACCATCGCGTTGGTCGGATAAAATGAAATGTCGCGCTATAACAGTTAAAGAAATCGAGCAAATCGTAGACGCATTTGCAAAGACAGCAAAAATGTGTCAAGAAGCCGGCGTAGACGGCGTGGAAGTTCATGCTGTTCATGAAGGTTATTTGCTTGACCAATTTACTTTAGAATATACCAACAAGCGTACCGACAAATACGGCGGTTCTTTTGAAAACCGTTACCGTTTCGCCACCGATATTGTAAAAGCGATTAAAGCAGTTTGCGGCAATGACTACCCTGTCTCTCTTCGCTATTCGGTTGAATCCAAAGTTAAAGATTTTTGCGTTGGAGCAGTGCCCGGTGAAGAATACGTTGAAATCGGCAGAGATATGAAGGAAAGTGAAAAAGCCGCAAAATATCTTCAAGATGCAGGTTACGATATGCTCAACTGCGATAACGGTACATATGATTCGTGGTATTGGGCTCATCCGCCAATGTATATGCCCCAAAACTGCAATCTTGAAGACGTTGCTCACATCAAGAATTTTGTAGATATACCAGTTGTTTGTGCTGGACGTATGGAACCTGAGGTTGGCGCTAAAGCCGTAAGCGAAGGAAAAATTGACGGTGTAGGCGTGGCACGTCAGTTCCTGGCGGATGCGCAGTGGGTTACAAAGTTAATTGAGAACAGAACGGAAGATATACGTCCTTGTATTTGTTGTCATAACGCTTGCTTTAATATGGCGCATTATAAAGGCGTAGCTAACGCGCAATCAATTTATGACGCAAGTCATATTGCCCGTTGCGCGCTTGATCCCACCGTTATGCAATCCGATAAATACAGCATTAAACCCGCTAAAAAGGTTAAAAATATTGCTGTCATCGGTGGCGGCATTGGCGGTATGGAAGCCGCAATTGTATGTGCCAAACGCGGTCATAACGTAGAAATATACGAAAAATCCGATAAGCTCGGCGGCGTATTTATTGCAGCTGCAGCGCCATCTTTTAAAGAAAAGGACAAAGCGCTTATTGTATGGTACAACCATGAAATTGCTAAATATCCGAACATTAAAGTAAATCTCAATACCGAAATAACCGACGTTAAGAAACTTAAAGAGGATGAGATAATTGTAGCTACCGGTGCTTCTGCTAACAAACTGCCTATTCCCGGCAGCGAAAAAGCGATCGAAGCTATTGAATATTTATTGGGTAAAAAACAGGTAGGTAATAATGTTGCTGTTATTGGCGGTGGATTGACGGGTTGTGAAATAGCATACGAATTATATTTACAAGGCAAAAATCCAACCATTATTGAAATGAAAAACGATCTTATTGTATCTGATAAAATTTGTCTTGCAAATACAAGTTTCTTGCGCGACTTCTTTAATGCTAATAAAGTACCCGTTTATCTTGAATCAAGAACAACAGTAATCAAGGACGGCAGCGTAACTATTATTGATAAAAAAGGTCAAGAAACAATTATTCCTGCCGACAACGTTATAATGTCGGTAGGATATAAACCCTCTCCCATTGCGAAAAAAGGCGGTAAAATTCACGTTATCGGCGACGCAAATAAAGTCGGTAGTCTTCGTACGGTTATCTGGCAAGCATGGGATGTTGCAATGAAGTTATAATTTAACATTCACAAAAATAAAACGCCCGAAAGGGCGTTTTATTTTTTTAACCATATCTTTGTCAGTCAAATTGTGAATTATAAAGCTTACAGTAAAATCCGCCTGACAACATAAGAGAATCGTGATTTCCCTGCTCTGAAATTTTACCGTTCTGTAAAACAATAATCATATCGGCATTTTTTATAGTCGAAAGCCTGTGTGCAATCACAAAACAAGTTCGGTTTTCCATAAGCTTTGCAAGAGCTTCCTGAATTTGAATTTCGGTTCTTGAGTCAACGTTCGAGGTGGCTTCATCTAATATAAGCATAGGCGCATCCGACAACATTGCACGCGCAATTGTAATAAGTTGCTTTTGACCCTTTGAAATATTTATTCCGTCATCAGACAAAACTGTATCATATCCATCGGGCAAATGTTCAATGTAATTGTGAATTTTAGCGGCTTTTGCAACCGATTTGACTTCTTCTAAAGTTGCTCCTTCTTTTCCGTAAGCAATATTTTCCGCAACAGTTCCGTGGAATAGCCACGTATCCTGAAGAACCATTGTATATGCTTTACGCAGCTCTTCGCGCTTTATGTTTTCAACCGGTGTGCCGTCAAGAACTATTTGACCGGAATTAACATCATAAAAACGCATAAGCAAGTTTATAATAGTTGTCTTTCCGGCACCGGTCGGACCAACAATAGCAATAGTCTTACCTGCGTCTGCTTTTAATGATACTCCATGAAGAATTGTTTTATTCTCAGTATATCCAAACACGACGTTTTTAAAATCCACAATACCATTGACTTCTCCTAAAGTTTTTGCACCAATTGAATCGGCTTTTTCAGGAGCTTCATCAATGATTTTAAAAACTCTTTCGGCAGCGGAAAATGCAGACTGAAACTCGTGAAGAATATTTGCAAATTCGTTAATAGGTCCTGCAAATTTTCTTGAATATTGAACAAATTGTGCAACTCCGCCCAAAGAAATTAAAAACAATGAACCTGCCTTTACTGCCCCCGAGGCAGAATACATATAAAGTATGCCGCCTAAAATCATTACCAAGGAAATCGACAAATTGTTTATAAAATTAACCGACGGACCCATAGCCGAAGCATAGTATTCGGCTTTGTAATATGAGTCCATTGCTTCACTATTTCGATTGTCGAAGCGATTGCCGATTTCTTTTTCTCTGTGGTATGCTTGAATGCTGCGACAGCCCGAAAGCATTTCTTCGGCATATCCGTTTAGCTCGCCAAGTTTTTTAGACCTTTCGCGGAACATTGGGCGAACCTTTTTAGAACGATACCTTGTAAAGAGCACAGATACAGGTACGGTAATTACAAAAATCAATATCATCGGTTTAGAAATATTCCACATAAATATTAGTGAACCGACAACTGTGTAGATGCTGGTCATTACTTGGACAAGGTCGTGAGAAAGAGAGGAATTAACTGTGTCGATGTCGTAAGAAATTCGGCTGATAATATCACCGGTAGCCGTTGTATCAAAATATCCTATGGGCAATGTCGTTAATTTCTCAAACAGTTGTTTTCTCATACGGTATACAACTCTTTGGCTAATGTTAATCATTATAACTGACAATACGTATGAAAGAATTGCCGATGCAGCATAACAAACAATCATTTTAACTACGTTATCAAAAACAATACTAAAATTTACACCGTTGGGGTTTGCAATAGCATCAATCGCTTCTCCAGAATATTTGGGACCTAAAAGTGCCAGCTGATTTGAAAGCAAAGTCATAATTACCGCAAGAATAAAAAGCGGCCACGACTTTAAAACGTAGGTGAGAAGGCGCCAAAGGGTTCCGATACGCACCTTTTCTTTCTTTTCTCTACTCAACTATTGCACCTCCCATCTGTGAATCGCTGATTTCTTTATACTCACGGCAATTTTGAATTAACTCCTCATGAGTTCCTCTACCGATAATTTTGCCTTCATCCAAAACAAGAATCAATGAGCAATTTTTGACAGCACTTACTCTTTGAGCAACGTTAATAACAACAGTATCCTTTAAGCTGGCGTTTAAAGCATTTCTCAGAGCAGATTCTGTTTTGTAGTCAAGTGCCGATGAACTGTCATCTAAAATTAATATTTCAGGATTTTCTGCTATTGCTCTTGAAATCAAAACTCTTTGTTTTTGACCTCCGGAAATATTTGTACCTTTCTGAGATAACAGATGACTGTATCCGTCGGGAAAATCGCTGATAAAATCGTGTGCTTGCGCAATCTTGGCGGCTTTTATCATCTGCTCATCTGATATATTTCTGCCAAATTTAATGTTCTCTTCAATAGTTTCGTTATAAAGAAAATCGTTTTGCATTACAGTGCCGAAATGAGAATATAATTCTTCTTTTTCAATGGTTCTTATATCTTTGCCGTGTATGAAAATTGCTCCGTCGCTTACGTCATAAAACCGAAGCAGCAGTTTAATCAAGGTAGATTTTCCGCTACCGGTTGCACCTATAATACCTAAAGACTCACCCGGCTTAATAGAAAACGATATATCAGATAAATCGTTTTCTTTGCCGTTATATGAAAAATTAACGTTACAAAACTCAATAATACTACCGTTATTTCTGACAGGATAATCTTTTTCGGATTTAACATTTATTTCATCAGGCGCTAACAAAACTTCTTGAACGCGGTTAGCAGATGCCATACATTTACTTGCCATCGTAAACATACGTGACATTGCCATCATCGACATTGAAATTTGGGTAAAATATTGCATAAAAGCAATAACAGTCTCGGGGGTAGATAGATTATCCGTTACACGATAAGCTGCAAGTGTCACAACGGCAACTATACCCATATTCATAAACAGATTCATAATCGGGTGAACTGAGCCCATAATTATTCCGGCGCGTTTTTCATCCTTAACTAACGCTTTATTTACTCGGTCGTACCTGTTATGTTCATACTTATCCTTAGAAAGCGCTTTAATCACTCTAATGCCTTGTGCATCTTCTCTGACAACTCGTACCATACCATCGACAGATTGTTGAACTTTTCTGTAAAGCGGTATACCGTTTCTTGAAACAAGATAAACAGATATAAAAAGCAAAGGCATTGTAGCTATCATTACCAGCGATAAATAACTATCCATTATAAGAGTAATAATTATTCCGCCAATAAGCATAATAGGAGCGCGAACGCCCATTCTTTGCATCATACCTACAAAATGATGAATATTATAAGTATCGGTAGTGATACGTGATTCTAAAGAAGCAATGGTAAATCTATCTGTTTGAGACGCGCTTAAGCGTAAAGTTTTTGCAAATAAATCGTGCCTTACAGCTTCTGAAAAATTTCGTGAAACCGCAGCAGCCATCCTATTCGCAATTATATTAGAAATACATGCACTGCCCGCACAAGCAATCATCAAAAGCCCCCAGAAAACTATTTGCTTAACATCTTGCGTAAGTATGACGTTTTCTAATATATGAGTAAGTATGTACGGAATAAACAGTTCGACTAACGTGCCGACAGTTTTAATTGCAAGTCCGACACCCATTCGGGGATAGTGCGGTTTTAAATATTTGAGTAATGTTTTCATAAATCGCCTTCCCTCCCGTTTTTCATATACTGTTTAGCTCTATCGGTTATTCTTTCTAAAACCGATTGAAAAACTTCAATATCTTTTTCGTCAATATCATCTGTAAGGTATTTATTCCAATCTTTTAGGACCGAACGTACTTTAGGAAGCATTTTAGCCATCTTATCTGTCGGGTACACTCTAAGAATCCGCTTATCTGTTTTATCCGCTCTTCTTTCTACATATCCTTCATTCTCCAAATTAGCCAAACCGCGCGTAACCGTACTTTTATTTATACACAGCTCATTAGCCAGTTCGTCCTGAGATATTCCCGGATTTTTAGAGATAATTATTACGTAACTGTGATACAACGGCGTTAACGATTTATCGTTTAATGCGTCGTTACGGTAAAGAACGGCGCACCTACTGATTGTGTTTATTTTTTTCATAATAAAAATCATAACTAATACCTCAAAAACAAAATAGTTGCAATAGCAACAGTTGCGAATGCAACTAAATTATACCTGCTTACTAACTAATTGTCAACCTAAAAAACACTTGACAAACATAATAATCAATATTATAATAAACTGCGTTGTAAAATAGTGTTTTAATTATAAATATGCGGGTATGGCGGAATTGGCAGACGCGCTAGATTCAGGTTCTAGTGAGGGTTCCTTCATGCAGGTTCAAGTCCTGTTACCCGCACCAAAATCTCGTTCTTTTGAGCGAGATTTTTGTTTTATGTGAGTCAAATTTAAAAGCAGATAAAATTAACTTAAAAATTGATAAATAAATTTATTTGTGTTACTACGTAATATATGGTAAAATTATACTCGGTGATTTATAAATGAAACATTTTACTGTGGGACGTGAGTTCAATAAAGACAAAATCGCTTTATGTGAATGTGTCAGAAACGAGTCCCTCGAAAACATAAACATAATTAACGATTGTTTTTGTCTTATTATTCTCTCTAATGGGTCTGCGGAATTTAAGGTAAATGGTAATATTTTTAAAGCAAAAGCGCCGTGTTTTGTCTGTTTTAGTGAAGAAGAAAACCCGATATTGTTAAGTAAAAGCAATACTGTCTGTTCGGCAATTTATTTCCACCCAAAATTCTTAAACGTAAATATGTGCTTTGGTTTATTGCGTTCCGGAAGATATTCCGATATAGCGCAGACTCACGATATGTTTTTACTTCGTCCTTTTATTGATAAAAAATACGTTGTTAATATTTCCGAAAACTCTCTTGAAAACATTTTGAATATTTTCGACGGTATGGAAGAAGAATTACGCCTGCAGCGAGACTGGTATTGGTCTTGCAGAAGTCGTTCATATTTTATGGAAATGATAATTGCCCTTGAGCGAATGTATTCTTTTATTAATCACAAGGACACTGACAACACGTCGAGTAAACCTGTCAATCCTAAAATTAAAGAAGCTGTTTTGTATATTGAAAGCAATTATATGCACAACGTTTCACTAATTAAAATTTCTAATATTTCAGGACTTAATCATACAACTCTTACTAATCTGTTTAAAAGCGAAACAGGAATGACGCCGATGGGGTACGTAGCTTCACACAGAATTAAAATTGCAAAAAAACATCTTGCCTTTACTGAAATCCCAATTAAAGATGTAGCAAGAAGATGCGGATATAAAACTGTTCAGCATTTTAGCAGAGTATTTAAAGCTCACACCGGTTATACACCCGCGCTTTTTAGAAAAATCGCCGTCAAAAGGCGCAAAGAAGAAATAAATAAGGAGTAATCATAGTGGAAAAACGTCTGTTAGCCGCGATGCCGCAAAGCGTCGAAGATGCAATTAAGACAAACGACATAAAACACGGCAAACCGCTTGTTTTCGCATTTGCTGATATGGACTTAAATTGTAATTTTAAAGACAGCATTTTACTATTATGCGAAGACTGTCTGATTTACGGTTGCTCTAAAAGCTTATGCGAAGAACATTCTTCACGTAAAATGGATGAAGAAATCAGTTGCGCTGATTTTTCTTTTTTCCGTTACGACTTAGCCGATATTTCCTTACCCGCCGTCGACAGTTTGGTGGTTGGCGGTATTTTCAGAATAAACCATAATTCAATAGAAACTCCGCTTTGCGCGTTCACTAATAACTGTAAAGGGAAAATAGATAAGCTTTGTAATTTACTAAAAGATTTAATTGGTAAAAAAGAAATAAAAGAAGAAAAACTTTATGAAGAAATCAGAGAAGAATTCTGCCCTAAATGCGGAACTCCGTATCCTGACAGAAATCGTAAAATATGCCCGAAATGCATGGACAAAAGAAAAATATTCTTTAGGTTGGCATCATTTTTTGCTCCTTTCAAAAAAGAACTGATAGTTATTTGCGTTATATGTATTTTAGGAGCTTTTGCATCATCGGTTTGGCCATTACTGAACGGCACCTTATTATACGACTCTGTTTTGGCGAAAGATAATTCCGTATTCCCTATTTCTTTACTTTCAATAAATAATTTTTTCTTATTGTTGCTTATTCTCGCTTTAACAATGGCAGGAACAAAACTGTTGCAACAATTATTCGGAATAATTCAGGGACGTTTGGTTGCAAAAATCGTTCCTTCAGTTGTGAATACTTTAAAGCAAAAGGTGTTTAAATCCATTCAATCGCTTTCCGTTTCTTTCTTCACCGATAAACAAACCGGCGGCTTAATGACAAGAATAACACACGATGCAACAACAGTATCTGATATTTTTATAGACGGTATTCCCTATATCTTACCAAATTTATTTACGATAATCTTTTCCTGCTATTTTATGTTTTCAACAAATTGGATGCTCGCCTTAACTGCAATTATCACCTTGCCGCCAGCAATTATCGTAAGCATCAAGTTAGAACCGGTTTTATGGCACTATAACAGCAAACAATTTCAAAGCAGCCGTAATTTCAGAGCAAAACTCAACGATAATATAACGGGCGCACGTGTAGTTCGCGCGTTCGGAAGAGAAAACAGCGAAGCGAGCAGATTAGAGAAAAGCAGTGGATATATTGCGGATACTCAGCTTAATACTATGAAATTTGACCTTAAGTTTACTGTTTTGTACCAACTTGCGTCAGCATTATCATCATTGTTTACTTGGGTAATCGGCGCTTGTTTCGTTCTTGCTGTATTCAAGCCTCAATTATCTTACGGAACTCTTATAACATTTACGGGCTACGTATCACTGCTTGCAGGTCCTGCGGATTTCTTTTCGTACATCTTTCGTTGGTGGTCCGGTTCTATGAATTCAGCACAGCGAATTTTTGAAATACTTGACGCAAAACCGGAAGTCGTAGAAATTAAGAATCCAACAAAGATTGGTAACATAAGAGGAAATATTACTCTTAAAAACGTTACTTTCGGTTATGAAGAAAACCGTGAAGTTCTCAAAAACATTTCACTTGAAGTAAAGTCGGGCAAAATGTTGGGTATAGTTGGCAAGTCGGGCGCAGGTAAAACAACATTGGTTAACTTAATCACACGTCTGTACGACCCAAATTCGGGAAATATTTATCTTGATGATGTCAATTTACGTGATTTATCCTTTGAAGAAATAAGAAAAAACGTTGCTCTTGTAAGCCAAGAAACATATATTTTTAAAGGAAGTATATTTGACAATATCGCCTATGCAAATCCATCCGCCGACAGGGGTACAGTTTTGCGAGCAGCTATATCGTCAAGCGCACATGATTTTATTTGCAAGTTACCCGATGGTTACGACACGTTGGTAGGGTCGGGCGGCCGCAGTCTCTCCGGAGGAGAAAGACAACGAATTTCTATAGCAAGAGCAATTCTTGCAGATCCTAAAATTTTAATACTTGATGAAGCAACTGCCGCGGTAGATACCGAAACCGAAAAAAATATTCAGCGTTCACTAAGCCGTCTGATCAAAGGCAGAACAACAATTTCTATTGCTCATAGGCTCTCTACACTACGCGATGCTGACGAGCTGATAGTTATTGAAGACGGCAAGATTACCGAGCGAGGTACTCACAGCGAACTTGTTAATCTAAAAGGCGCTTACTACAAACTGTTGCAAATTCAAAGCAAAGCACTTGCAATGCGCGGAATAGGCGATTAAGGAGGTACAAATATGACCGACGATATTTTAAAAATTGAAGAAGAAAAGCTTAATGAACTTTTAACCGTTAATTATCTTACTAAGTCTAATTGCGTTTTTAGAAAAACCGAAGGCTGTTTTGCCGCTTTAACTTATAAAGAAAAGGATTACGGACATGTAAACATTATTAGAACTTTCCCCTTTTCTTCTCCAAATGAATTTTTATCAGTTCGTAAGATTGACGAAAAAAACGAAGAAATCGGAATTATAGAAAACCTAAACGATTTCGACAAAGAAACAATAGAACTTATTAATGCGCAACTGGAAATTCGGTATTTTATGCCGGAAATCATAAAAATACTATCCATAAAAGAGGAATACGGACATACATATTGGTCGGTATTAACTAACAAAGGTAAGTGCAAATTCACAAGTTCTTCCGGTTCTTCAGGTTCTGTAATTCAACTTGAAAACAGAGTTATTATAAAAGATTCTTCGGAAAACCGATATGAAATTAAAGACATATCAAAGCTTTCGCCAAAAGAGCTTAAAAAGTTAGAGTTGTATTTATAAAGGAGATAAAATGAAATTAAACGCTAAGCTTCCCGAAAAATATTTAACGAAGCTGATTGACGCTACAAATGAACAGCCGGTGTATTCTATAAAGAATAATTTGACCACCGACGGCTTATATTCCGATAATGTTTATATAGGCTCAACTTTAAATAATATTTTTATATTCGAAAACGACAACGCAGTTTTTATACCGATTCATAAATGTGAAGAGGTTTACTGCAGAAATCAAGTGAACGGCGCAATTCTGACTTATAGAAGTAACGGTGAAGAATATTTATTAGCACGCTGCACAATGGATAAGATTTCGTATTTTGCATGTATAGCTAAAGGTATTAACAATTTTATAAATGACCATAAAGATAAGCGCGTAACTGTTTCGGAAAAAGAAAAAGTATGTCCCAAATGTGGTAGAATTTTACCCGGAACCAAAAGTTGTCCTAAGTGCAGCGGCAAAAACCGGAATATTAAAAGATTGATTCAAATTTGTAAACCACATTTCCCTGTTTTAAGTGTTGTAATTATCTTAATGTTAATAGGAAGTGCTTTAAGTTTATTTCAGCAACACGTATTACGCATATTTATCGATTCCTATTTAGCCGTAAACCGTGGTGACATTACAATAATTTTAATGTTTTTCGCCGTATATTTTGGAATACTTTTACTTACACTTTCCGGAATGATTGCAAGGCACTACCTGTGCCGTAAGCTTGGCATTAAAGTTGCGAATGATTTGCGCAAAACCGTAAGTAATCATTTACAGAGTCTTTCCCTTTCTTCTATACAAAAACGCAGTAATGGTGAATTAATAGAACGTGTTGTTGGCGATACATATAACGTTAGAAATTTTATTACTGATTGTTTCTGTAATATGTTCGGACAACTTATCACTCTGGCGGTGCTTGTTGTAGTCATGTTAATTATGAACTGGAAGTTAGCTCTTGCTGCCTTTGCTTTTGCTCCGCTTATAATTATTTTTGCGCGTACTTTTTGGCCCAAAATCAGAAAGATTTATCATAGGCAATGGAGAAAGACGGACAGAATGCAGAATAAACTTCAAGACGTACTTTCGGGTATTAGAATAGTTAAGACCTACGGTAAAGAAAGAGAGGAAGTTGATGAATTTTGCCATCTTAACGATGAGCTGCAACAAGTTCAAACAAAAAACGAAAAATTCTTTGCAACGTTCTTCCCTATTCTTTCTTTACTCATCGCTTTCGGTTCTTATCTTATTGTGTACTTAGGCGGAAGCCAAGTTTTAAGAGGAAGAATGACGCACGGTGAGCTTATGCAATTTATTACGTACTCGGGTATGCTTTTAGGTCCGCTTAATTGGATGTCATTTTTACCCAGAAATATTGTGAGAACTACAACGAGTCTTGAAAGGATTTACGACGTCCTTGACGAAAAGCCGGAAATTTGTTCTTCGGAAAATGCGGTGTCTTTGGAAATTGATGGAAATATAAAAATTGAAAACGCTGTATTTGGTTATAAATCATACGAGCCCGTACTTGACGGAATAAATCTTGAAATCAAAAAAGGTGAAATGATAGGTCTTGTGGGTTCCTCGGGTTGCGGTAAATCAACCTTTATTAACTTAATAATGAGACTTTATGAGTTAGACGAAGGAAAGATAACTATTGACGGTGTTGACATAAAGGAAATCGACGTTGAAAAGTATCACAGTCAAATCGGCGTTGTATTGCAGGAAACCTTTCTTTTCGGCGGAACGGTTCTTGATAACATTCGTTTTGCAAATCCAACTGCAACTTTGGAAGAAATTATTAAAGCCGCGAAAAGCGCAAATGCGCATGAGTTCATTTGTAAGCTTCCCGACGGGTATAATACTTACATCGGTGAAAAAGGCCATAAGCTTTCAGGCGGTGAAAAACAGCGTATTGCCATAGCGCGCGCAATTCTCACTAACCCTAAGATACTTATTTTAGATGAAGCAACCTCGGCTTTGGATACAGAAAGTGAATATCAGGTGCAACAAGCCCTTGAAAGATTAAGAAAAGACCGAACGACATTTGCAATAGCTCACAGACTCTCCACACTGCGTTGTGCGGATAGAATTGCAGTAATTAACGATAAAAAAATTGCAGAGCTCGGTACACATAACGAATTACTTAAGCTTAAAGGAATATACTACGGACTTGTTATGGCACAGCTGCAAATGAATAAAACGGCAGAATCATAACCACCGGTAAACCGGTGGTATGCTCCACCCCTATAAGGGGTGACTACTGGCTTAGCCCCTAAAAGGGGCACTGAAAGTTTAGCAACGCATTACAATCTCGGGCAGCCGCTC
>JAZRKJ010000009.1:0-16485 GCA_045646245.1 Acutalibacteraceae bacterium
TCAGAAAGACTTAAAACAAAAATACGAGGTTGACGTATTTGTCGCAGGAGGAGGCGCCGCAGGTGTTGCCGCAGCCGTTGCCGCCGCAAGACAGGGAAAAAGTGTATTTTTAGCCGAATCTCAAGGTTGTTTCGGTGGTCTCGGTACTGCCGGAATGGTACCCGCTTTTGCACCCTTTGACGATGGTATAAACTGTTTGGCAGACGGTATAGGTATGGAAATAAGAAGAAATGTATCCTCACACGTTCCGCTTAATTCCTACTGGACTGTTAAAACCATGAAGAATTAAAACGCCAATATGACAGAATCATAACCGAAGCAGGGGTTAATTTTTCCTTTTTCACCACACTTTGTGACGTTATAACCGAAAACGATAAAATCACTTCGGTAGTTTTAAGCTCTAAAAGCGGTATGTTCTCGGTAAAAGCCAAAATATACGTTGACTGCACAGGCGACGGTGACCTTTGCGCCTTTGGTGGCGGAAAATTCGAAAAAGGTGACGAAAACGGTGTTGTTATGCCTCAAACACTTTGCAGTCTTTGGATAAACGCCGACAAAAGCAAGGTAAAGTACGCGCCAAATCACTTTGTTGAGCAAGCCTATAAAGACGGTGTGCTTTCCAAGGAAGACAGACATATCCCCGGATTTTTCTACGACCAAAAGAATCTTGGAAGAGGTAATATAGGTCACACCTTTGATATTGACCCTACCGACGAAACTTCGCTCACCAAGGCTATGATAGACGGCAGAAGTATGATGGTAGAATACGATAAATATTTTAAAACCTATTTCGGCTGCTTTGACGACCTTGAGCTTGTAGCCACCGCAAACGTACTGGGTGTAAGAGAATCACGAAGAATCATCTGCGATTATATGCTAAACATTGACGACTTTATAAAACGCAGCGTTTTTGACGACGAAATCGGTCGTTACTGCTACCCTGTTGATATTCACGTTAAATCAACCGACAAGGCAGAATTCGAACGTTTTGAAAAGGAATATAAGGAAACTCTTAAATACAAAAAGGGAGAGTCTTACGGAATACCTTACAGAAGCCTTATTCCGGTTTCTTTCTCTAACGCTTTGGTAGCGGGAAGATGTATGGGAACCGATACAAAAATGCAGGCTTCTATCCGCGTAATGCCGGGTTGCTTTATCACCGGTCAAGCCGCAGGTGTTGCCGCAGCCCTGGCTGCCGATACTCTTGACACAAGAAAAATTGACATAAAAGAACTTCAGAAAAAGCTAAAAGAATTGGGTGCATATCTTCCGAATTCATAATTTTGTACAAAAATTATTGTTTTTTCACCCAATTAACAGTAGGAAACGAAAATTATTTTAAGGGCTGTTGACAACAAACAGCCCTTTGAATATAATAGATATAATAAAATAAAAATAGAATGAGAGGAAGAAATTATGGCTTTTTATTTTGAAGAAGTATCTCACACTTTTAACGAATATCTTTTAGTACCCGGATATTCCTCTGAACACTGTATCCCCGCTAATGTTAGTTTAAAGACGCCCCTTGTTAAATTCAAAAAAGGCGAAGAACCTGCTATCACTATGAACATTCCCCTTACCAGCGCTATTATGCAGTCTGTTTCGGGTGAACGTCTTGCTGTTGCTCTCGCCCGTGAAGGCGGCGTTTCTTTTATTTTCGGTTCTCAGTCTATTGAGGACGAAGCCGCTATGGTAGCAAGAGCCAAGAATTACAAAGCCGGTTTTGTTGTTAGTGATTCCAACATCACTCCCGACGCCACCCTTGCCGATATAATCGCTCTTAAAGAAGCAACCGGTCACTCTACCGTTGCCGTTACCGAAGACGGCACCTGTTGCGGTAAGCTTCTTGGTATCGTTACCGGAAGAGACTACCGTGTAAGCCGTATGGACAAGTCTACAAAGGTTAAGGAATTTATGACTCCCTTTGATAAACTTATCTGCGGTGAAGAAAATACGACCCTTAAGCAAGCTAACGATATTATTTGGGATAACAAGCTTAATTCTCTTCCCATTATCACCAAAGAGGGCAACCTCAAATATATGGTATTCCGTAAGGACTACGACTCACACAAAGAAAACGTTAACGAACTTTTAGATAAAGAAAAACGTTACATCGTTGGCGCAGGTATCAACACCCGTGACTACGAAGAAAGAATACCCGCTCTTATTAACGCAGGCGTTGACGTACTTTGTATTGACTCCTCCGAAGGCTTTTCCGAATGGCAAAAACGCACCATTGCTTTCGTTAGAGAAAAGTACGGTGATTCAGTAAAAATCGGCGCAGGTAACGTTGTTGACCGCGAAGGCTTTATGTTCCTTGCCGAATGCGGTGCCGACTTTATTAAGGTTGGTATCGGCGGTGGTTCTATTTGTATCACCCGTGAAACCAAAGGTATTGGTCGCGGACAGGCAACCGCTCTTATTGACGTTTGCAAAGCCAGAGACGAATATTTTGAAAAAACCGGTGTTTACGTTCCCGTTTGTTCCGACGGCGGTATCGTTCACGACCATCATATGACCCTTGCTCTTGCTATGGGTGCTGACTTCCTTATGCTGGGCCGTTATTTTGCCCGCTTTGACGAAAGCCCCACAAACAAGGTTAACATTGGCGGCAACTACTTTAAAGAATATTGGGGTGAAGGCAGTAACAGAGCCAGAAACTGGATGCGTTACGACCTTGGTGGCGATAAGAAGTTATCCTTTGAAGAAGGCGTTGACTCTTACGTTCCTTACGCCGGTACTCTTAAAGACAACGTAAACCTTTCTCTTATGAAGGTTAAGTCTACTATGTGTAACTGCGGCGCTCTTACCATTCCTGAATTACAGCAGAAAGCAAAGCTTACTCTTGTTTCTGCAACAAGTATTGTAGAAGGCGGCGCTCACGACGTTATCCAAAAGGACACCACCACAAACAAAATCAAATAAATTTGTAAAAGTGAATATTGTACAAATAAAAGCACCCTTTTGTTATTTACAAAAGGGTGTTTTTTGAATATAATGACTTTAAAATGTACGGAGGGTGATCAATATGATTATAGAAAAGCGTATTAAAGAATTTGAAAAACTCGGTTTCGGTATGTTTGTTCACTTCGGTCTTTACAGTGTAATCGGCAAAGGCGAATGGGCAAAGAAGACTTTGGGTATTCCGTGGGCTGAATATTTAAAGACTTTAGAGGTTTTTAATCCTACAGAAAACTGGGCTGAAGAATTGGTAATAAACGCCAAAGAAGCAGGTTGCCGTTACATAACCCTTACTACCCGCCACCATGACGGCTTTTCCCTTTACGATACCTGCGGTCTTAACGATTACGACGCGCCTCACGTTTGCGGAAGAGACCTTATTAAAGAATTTGTGAACGCCTGCAGAAAGCACGACATAATCCCCTTCTTCTACCACACTCTTCTCGACTGGCACGAAGAAAGCTATGAAAACAATTTTAAAGAATATCTTGTTTACCTTAGAAAAAGCGTAGAAATCATTTGCAAAAACTACGGTAAAATCGGCGGTATCTGGTTTGACGGTATGTGGGATAAGCCTGATGAAGATTGGGAAGAAGATGCTCTTTATTCACTTATCAGAAGTTACCAGCCCGACACTATGATTATAAACAATACGGGTATGTCTCACCGCGGTGAGCTTGGTCATATTGAACTTGACAGCGTTACCTTTGAACGCGCTCGTCCTGCCGCCCTTAATATTGAAGGCGCTCCCAAGTATATTGCAAGTGAAATGTGTGAAACCTTCGGCGACCACTGGGGCTTTGCCGAGCACGACTTAAACTTTAAATCTACGGGGAATCTTATAAGAAGTTATGCTATTTGCAGAAAATACCGTTCTAACTTCTTATTTAATGTTGGCCCCAAGGCAGACGGTACTCTCCGTACCATCGATAAGGGCGCTCTTTAGCTTTTGGGCCTTTGGTCTAAGCTTAACGAAGAAGCGCTTCACACTCCCGTTCCCTTCCCTGTTGAAGTTAAAGATAAGCCCGACAACTTTATGCTTAATGACGGTGATAATTATTATCTGTTCTTCAACGACCTTTCTATGAAGGGTGACGAAAACGTTGCCATTAACCGCGATTCTAACCTTAACAACGTATTTACGTTTAATAAGAAAATCAAGAGCGTAAACTGGCTTGACAACGGCGAAAAACTTTCCTTTACTCAAGACGGCAATACCGTTAATATTCAAGGTAAGCCTTATGCCTATGGTTCAAGCTACGTTGTAAGAATCGCAAAAATCACAACCTAAATTTTACCAAAATAATCGTACCGTAAAAAACGGTGCGATTATTTTTGTGTTTTTTTCAACTTTCTATTGACAAAACCATAGGTTTAGTGTGATAATATAATATATATAAGTATATATAGGAGTTTTGTTATGCGTGTTATTACCGGAAGCGCCCGTAATAAACGGTTGCGCACTTTACCGGGAAACGACGTTCGCCCCACTACCGAAAAGGTTAAGGAAGCCGTTTTCAGCGCAATTCAATTTGAGCTTGAAAACAGCAAGGTTTTGGACCTTTTCGCAGGTTGCGGACAAATGGGCATCGAAGCGTTAAGCCGCGGTGCTTCTGCTGCCGTATTCTGCGATAATTCCAAAGCATCGATTGACGTTATAAACGAAAACCTTAACACCTGCGGTCTAGCGGATAATGCAACGGTTATAAGAAGTGATTATACTTCCTTTTTGGCTTCTGCCAAAGAAAAGTTTGATATTTGCTTTTTAGACCCGCCTTATTTTGCCGGTTATTACGACAACGTTATGAATATGCTTGGCGGAATAATAAAGAACGAAGGCAAGGTTTTGTGCGAACATCCCGATTCGGTGAAATTAGCCGACAGTTACGGTAACTTAAAAAAGGTTAAGGATTACCGCTTTTCAAAAATCATTATAAGTAAATATGTTTTGGAGGCAAGCGAAAATGAAAAATGACATTGCCATTTATCCCGGCAGTTTCGACCCTATCACCTTAGGGCATTTGGACATTATCCACCGCGCCGCCAAGCTTTTTACAAAACTGATTGTAGTTGTAATGGTTAACCCCAAAAAGCAATGCTCCTTTTCCCCCGCAGAGCGCGTTGACCTGATTAAACTATGTATAAAAGACCTTCCAAACGTAGAAGTAGAATTTTCCGACGGTCTTTTAGCCAATTACGCCAAAGAAAAAAACGCTTGTGCAATTATTAAAGGTCTTCGCGCACTTTCCGATTTCGAGTATGAATTTCAGATGGCGCTTACCAACAGTAAATTAAATCCCGAAGTCGAAACTCTGTTCTTAACCACCAGAGCAGAAAATATGTATTTAAGCTCCAGTATGGTTAGACAGATAGCATCTATGGGCGGTGACATCAGCGGCTTCGTCCCTGATATCATTCATAAACAAATTACTAACAGATTGAAAGGATAGGTACTTATGAATCTTGAAGAATTACTAGAACAGTTTGACGAAGCCCTTGACAGTGGCATTAAAATGCCGGGTAAAAAAGCTCTTGTTGACATTGAAAAATTAAGAGCAGTTGTTGACGACATCCGCTTAAACATCCCTAACGAAATTAAGCAGGCTCGCGGTATCGTTACAGACAGAGCAAACATTATCAGCAGCGCAAAACAGGAAGCGGACAACCTTCTCCGCGCCGCTGAAGACCAAGCAAAGGCTAAGGTAGCAGAACAGGAAATCACCCGTCTTGCTCAGGAAAAAGCGCAGGAAATTATCGCAAGCGCTCAAGCAAAGAGCCGTGAAATGCGTAAAGCCGCTCAGGACTTTGTTGACGACATTATGCGCAGAGCTGACGAAAACCTTACCGCCAACCTTGGTGAAGTAAGAAAGACCAGAGCTGCTCTTAAGGCTCAACTCCCCCAGAAAAAAGACTAAAAAATTAAGCTGTCCGATTGGACAGCTTTTATTTTTTTAAAATTGGGATAAGAGTCGCTAAACGATGTCTCTTCCCTAATCCCTAAATACTAAAGAAATGTTCTTCAGCAGTAGCGCAAAGAGCGTGATAAACGGGAAGGTGCAATTCCTGAACCATAAAGGTTTCACTTTCGGGAACGGTTATTGCAATATCGCAGAGTTCTTTAAGCTTTCCGCCCTTACCCCCTGTAAGTCCTAAGGTTTTAATTCCCATAGCCTTTGCAAGGCGTACTGTTTCAGCAACGTTGCCCGCATTACCCGACGTACTTATTCCGATAAGTACGTCGCCTTTTTTACCAAGCCCGTAAAGCTGTTGAGCATAAATAAGGTTTGGGTCAACATCGTTCATAAACGCTGTGTTAAGGGCAACGAGGTCGCTGAGCACAACAGTAGGTAAACCTTTTTGCAGTTTACAAAGAGTATCGTCGCTAATATCGGGAGAATTAGCCCTCATTTCTGCTTTTTCCCCTTCGCTTAAAGGACGTTTTTTCAAAAAGCCTTTCATAAGCTCACCTGCAATATGGTAAGCATCGGCACAGCTTCCGCCGTTACCGCAAATAAGTATTTTGTTTCCTTTTTCAAAGGCTTCAATAATTAAGCTTGCGGCGGCTCTGATATCCTCCTCGCAAACCTTTAAACAAGGGTATCTTTCCATAAGTAATTCAACGTGTTTCATATTATTCCTCCTGTGCGGCTACTGCTATTGCAGCGTAATCACAGATTGATTCGCCAAGCTCAGCGGGTAAAATTTCACAGAAATTTGCCGCTTGTGGCAAGGCTTCCTTTTCTATAACCGTTTTCATAGCCGGTACCAACAAATCTTCACAACGGGTAAAAATACTGCCGATAACAACCCTTTCAACGTTTAATATATCTATCATTACGGAAATCCCCTCGCCAAGCTTCTTTCCGCAAATATCAAAAACTTCCAAAGCCGCTTTATCGCCGTTACGTGCGGCTTCGGCAATATCCTTAGCGGTTGCTGTTTTTTCTTTACTGTAGTAAGCGGGAGTAACGCCCTTGCTTAAATATTCTTCTGCAACGGTTTTACCGAGCTGAGCAAGTCCGCCGCCACTGCAAAAGCCTTCAAAAGAGCCTTCCTTTCCGTAACCCACGGGGCCATGCTTTGCAAGACTATATGGCCGACTTCACCTGCCATATCGGTTATACCCCTATACAGTCTGCCGTCTAAAATAAGGCCTGCGCCAAGCCCTGTACCAAAGGTCATAAACGCCATATTTTTGCAGCCTCTTCCCGCGCCGAATTTCCATTCTGCAAGAGCGCAAGCGTTAGCATCGTTTTCAAGATAAACAGGACAGTTGAGAGCTTCTTTAATTATTTTAACCACGGGTATGTTATCCCACCCGGGAAGATTAGGAGGAGACTGTATAAGCCCTTCCTTAGAGCTCAATGGCCCGCCGCAGGAAACACCCGCAGAATCAGGCTTTCTCCCCTTTAATAGTTTAATTGCGCTTTGGCACATTTTTTCACACATTTGCCGTGGAGTAACCGAAAAATCAGTAGGGTAGCTTTCCTTAGCCTGAATTTTTATTTCACCTTTTTCAAAATCACCCACACTAACAGCACATTTTGTGCCGCCAATATCAAAACCAACTAACAGCATTAAAGTTTTACTCCGTCATTTATTAATTTTGTTTTCAATTCTCTTACGTTTAACTCTCCGCAAGGAAGGTTGCTTTTTATAGAAAGCGCGGCGGCTGTACCTGCCGCTTGACCTGTCAGAATACAGGTGCCTTGAATACGAGTGCTGGAATGTGCAACGTGGTCAACCGATATACACCTGCCTGCAACAAGAAGATTCTTTATGGTTTTAGGAACAAGACAACCATAAGGAATATGGTAATAATTACCCTTAAGCATTCCGCCTATCGCCTTACTTTTACCTTGTGGGTCGTGAATGTCTATACCGTAAGAGCCACAGGCAACACCGTCGTCAAAGGTTTCACAGTTTATTACCTGTCTGCCCTTAAGAACATATTTACCAACAAGCCTACGGGTTTCTCTTACACCCAGAGTATGAGAAGAAGTATATAGATATGCGTTTTCAAAGCCGGGAACAAAACGGATTAAAAAATCGCACAAATAAAGAATTTGCATTTGAGCAATTTCTTCCGCCTTGCTTTTCTCTACCGCATTGGTACCGTCAATACCAACCACCCTTGACATATTGACAAGGGCGAACTTGCCGTCAATTCCAAATTTAACTATAAGTACTCTGCCTTGTGGAATGGGTATATAGTCACCGTTTTCTTCGAAGCCTACCGTACCGAAATACGGAAGCTTCATAACCTCTTCCTTAGTTATACCAAGGTCATCATAGGTAAGCATACGGTTACAGTATTTCTGTGCAAGAGCACAATCAACGTTTCCCATAGAAAACATTACCGATACAGGCTGCATAAGCCCGTTACTCTTATATGCATCGTATTTTTCGGAAGTACCGCTCTGGTAATGAATTTTATCTAAATTACCCTCACGTAATTCGTCAAAAACTCCCGCTTCACTACCCTTTACAAATTCTTCACCTGAAAAAGCAATAAGGTCACCGTCACCGGTAGCGTCAATAAAGCGCTTTGCCACAGCAACCTCTATTCCGCTTTTAGTGGACAGATAAATATGGCTGATTTCATCTTGGCTTTTTTCCACACCTATAAGGTTGGCGTGGAAAAGTATTTTTACTCCGGATTCTTTAAGCTTTTGAAGTAATACAAATCGAAGCATTTCCGGCGCTACCTTCAGCGCATAATAATTCGGTCCGCCGTAGGCTTTATTCAAGTTGCGTGTGCTTTCTACAATTTCTTCCGCCAACCCACCGAAGGATTCACCGTTACGTTTGGTAGTTGCATCAAGAGGGCCAACGTAGCCTAAGGTGGCAAGACCTCCTACCATACCCGTTTCTTCAACAAGCATAGTATCAGCACCGTTTCGCGCAGCAGCAATAGCAGCGGCACAACCTGCAAGGCCGCCACCAATAACAATAACTTCCGCATTGTATTTTAAACTTGCTTTAACACAAAAATTGTATTCCATAATTACCACCCCTGTCTTAATTTTAAACCATTTATTGCAGATGTCAAGAATATTGCGTAAAATCCAAAAAAATTGAGAAAAACAGCTCCAAGTCAAAAACTTGAAGCTGTTTTACGTTATTTTACCGTAAGTATTCTATGGCCAAAGCGAGGCATAGGAATATTAAGATTTCCGTTTTCAGTAACCAGTTCTTTTCCTGTTTCCTCGTCAATAACAGTACCGCTGAATCCGGTGATTGTACAGGAATCAATTTCAGTAGTTTCCGCGTTAGCAATAAAGAGAAGCCATTTGCCGTCTTTATCCTTATAACCGCTTATCTTAACCGCTTTGTTGTCAGAGGTGAAATCGGGGTTATTCCAGTAAGGATGCCAGGAAGAAGAATCAATATCAAATCTGTCAATAATCTTCCAAATTTCACTCATTTGCTCAAGAGGTCCGCAAATATCATTGGGTCTGGGTAAAATTCCGTGAACAAGAGAGAACGCAATAGCGTCCTCAAACTTCCAGATAGGACGGTTTTCGTAAACGATAAACTCAGTAGGAAGACCGAAGTTTCTTCCCGAATGAGAAGCGCGTAAATACCCTTCGGGCATTTCGGTACTGCCCTCTTTAACAAGAGAATACTGAATATATTCGCCAAGCCACAATGAATGAGCAAAAGCCATACCGGGAAGACTTACACAGTCGGAAATATGGCAGTTAATAATCTTTCCGCGTGAATTGAAAATATCATAAAGACGTTTAAAGAGGCTTCTGACAGCGAAAACAGGGTGAGTATCGTGACGAACACCGTCGTTATCGGTATAACCGCAACCGTGGTTTTCGTTTCCGCAGCTCCAAACCATTCCCGTACCGTCAAGGTAAACACCGTCAAAGCCGTATTCGTCCACCAATTTTTCAAGTCCGTCGCTCCATTGTTCCGCAAACGGACTTGCGTAACAAACGGGACACGCTCTTTGCGCGGGGAAGCGGTACCAGGCAACAGAACGTTTTCTCATATCCACCGACTTTTTAGCGTAGAGTTCCACGTGGTCAGCCCAATAATCGGTCATAGAAGACATTTCGTAACCGAAATAAGGCAGTACCTTAATACCGCGCTTATGACATTCTTCAATTATGGTACGAAGCTGGTGAGAAGTGCGTTGAGTAAGGCGCCAGTAATTTTGAGTTTGGTTCCACTTTTCGTGAATTACAAGAGTAGTAACACCCAGTCGTTTAATACGGTCATAACCGATTTCGGTATCCCCTTCCTTTACAGGGTTAGCAAGGAAGTCGATATAATCGTTGGGAACTTTCTTGAAACAGTCGATATGTAAAAGCTTTTCCTTGTAGGGGTTGGCGGGGAAAGGTTTAACGGGAGAAGCCTGCATAGCAAGACGGAAGCACACCGAAGGATAGGAATACTGTCCGAATTCAGGTTTTTCGGCTCCGCTGTGTTCCCAGTCGTAAGGTTGTTTATCTAAAAGACGGATACGAAGGATTTGAGCATCATCTTCTTCAACAAACTGGTAAGCCTTTTGCATTGTTTCAGGCTCCCAACCCTTGGGGCTTTCGGCAAGGAAAGAAATGCCCAAATCATCGTTACCGAGGTGCGCAACTGCGCAAAAGCCTAAATCCATATTACGGTTTTCAAGAAAACCGCTTCCCGAATACTTAACCGAATTGTCGGTTTCCCCTGTATCACTGGGCATTACGTCGTTAGGATAAACGTGGTAAAGGGAAGCAAGTTCTTTTTTGACGGGAACTTCTATCCAAAAATAATCTAATAAAGTTGGAGTGCTTTCTTTAGATTCAAGACCGAAAAGCTGTGGAACGGTATAACCCTTCGGCATAAGTTTAACGTCAATTGTAGCGCAACCGTCAAACTCCACCTTCATACAGGTGTTAACAATAAAAGCGTCGCTTTGCGCGGTAGCATAAATGGTAGCCTGCTTATCGTCACATTCACTCAAAAAGCAGTCTATATCTTTCCATTCAATTTTCTTACCGTTTTCGGAAGCGTTTATTCTAATGGGAGAAGAAAGCAGTTCAACGCCCTGAGAAGTAACCGAAGAAAAAAGCAGATTTTTATCTACAGTATAGGTTCTGCCCCATATTTCTGCAGTACAACATTTATTTTCTTCTTTGGATTTAACCGGTGTCCAAGGAGTAGGTACGCCGTTTACAAAGGTTTCTTTCATATTCATCCTCCTAACAAAACTTCCCTCATTGACCATTAACCGTGCATACGGAAGTCCAGAGTCTTAGGCAACGGGTACTTTTCGAGTAATATCTTCTTAACTTCCTCTTCGTCGGTAAGTCCGGTATCACGCTTAATAATAAGAGTGTAAAGGTCAAACCAAATTTGAGAAACAGATAATTCGCCTTCCTTAATGTCAGCCATTTTAAAGTCAGGTGTAAGCATTGAAGCGGCTTTATCCAGCTCGCCAATGTTAATAAGAGAAAGAATTTTAAGAAGGTTAAGACGTCCGTCTTGTTTAAGCACAGAATTCATATTCTCAAAAATTTCCAGCCATTCGGCATCTCTGCCCGCGGCTTGAAGCATTTGAGCAAGTTCAACGTAAAGTCCGCGGAAGCTATTATACATTTCAACAGCCTTAAGCATATAAGGAAGACCTTCTTCAAGGTTATCTCTTTCTTTGTAAAGAAGCATACCCAGGTTACGAAGCGCCCAAGCGTTTGGAGTTGCTTCAATAGACTTTCTGAATGCTTTTTCAGCATTGTCAACGTCTTCACCTATATAATAGTGAACTCCAAGCTGCATATAAGCGTACCAACGCTGGTCTTCACTTCCCTGCTCTGCGGCTTTAATGAGAAGGTCTCTCCAGAACATATTGGAAACGTAAGAGTGAGGACGGGTGTTAACGTCATAAGCAGGAAATTCTCCGTATTGGAGAAGATATTTCCAGGGAGCAGGGTTGCAATCGGTATTACCCCAATCGCTGATATAAGCACTAATGGGTGCTTCTCCCTTAAGCTTTCTTATTTCGTTTTCAATTTCGCCCCAGCCCGAACCGGTCCAAAGCTGTTCTTCCTTTACCGCTTCGCCGTCGGGGAAAAGATTGTACATATAGCTATCAAGATTTTCGGTATCAACAAGAGAAGAAAGCTGGGCCTTAACGGCATTTTGAGCAACGTGCCAATCATTGTGCAAATCTTCGGGAGCACAGTTAAGAGGAGTGTAAGCCTCTACAAACTGCCAAGTGTCATTGGCTTTCATAGGAATATGCTCAAGCTGAGTATGAGCAAGTCCCGCCTGAATTTCAATATACGGGCGTTCATCCTCGGTAAGCCAGGAATTCCAGTTTCTACCACCATTAGCCTGACCCCAAAGAAACATTTTTCTGCCTATAAATTCGCTGGTGGAGAAATGGAGAAGTCCGCTGCCGTCAGCGTTTGCGGAAGCTATCCACTTATTTTCCTCTTTGGGAATTTTGTAGAAGAAATCATAGCTACGGTTATGATTTTCGGGATAGGTAGCATCAACTCCCAAACAGTCAGGAAGCGCAACCTTATCAAGAAGGTATCTGCCTTCGTCATAAAGACTAAGGAAGGATTCGTCGGTAGGAACAATAACTCTTATACCTTTTTCTTCGGCAACGGCAATGTTTGACCACCAGTACATATACTTGTCGTCATTGGAAGTATTTTCAATTCTGTTCTTTATGTAAAGGACTTTGCTGTCTTCGGGAAGATAAGCGTTTATAGAATAAACAACTTCTCTTTTTCTCTCAAATTCATACATTGAGAGAACCTCTTCACCGCCCTTATAGGTAATCTTTTTAGCAAAGAGAGAATCACAGGTTAAGGGGTTATGACCCTTGATACCAACGTTGAATTCAACACCGCCGGAGAACCAAGCGTTACGGAGCGCAAGATTACAGGGTTGAAAAACCACGTTCTTATAAAGGACTTCTTTACCGGTAGTTTTATCCTCTAAGGACCAAAGCCTTCCGCCGAGTTCGGGAAGAAAAACAGCCTTGATATATTTATTTTCAAGTATTGCGGCATTGAAAGCTCTGTCATTACGGTTGCGGTCATAGTTGTCTTGATTGTTATAAGGAAGCAAAGTATTGATTTTGCCTTTACCAAGTCCCGCCTTTTCTTCTTCGGTAAGCTTGTCGGTAACCTCGAAGCCTGCATGGATATAAGAAACGTTCTTAATATCCGGCAAGGGATTTTCCACACCTAAGTTTGCGCTTCTGATAATGTACTTTTCGAATCTAATCATAATATATCTCCTCCATTTTCGTTAGGGTTCAAAAGGGATTTCATAATATCCGATATATCTTCCCTTTTGTCAGCCCCGAATTTCTTTATCATTTTAGCTACTCTGTACTTGATTGCACGGTCGGTTAATTTCAATTTCTCCGCCATTTCCGAATAAGTAAGGTTTTCGGTAATGCAATTAAGAATATCGCGGTCAATATCGTCGCATTCGCCTAAAAAGGCTTCGGTGCGAATAATACTTTGTATATCCGGATCGTAATAATACGCTTCGTTACCGTCACCAAAATCATAATCGGGTATAACCTCTTCATCACGTGGACTAAAATTGGCGGTAGAGCCTCTAACAATAAGTTCACAAGGCAACGAAAGGATTAAACGAGACGACGAAGTGCTTTTTCTGACAAAGCTCCAGACTCTGATAGCCTGACGTCCCATTTCACAATAATCGAAATTCACCGAAGTAAGAGGTACGTCGTGGCTCTGACCGAGTTTAGAATTACCGATACCCACAACCATAATATCCTTCGGAACACAAATTCCCCGTTGTTTTAAACGGTTAATCAAATAAATTGCTACGGTGTCATTAACGCAAAGCACGCCGTCGTAATGGTTGGAAAAATAACTTTCAATAAACTCATCCACACATTTAGCCAAAGATTGGCGGCAAACGAAAACATCGCAATTTTCGTTACGCATACCAAGGACGGTCTTTTCCTTTTCTCTGTCGGCAATGGAACTTCTGTTAACACCGAGAAGCGCAGTCTTTTTACAGCCTGCCTGTCCCAAGTAATTCATTACCTGACGGACGATTTCAGTAAGTTCAAAATCAACACCGTTGCACTGTTCCTTTAAATCGGGATGAAGACAAGCGCCGACCACTATGGGCTTGCAACCGCATTTAATTACCTCTTCGGCGGAATCTCTTACCCAATGGTAGGTGTACCCTACGATAAGTACGGGAACACCGGAAGGAATTCTGCTAAGTTCTTCCCTGCTTATAAAGCAAAGATTATATTCCTGACGGGTAGCCATTTTTTGCATACCGCTTAAAATATTGTTAATCCAGAAAAAGGCCTTTTCACTCTTCTGCACCAACAGGCAAACATCATTCTTCTGCACAACCAGCCTCCGCAAAAATGAATACATTATTATACAAGTTAATAATAACATATATACTTCTTATTCTCAAGGAAATAATTGCGCCGATTTTCTCTTTATTTGTTCCTTTTGTTATTGTCAAAAAAGAAAAAATATGGTAAAATATACGGGTATGATAAAAATAATGACAAAGGAACTGATTTATGCACACAAAGGGAAAAGGTTATCTGTTTTTTCACAACGCAAAAAATCAACATAATTTAAGGGTAACCACCTTTATAACCTTTTTGCTTTTAGTAGTGGAAAAGCTGTTATCCGGTGCTACCGCAATAGTAAATTCAGGGCAAATAAGCTTTACCTTCACCGTTAAAATCAGCGACGTTATTTGTATACTGGTTTACTTCACCGTCGCAATACTTCTTGCGGCAAATGTAAAGTACAAATATCTGCTTATACCCGACTTTTTCTTACTTGGAGTAAAGCTTTACGTGGGCACGGTAAACATTTATAAATTGATAGTTTTACACGGTGTTTCCACTCCTTATGAAAAAATTTCCGCCCTTTCCAAGGCAAGCGAATGCTTACTGTTTTCGCTTTTCCTTATTCTTTTATTTATTGGCAAACTCATTCACACTCGCCGCGTTTATTCAAAGAATTACCCCTTTGTTTGTATGCGTCTGCTTATAGCCTGTTTCCCCATAACCGTTGGTTTCGAAATAGCAAAAGCCTGGTTGCAGACTCATATAAACGCCGATACTTTTGTGGTATTTTTTGAGCTTACTAAAAACATACTTAACGAGGCGTTTTTGGATTTACCCTACTTTCTTCTTTTGCTTCTTATGGCTTTTGTGCCCGAAAGCAGACACTAAGCAAACACGAATAATCCGAATCTGCCCTAAACGGCATAATTTAGGCGCTTTTCGGTTTGTCGTCGCGTATAAGCGCCATATTTGCGAGTATTTTAACAATGCAAAGACGAAAATCCACCCTTTAAAATCAGGCTCGGATTATTCGTGTTTGCTCAAAGATTTTTACCGAGGATTAGCAATGAAAAACACTTTAAAAATCAAAGGCTACGTATACGTAATACTCAGCGCCGTTATTTTTGGTTGTATGCCGCTTATGGCCACCAAAATATATGAAGACGGAGTAAATTCTCTTAGTCTTGTATTGTTTCGTAATCTGTTTTCTATGCCTATGTTGGCTGTGGCGGCACTTCTCACAAAAAAGACCCTTAAAATACCGGTAAAAGCAATTCCTGCGGTTTCTTTAATCGGGCTTTTAGGATGCTGTGCCACCCCGCTTATGTTGTTTGCTTCATACCTTTATATACCTTCAGGTATAGCTACGGTATTTCACTTTGTTTACCCCGCAATAGTGCTTATAATAAACGTTATAATCAGTAAAACGGTCAGCAAAGAAAACGTAATAAGCGTCATAATTTGTTTTGCGGGAATATGCCTTTTCTATAATCCAAATGACCCGCTGGACTTTACCGGAGCGGCGCTTGCGTTGCTTTCGGGCGTTGCGTACGCTTTGTATATAGTTTTGCTTTCACGCTTTAAGCACAAAGAAATTTCGGGTTTTCTTTTTAGCTTTTACATATCGGTGACAAGCAGTATAGTTCTTCTTACAGTATGCTTATCCCTTAACAAAATCACCCTTCCCGCAACTCCTTCGGGTTGGATTTTAACTGCTTTCTTTGCCTTTATAGTCAATGTTGGAGCCGTAGTGCTTTTCCAACAAGGCACTGCTTTAATAGGCGGTCAGCAGTCTTCAATACTAAGTACCTTCGAACCGATTACAAGCGTGGTAATCGACGCTTTAATAATCACCGGAGTATTCCCCTCCGTTCCTTCGCTTATAGGCTGTGTGCTGGTAATACTGGCAAGTGTTTTAATAGTTGTTTTTGATATTAAGAACGAAAAAATCACCGTTAACAAATAGGATTCGGCAAAAATACTTTTGCCTTGTTTTTTATATAAAAGACATTAAATGATAGCAAAGGGATTTCACTTTTTAAAGGTAATTCCAAATAAAAGTGTTTAAAAAATTCATTTTCTTATTGACAAAATAATAAAATGTGGTATAATTGTTCTTGCTGATTTGGAGCATTAGCTCAGTTGGTTAGAGCTCCCGGCTCATAACCGGACGGCCCTAGGTTCGAGTCCTAGATGGTCCACCAAAATTC
>JAZRKJ010000010.1:0-8029 GCA_045646245.1 Acutalibacteraceae bacterium
GTTGACTTTTCCCCTTTTCCGTGTTAAAATTGAAAAAGTGGATCTGAGGATCCTGCATATGGAGGTATAGCCCAGCTGGTAGAGCATTCGCTTGACGTGCGAAGGGTCAGGGGTTCGAGTCCCTTTGCCTCCACCAGAAAAAGCGACTTGTTTCGACAAGTCGCTTTTTCAATGAAATTCGCCTTGCGGCGAGTGAAATATTACTTCGTAATATGAAATAGCTACGCTATGAAATATTTGCTTCGCAAATATTAACAGGCGAATTTTATTTCACTTTCTGCGTAAGCAGAAAATTTCATAATCCGAAAGGATTATTTCATATTTTTCGCGAGAAAAATATTTCATTCAAAACATGTAGGGGTTCGAACACATAGGTCAAAAATTCAAAGAGCATCTAATTCGTACACCCTTTCCAAAAAATAAGACAGTCTTCGGACTGTCTTATTTTTATCCAATCCGAAGGATTGGTATGTAATCGCCACAAGGCGTATGTAATCACGCTTTAGCGTGTATGTTATCACCGCAAGGTGTATTTCTTCGGCTTGATTACATACCTTTTTTCGAAAGGATTACATACACACCTGCGGTGTGATTACATTCCGTCTTTGACGGATTACATACAATGCTTCACCTTGATTTGTTTGTGGAAAAGTGGTTTAAGATTTTTTGAATAGATAATAAAAAAGAGTCAAAAATATTTTTTGGTGATTTTTATGTGTACGGCAATAACTTATAAAACAAAGGATTTTTATTTTGGCAGGACGCTGGATTACGAATTTTCCTATAAAGAGGAAATAACCGTTACTCCACGGAATTTCCCATTGCTTTTCAGAAATTCCACACCTTTAAAGGAGCATTATGCAATAATCGGAATGGCGCACGTTGAAAATGGGTACCCGCTATATTACGATGCAGCCAACGAAAAAGGGCTTTGTATGGCGGGACTTAATTTTGTGGGTAACGCTTTTTACCGAAAGCCTCATAAAAGTAAAGAAAATATTACACATTTTGAGCTTATTCCGTATCTGCTTGGAAGATGCAAAAATATAAAAGACGCAAAGGCGCTTATAAGTAAAATAAATATTACCGATATTCCCTTCAGCAGTGCATTTCCTATTGCTTCGCTGCATTGGATAATAGCCGATAAAACAGGCTGTATAACAGTTGAAGCAGTAAAAAGCGGACTTAAGGTTTTTGAAAATAAGGTAGGCGTTCTTACAAATAATCCGCCATTTGAGCATCAGCTTTCTGCCCTTAATAATTATATCCACTTATCTTCCGTCAACCCTAAAAGCACGTTTTCAAAGAGCCTTAAGCTTAACTGCTACAGCAGAGGAATGGGGGCTTTGGGCTTGCCGGGAGACTTTTCATCTCAGTCCCGCTTTGTGCGTGGTGCATTTGTGAAATTAAATTCGGTTTCCGATAATACCGAAAGCTCCGGCATCAGCCAGTTTTTTCACATTTTAGACAGCGTAAGCCAGCCCAGAGGGTGTTCAGTAGTGGCAAAGGGAGAATATGACATAACAATTTATTCTTCCTGTATAAACGCCGATAAGGGAATTTATTATTATACCACCTACGACAACCGACAAATAAATGCGGTAGATATGAAAAAAGAGCAGTTAGACAGCGATTCCATTTCCTGTTATCCGCTTATAAAGGAGCAAAAAATAAACAGGCAAAACTAACCGGTTTTGCCTGCTTGATTTTATATTACTTCTTGATTTTAGCAAGGATCATATTAGCGCAATCAATTTGATTGGGGATGTTGCCCTGCTCGTCTCTTATTCTCCAGATGTCGGGGGTGATTTCGTCAGCAACGAAAACCTTGCCGGTTTCGTCGTAACCGATTTCAATTTTGAAGTCAATAAGCTTTAAGTTCATGGATGCGAGCTCAGCCTTTAATACTTCGCCGACCTTCTTGACAATGTCGATTGCTTCGTCATACTGACCGGGGAGAAGGATACCCTTCATAAGGCAGATTCTCTCGGAAATAAGGGGATCGCCCTGCTCGTCGTCTTTAAGGGTAACTTCAGCGTAAGGAGGGTCGAAAACAATGCCTTCGGGAAGGGTGAAACGGCGGCACATACTGCCTGCGGTTTCGTAACGTACGATAAATTCAAGTCTGGGTACGGTTAAGTTTCTTACTTTCATAAGACCCTTTTCAATGTCAGAACCAAGGTAGTGGGTGGGGATACCGTTCTTCTCCATAAGCTCGAAGAAGTAGGCGGATACCGCAAGGCCAACCTTTCCTTTTCCTTCAACGCTTCCGCCTACGGTGTTACTGCCGGGGTCGAAAACGCCGTTTTCACCGGTTGCGCTGTCTTTAAAGAAAAGATGAACAATGCCGGTTTCTTCGTCTAACATTACATTTTTGGTTTTGCCTTCATAAAGTTGTTTCATTTTAAATACTCCTTTTTATCTCGCTCCGAAAAAAGAGTTTGATTAAATTACTGAATAATTATATCACATACTATATGTATGTGCAATAAAAAAATAAGCAAAAATTTCGATTTTACGAATAAAACAAAAAAGGCTTTTTTGAAGCCTTTTTTTATGTGAAAATTTACTTTTCTTCTGTTTCTTCCACTACTATGGGACAGTATTTATATTCGCCCTTTTTCATTCTGCGGCGTTTTTCTTCTTCGGCTCTGGGGTCGTAATTTTTAAGGAAATATTCCCAGTCGGATTCGCTTATATCTTCGGTGTGGAACTGTTCGTAAATGCGGTTTGTCATATTGATATAAGCGCGGCGGAATTTTATTTCTGCGCGAAGCTTTACTATAATCATCCACACTATAAAGAATACCGCAATAATAAGGGGAATAAAGTGACGGTACCAGAAGTTATCGTTAATGCCCTCGTTAAACTGGACTGTGTTTTGGGAAGCATCAATAAGAGCTGCGCAGGAAACCACACCCGCTCCAACGGTAAGAATTGCCGAAATTATTTCACCCTTAAATTTAATGAGCAGGGCGGCAATAATCCAAACTAAAGAGCAAATACCAACGGTTAAAATGCTGGTTTTAATTTGGGATAAATAAGGAATATCGAAGCCGAGCTTGGTTTTTTCGTAAATGTGCGACCAGCGTCCGCCTACGTAAAGCAAAGACGTAACAACAGAAATCATCAAAAAAACAACGTAAAGCCTTTTAAGCCATTTGTAAAGCTTTCCGTCGGTTTTTGCGTAGATAACCGCCGCTCTGTTTTCAGCCGCTCTTACGCGGTCAGATATGTTCTTGATATATTTCATTTTTTATCACCAAAAGTTATTATACTACATCTACCTTTATGTTGACAAGTATAAATTAAATTTGTATAATGCAACGGGTGATAATTATGGCTAAAATAAATATTGTAATGGTAGAACCCGAAATTCCCCAAAACACGGGAAACGTTGCAAGAACCTGCGCCGCAACGGGGGCAACTCTTCATCTGGTCGGCCCTATGGGCTTTAAAATCGACGATAAACAGCTTAAGCGCGCAGGGCTTGACTATTGGCATTTTTTAGATATTCATTATTATGAAAGCCTTAATGAATTTTTCGGGAAGAACCCAAACGGAGAATACGTTTACTTTACCACAAAGGCACAAAAAAATCACAGCGACAGAAGCTACGGTGATAACTGTTTTCTTATGTTCGGCAAAGAAACCAAGGGGTTACCCGAAGAGCTGCTTATTAAAAACCCTGAAAGGTGCGCCAGAATTCCAATGGCAACCGATATAAGAAGCCTTAACCTTTCAAACAGCGTGGCAATAGGTGTTTATGAAGTGCTTAGACAGTGGAATTACCCCGAGCTTGAGGGTGCGGGAAATTTACATAATTATAAATGGGAAGAGGTGCTTTAAAACGGAAGAAAGAATTATGAAAGGCGTAAAGCTGGGTAAATACCGCCATTTTAAGGGTAACGAATACGAGGTTTTAGCGGTTGGCTATGACAGCGAAACAACCGAAGAGGTGGTTATATACAAAGCTCTTTACGGTGACGGCGAAATATGGGTAAGAAAAAAGGAAATGTTCCTTGAAACGGTATGCCGAGACGGAAAAACCTTTAAGCGTTTTGAGTATATCGGATAACTGCACAATTTTAGAGTTATACAGGTGTTTTAAATTTGTTATATTTTTGTCAAAATAACCGTTGAAAATTTTTATAAAAAGTGGTAAAATAACCTTGTATGAAAAGAAAACCGAAAGGAAGTTTTTTAAATGAACGCATTAAACAAAAAAACTGTTGATGACATCAACGTAAAAGGCAAAAAGGTACTTGTTCGTTGCGATTTTAACGTTCCCCTTAAAAACGGCGTTATTACCGACGAAAACCGTATCAATGCCGCTCTCCCCACCATTCAGAAGTTAATTAACGACGGCGGTCAGGTTATCCTTTGTTCTCATCTTGGAAAACCTAAGGGTGAACCCAAGCCCGAGCTCAGCCTTGCTCCCGTTGCAGAAGCTCTTTCCAAGAAGCTTGGTAAAGAAGTAGTATTCGCCGCTGACGACAACGTTGTAGGCGAAAACGCAAAGGCAGCAGTTGCCGCTATGAAGGACGGCGACGTTGTTCTTTTACAGAACACCCGTTACAGAGCTGAAGAAACCAAAAACGGCGAAGCTTTTTCTAAAGAACTCGGCAGCCTTGCTGATATTTTCGTAAACGATGCTTTCGGTACCGCTCACCGCGCTCACTGCTCCACCGTTGGTGTTGTTGATTACGTTAAGGAAGCTGTTGCAGGCTACCTTATCGGTAAAGAGCTCAAATACCTGGGCGCTGCTGTTGAAAACCCCGTTCGTCCCTTCGTTTGCATTTTGGGCGGCGCTAAGGTTGACAGCAAGCTCCCCGTTATTGAAAACCTTCTTACCAAGGCTGATACCCTTATTATCGGCGGCGGTATGTCCTATACCTTCCTTGCCGCAAAGGGTTACGGCGTTGGTACCTCTCTTATTGACGAAACCAAAATCGATTACTGCCGTGATATGATGGCTAAAGCAGAAGAAAAGGGCGTTAAGATTCTTCTCCCCATCGACTGCACCGTTACTAAGGAATTCCCCGATCCTATCGACGCTCCCGTTGAAGTTGCTAACGTTGACGCCGATAAGATTCCTGCTGATATGATGAGCCTTGACATCGGCCCCAAGACTGCAGAGCTTTACGCTGAAGAGGTTAAGAACGCAAAGACCGTTGTTTGGAACGGACCTATGGGCGTATTCGAAAATCCCATTCTTGCAAAGGGTACCTTTGCTGTAGCACAGGCTCTTGCTGATACCGACGCTGTTACCGTTATCGGCGGTGGCGATTCTGCTGCTGCGGCTAACAATCTTGGCTTTGGTGACAAAATGACTCACATTTCTACCGGCGGCGGCGCTTCTCTTGAATTCCTTGAGGGCAAAGAGCTTCCCGGTATTGCCGCAATGAACGATAAATAATTAAAATAAACGGGGCGGAATTTTTCCGCCCTGCATTTTGCAAATATAAGGAGTAATAATTATGAATAAAGCTACAAGAGCCGCTGTTATTGCCGGCAACTGGAAAATGAACAAGACCCCCGCAGAGGCTGCTGCGCTTATTAACGAAATGAAGCCTTTAGTTAAGGACGCTGACTGTAAAGTTGTTCTTTGCGTACCCGCAATTGACATTCCCGCCGCTGTTGAAGCCGCAAAGGGAAGCAATATTGAAATCGGCGCAGAAAACGTTCACTTTAAAGAAAGCGGCGCTTATACCGGCGAAATTGCCGCTAATATGCTGGTAGAAGCAGGCGTTAAGTACGTTGTTATCGGCCACTCTGAGAGAAGACAGTACTTTGGCGAAACCGACCAGACTGTTAACCTTCGTACCCTTGCCGCTGTAAAGGCAGGTCTTACCGCAATTGTTTGCGTAGGTGAAACCCTTGAACAAAGAGAATTAGGTTACACCGAAACCCTTCTTAAGTTCCAGACTAAAATGGCTCTTACCAACGTTACTGCCGACCAGCTTAAAAACATTATTATTGCTTACGAACCCGTATGGGCTATCGGTACCGGCGTTACCGCTACTGCTGAGCAGGCTGACGAAGGAAACGGCTACGTTAGAGAAGCTATTGCCGAGGTTTACGGTAAGGACGTTGCCGAAACCGTTACCGTTCAGTACGGCGGTTCTATGAACGCAAAGAACGCTGACGAATTGGTTGCCAAGGTTAACGTTGACGGCGGTCTTATCGGCGGCGCTTCCCTTAAGGCTGAAGATTTCTCCGTAATCGTTAAAGCCGCAAGCAAATAATAATTTTAATTATTAGGTGAAAATAATGAAAAAACCCGTTGTATTATGTATAATGGACGGCTTTGGAATTCGCGAAACCAAGGACGGTAACGCAATTCTTAACGCCAAAACCCCCAACTTAACCAAGCTTTTCAGCGAAAACCCCTTTACCACCATCGGCGCTTCGGGACTTGACGTTGGTCTTCCCGACGGTCAGATGGGTAACAGTGAGGTTGGCCACACCAATATTGGCGCAGGCAGAGTCGTTTATCAGATGCTGGTTAAAATTTCCAAGTCTATTAAGGACGGAAAGTTTTTTGAAATTGAAGCAATGAAAAACGCTATGGAAAACTGCGTTAAAAACGGTACCGCCCTTCATATGATCGGACTTCTTTCCGACGGCGGCGTACACAGCCACATTGAACACCTTTACGGTATTCTGGAAATGGCTAAAAAGTACGGTCTTACTAAGGTTTACGTTCATTGCCTTATGGACGGACGTGACGTTTCTACCACTTCGGGCGCCGGCTTTATAAGAGATTTGCAAAGCAAAATGGCACAAATCGGCGTTGGTAAGGTTGCCACGGTTATGGGCAGATACTACGCTATGGACCGCGACTTTGCATGGGACAGAGTTGAAAAGGCTTACGCCGCAATGGTTTACGGCGAAGGTGTTGAAACCAATGATGCCGCAGCCGCAGTCGAAGAATCCTATAAAAACGGTGTTACCGATGAATTTATTCTCCCCACCGTTGCCGATAAGGACGGTATGATTAAGGCGGGCGACAGCGTTGTTTCCTTTAACTTCCGCCCCGACAGAGCAAGACAGTTTACCCGCGCTTTCGTTGACGAGGCTTTCGACGGTTTCGAAAGAAAGAAAGGCTTTATGCCTCTTACCTACGTTTGTATGACTCAGTATGACGAGACTATGCCTAACGTCAGCGTTGCATTCCCGCCCGAAGAGCTTAAAATGACCTTCGGAGAATATCTTGCAAGCAAGAATATGACTCAGCTTCGTATTGCCGAAACCCAGAAGTACGCTCACGTTACCTTCTTCTTTAACGGCGGCGAAGAAAAAACCTTTGAAGGCGAAGACAGAATTCTTATTCAGTCTCCCGACGTTCCCACCTTTGACCTTATGCCTGAAATGAGCGCTTACCCCGTTTGCGACGCGGTTTGCGAACAGATTTTATCGGGCAAATACGACGCGGTTATATTGAACTTTGCTAACTGCGATATGGTAGGTCACACCGGTGTGTTCGGCGCGGCTGTTAAGGCTGTTGAAGCGGTTGATACCTGCGTTGGCAGAGTGGTTGAAGCAACCAAAAAAATGGGCGGCGTAACCTTTATTACCGCCGACCACGGCAATGCCGACTGTATGGTTGGGGAAGACGGAAATCCCTTTACTCCCCATACCACCAACCCCGTACCCTTCTGTGTTGTGGGCTACGACTGTAAGTTAAAGGAAGGCGGCAGACTTGCCGATATTATCCCCTCTATGCTTACCGTTTTAGGACTACCTAAACCCGCAGAAATGGACGGCGAATCCCTTATAGTTTAATGCTGTAACGGTTTAATATTAAACAAAAAACGGAAGTTTTCTTTTGCGAAAACTTCCGTTTTTATTTTTTTTAAAATTTTTTGTCACAAAACAGGTGGTTAGCTTCGTTATATTATTAAAAGGGTAAAAAAGAACGTTTTATATAAAAGTAACGTTTAAAAATAAAGAAAGAGGAGAGTCCAATGGGTACTAATGAACAAAGCGAAGAATATTACCAATATACAAAGGAGAAAACAAATGA
>JAZRKJ010000011.1:0-6758 GCA_045646245.1 Acutalibacteraceae bacterium
TGATGTTTTATTAAATTTTCTCTATTTTAATCCAAAAAAAGAAAAAAGCAGATTTTCTGTTGCTTAGAAAACCTGCTTTGTCTACAGTCTGAACCGTGAGAAAATTCTCACGGTTTTGCTTTTAATATTAAAGTAATTCAAAATGCTTTAACCAATTTCTAAGTAAAACAGACCACTGCCCAACACTGTTGTTATTAAGAGCAAGCCCTAAGCCGTGAGGGCCGTTGGGGAACACGTGAAGCTCACAGTCAATGGAATATTCCTTTAAAGCGGAAGCATAAGAAAGGCTGTTATTTATATTAACCACAGGGTCGTCAAAGGTATGCCAGATAAAGGCTTTCGGTGTTTTTTCACTTACTCTTTTCTGAGGGCAAAGAGATTCTATTAAAGCTTCGTTATCTTTATTTTCATCGCCTAAAAGGTTATTTTTACTGCCAACGTGACCAAATCCCGAAAGAGCAATAACGGGATAGCAAAGAATTTGAAAATCAGGAACAAAATCAATTTTGTCAATTTCATCCTTTACAGTCAGTACGTCGTCAAAGGAATCAAAAACGGTAGAAACCGTTGCGGCAAGGTGTCCCCCTGCAGAAGAACCCATTACACCGATTTTATTAGGGTCAATACCGAACTTTTCGGCATTGTAACGCACGAACTGTACTGCTCTTCTTGCGTCAAGAAGAGGTAGCGGATGAGTATGAGGAGCAACTCTGTACTCACACACAAAAGCATTCATACCAAGCGTATTAAAATATTCTGCGTAACCTTGGCCCTCGTGTGGAGCGCGAAAATGATAACCGCCACCGGGAAAAATCACTACGGTAGCATTACTTGTTTTTTTAACAGCGGGATAAAATTCCAATACGGGCTCTTCCTCGCAAAATCCGGGGATATTTTCCCAAAGTTTAATCTTTTCCATTATAATATAACACTCACCTTATCGTGGATTTCCACTTTATTATAATCCACCTTGCAGTCATAAGCAAGGATTTTTACGCCCGATTTTTCCGCAACTTTAAGAATTTCGGCAAATTCCGAATGGGTTTCCTTATTGGGTGTAAAATAATTTACCCCTTTCATTTGTATAACGAATAAAATATATGCGTCATACCCTTCATTTTTTGCCGCTATAAGTTCTTTTATATGTTTGACGCCGCGAAGCGTAGGGGCATCGGGAAACATTGCTATGCCGTTATTTTCAAGGGTTACGCCCTTTACTTCAACAAACGCCCTTTTATCTTTGTCGGTAACCAAAATATCAAAGCGTGAATTTTTAAAGGTTACTTCCCTCTTTATTACGGCGTCTTTTGAAAAGATTTCACCCTTTTTAAGGAATTCTTCGGCAACGTCGTTTGGAATTTGTGAGTCCATATTTATAAGAAGCGCTTCCCCATTCTCCCGTATTTTTTCTACGGCAATAAGGTCGTACTTGGTTTTACGGTTTATATTATCTGACACACTTAAATAAACGGTAGCGCCTTTTATAAGTAGCTCTTTACACCTGCCCGTATTCTTAACGTGCACCGTTTCTTCGTTTCCGTTAATATTGACTTTAGCAATAAACCTGTTAGGTCGGCTTATAAATTCACCTTTAATAACATTTTCGTATTTCATAAATTTATATTATCATAAAATATTTACTCCCGCAAGGGTAATTACATAAGCGAATTTCCCTTTTCGATAAAAAACGGTATGTTAAAGACCGTTTTTGTTTAAATATTCATCCATTCTTTGTGAGATTCTGAGGACGCCTGTCCCTACAATCCCTTTGCCTTTTCCCCTTTCCCTGCAATACAAAGCATTGCCACCTTTCCCTAACTAAAAAACAGCCCGAAGGCTGTTTTTTAGTTATAGTGCTTGTAGCCGGGGTGCTTACCGGTAACCTTATAATAGTTTTCTCTTAAATCTAAAAGCTTATCTATTTGGGGCTTTTCGATTTCCTTTGCTCCTCCGAGCAGATGTGCGGTAAGGGAAATTTTTGCAAAAAGCTCCAAGGTTTCCATACGGTAGTAAGCGGTGATAAGGTCACAGCCTACCGTTAAAGCGCCGTGGTTCTTAAGCAAAAGAACGTCGTGCTCAGCAAGGTAAGGAGCAATAGCCTCGGGGACTTCATTGGTACTCGGTGTGCCGTAAGGGGTAAGCGGAATAGAACCAATTGCAATAACGGTTTCTATCATAGAGTATTCGTCCATACTCTTTCCCGCAACGGCATAGCCTGTTGCTGTGGGGGGATGAGCGTGAACAACGGCGCCAACGTCTTCTCTTTCCTTATAGCAACGAAGGTGCATTTTAATTTCACTGCTGGGCTTATAGCCTGCTTCTCCCGAAACAACCTCACCCTTATCGTTAATAATAACCAATTTATCCGGTGTAATAAAGCTTTTGCTTATTCCTGTGGGAGTGGCAAGAAAATTGCCGTCGGGCAGTTTAACCGATACGTTGCCGTCGTTAGCGGCAACCCAGCCTAACTGCCACATTTTATGACAAACGTCACAAATCTGCTCTCTGATTTCCATATATTCCATTATTTATACAACCTTTCTGCCCATTCTATAATGGGAGTATTATCGTTTAGTGAATGTGGGTGATGCTCACAACCCGCTTTTATAACCTCAATTAACGGAGTACCCGCTTTTCTGTACTTTTCAGCAAGTAAAGCACCGTTTTCGTCATAAGGCACCGTTGTATCGCTGTCTCCCGCAACAAGAAAAACGGGGATATTATTTTTAATTAGGTCTTCTACCCTGTCAATAGGATGATTACGGTAGTTGATTAAGTCCTTTAAGGTTATTCCCGTTGCATTTATAAATTCTTCAACCGAATCAAAGGGACTTCTGCCCACTCCAAAGGGACAAGATAAAAAATTCATAACAGGAGCATCTAAATACATTCCTTTTACAAACTGCGGGTACTCTGCGCCAAAGTAAACGGCTTGCATACCACCGCAGGACATACCCTCTAAAACGCATTTCTCATTAAGAGAAAATTCGCTTATAAGAAACTCGCAAAGCTTTGCTCTTCGCTTATTATCGGCTTCACAAAACCACCGTGTATCGTTTGCAACGTGGGCTAAATGCCACCCCTTTTTAAGCAAAGCATTCTGCACTTCGGGAAAAGCCCAGAAATATTCGGTTTTTAAAACCCAAGGCTTTACCTTTGCCGGAGTGTTGGGTGCATAAACGTAAGCACTATTACTTTCTAAATCGAATTCATAAACCTTGAATCCATCATGCTCGGTAATTTTATATTCCATTACAGAACAACACCCTTCTGAAGCATAATATTTGCGTAGAGAGCACTTTCTCCCGTTGCAATAATGGCATAAGCCTGCCGAGCTTCTTCGTAAAAGGCGAAACGTTCAATTTCGCCTATTACGTTCACTTTACCCTGTTGTTCTTTTATAATTCTTTCATATTCGTCCCAAATCGGGGTTTCTACGTTATCTCCCGGAGTTACCTGCATTAATGAAACAGGCTTTTCAACATAGGTATCAAGAGGAAAAAGTTTAAGAATTGCTTCTAAAACCTCGCAAGCACCATGACCGTCCATACGTATTACCTTAGCATTTTTACCAATACTTTCGGCAGGAAAATTACCGTCGGCAATAACTAAACGGTCGCTGTGGCCCATTTCACAAAGAACCTTTAAAAGCTCGGGAGATAGTATTTTAGGTATATTAAGTAACATAATTATCTCCTTGCGAGACGATGTAGCATCGTCCCCTGCTTATTTGTAAAGAGGACCGTAAGCGGCGCAAGCTCTGTAGTCCTGACCTTCCTTATCCATACCGAAAGCGTTAAAGGAGGCAGGGCGGAAAATCTTATCTTCGGGTACGTTGTGCATACAAACAGTGATACGGAGCATAGAGCACATAGTAATAAGGTCTGCACCGATATGTCCGTAGGAAATAGCGCCGTGGTTAGCTCCCCAGTTATTCATTACGTCGTAAGCAGACTTAAATGCGCCCTCGCCTGTAAGTCTGGGGGCAAACCAAGTACAAGGCCAGGTATAGTCGGTTCTCTTCCAAAGGGTATCACTAACCTCTTCGGGGAGATGAACGGTCCAGCCTTCGGCAATTTGAAGCACAGGGCCTAAGCCTTTAACAAGGTTAAGTCTTATCATAGTAACGGGCATTTCAGCTTTGGTTTCAAAACGAGAAGAATATCCGCCGCCACGGAAATAACCAAGGTCAGCAAAGTTCCAAGTGGTGTTTTCCATAATAGCCTTTTGGTCTTCTTCGGTAACGTTATACCATTCTTTCATAACGGCGTTACCGTTTTCATCCTTTGCTGCGCCGTTGGCATCAAGACAGCAAGCACCCGAGTTAATAAGGTGAATAAAGCCGTCGGCTTCCTTTGCCTTGCCTTCAATGTCGTAGCCGGTAACACGCTTTACAGACTCGCCGTTCCAGCAGGTTCTGACATCGGCAAACATTTGAGGACGGTTAGTTAGTAATTTCATAAAGAGCATACCAATGCCGTTAAGTACGTCGTTTTCGGTAGCAAGAATATAAGGCTCTCTTGCTCCGTTCCAGTCAAAGGATGTATTAAGCATTGCTTCGGGGAAGTCACAATTGGGGTAGAAGTCGGTCCACTGACGCTGACCCTGGAAGCCTGCGGCAATAGCATTATGGCCAACCATTTCTTCCTCACAGCCTTCGGGAAGATTCTTGTTGCCGTTCATAAGGTCTTTAATAATAACCATCATTTTAACAACAAATTCCCACTGAGCATCCTTTTCTTCTCTTGTTTTCTGCATATTTTCGGGGTTTTTGTCAAAGCCCTCTATACAGTATTTCTTAGCCCAGGCAAGAGCCTTTTCAAATTCGGCTTTATCGTAAATGCCCTCGCTCATTCGTCTGATAATTTCTACCTCGTCAACCTATTCAACTCTCATACCAAGGTATTCTTCAATAAATTCGGGAGAAATAATAGAACCGCCTATACCCATACAAATAGAGCCTATCTGCAAATAAGATTTTCCTCTCATAGTAGCAACGGCAACAGCGGCACGTGCAAAGCGTAAAATCTTTTCAGCAACGTCACAGGGAATTTCGGTATCATCGCAGTCCTTTACGTCGTTACCGTAAATACCAAAAGCGGGAAACCCCTTCTGAGCGTGAGTAGCAAGAACAGAAGCAAGATAAACCGCACCGGGACGTTCGGTACCGTTAAAGCCCCAAACACCTTTAATGGTTAATGGGTCCATATCCATAGTTTCAGCGCCATAGCACCAACAAGGAGTAACGGTAAGGGTAATATCTACCCCTTCTTTTCTGAATTTATCGGCACAAGCAGCTGCTTCGGCAACACGACCGATAGTGGTGTCGGCAATAATAACCTTAACGGGGTCGCCGTTAGAATATTTAAGATTCTTAGTAATAAGCTCGGCGGCGCTTTTAGCCATATTCATAGTCTGAACCTCTAAGGATTCTCTTACCTTAAGGGGCCTCTTCTGCCGTCAATAGTGGGGCGGATACCAATTACCGGATAATCGCCAATAAGTCTTTTTTCTGCCATTTTTATTACCTCCTGAATAAAAATATATAATTACTAATTGAATTATATTTCCTTTTATGCTAAAATACAAGTGCAATAAGGTAAATGTATTTGTACAATAGTCACTTTCGAGGTACTTTTATGAAAGATATACAGTTTAATGAAAGAAAACAGCACGGACTTCCCGACTTCCCTTTTCAGTATTATTACATAGATTCTACCCATCCGCAGTACGTTATGCCGCTCCATTGGCACGGCGAGTTTGAGCTTATAAGAGTAATAAGCGGAAGCTTTAATTTATTTTTGGACAACGTGCCCTTAACGCTTAACGAGGGCGACAGCGCTATTATAGACTGTACCACAATGCACCGTGGCATTCCAGACAATACAACCTACGAATGTATAGTTTTCAGTATATCTATGCTTTATAAAAAGAGTAATGATATTATAAGGCAATACATACGCCCCATAGCTCATAAAAAGGTTTCGGTAGAGCGAATTCCTACAGGCAACACAAAAGCACTTATAAACGAAATATTCAACACAGCAAGCCAAAAAAAGAATATGTATGAACTTAAAATCCACAGTCTTTTATTTGATTTTTTCTTGTCTCTTTATGACGAAAAGCTTATAACCACACAAGAAAAGCATAAAAATGCAAAACAGATGGAGGTTATAGGAGAATTACTCGATTGGATTGAGGAAAATTTCACCGAAAGCATCACACTTTCCTCTCTTTCAAAGGTTTCGGGGCCGAACCAAAAATACCTTTGCCGGTTTTTTAAAGAGTACACCGGCAGAACTCCCATTGATTATATAAATAACCTTAGAATCGATGCAGCCTGTCACGAAATGAAGCACAGTAATATGAGCATAACCGAAGCGGCGCTTGAATGTGGCTTTAACAGTATAAGCTATTTCACAAAAACCTTTAAAAAGTACAAAGGTATATCGCCAAGGGAATATATGGCAAATAAATAACAGAGAATCCCCTTTCCCATTTTTCTAACAAAAAAAGAGCCAAACGGGAGTTGTTCTTAGGGATAAAATGCCTAAAAAAGCAAATTTTTGCGGTCTAATGTGTTAAAAAGCCGTGGTATGCGTCAGCATTACCACGGCTCAGACTGTAGACAAAGCAGGTTTTCTAAGCAAGAGAAAATCTGCTTTTTTCTTTTTTTGGATTAAAATAGAGAAAATTTAATAAAACATCAAATAAATCTCGTAAGAGGTCGGTATATCGTTGCCTTTTATCGAGTATTT
>JAZRKJ010000012.1:0-11359 GCA_045646245.1 Acutalibacteraceae bacterium
ACCGTGCGAATATTACCTTTCCACCGCCGCGTGACGAAAAATCTCCCCCTGCTGCGCAGCAGGGGAAGATGAAAGAATCTATTCAATTAACATATTCTTTTTTGTTTTTTAGTCTGTCTACTTGACAGGGGGCACATTAAAGTAACCGACAGCACCTTTAATGTTTTTTTATTATCCTTCATATTATCACCCTTAAAAAGAAAACTCCCGTTTTGCTCACGGGAGTTTTGCCTTGATTATTCTTCGGTAGCTTCTGCTGCTTCTTCTGCGGGAGCTTCTACAGCTTCTTCAACAGGAGCGGCTTCTTCAACTGCTTCTTCGGGGAGAAGAGCGCGGATAGAAAGGCTTACGCGTTTCTTTTCTGCGTCAACAGCAATAATCTTTGCTTCTACTTCCTGACCGATAGAAAGCTCGTCTTGAGGCTTAGCAACGTGCTTATTGGCAATTTGAGAAATATGAATAAGACCGTCAATACCGGGGATGATACGAGCGAAAGCACCATAAGTAGTCATGCTGACAATAGTAGCCTTAACGGTATCGTCAACGGCAAAATTCTTTTCGAAAATTACCCACGGATTTTCTTCGGGTTTCTTGTAGCCCAAGGAAATCTTCTTCTTTTCGGTGTCGATAGCTTTAACGTAAACTTCAACCTCGTCACCTACTAAAACAACTTCGCTGGGGTTCTTGATTCTCTGCCAGGAAAGCTCGGAAATGTGAACCATTCCGTCAACACCGCCGATATCAACGAAAGCGCCGTAGCTGGTAAGAGACTTAACCTTACCGGTGAAGCGTTCGCCTACTGCTATGTTTTCCCAAACCTGAGCAGCAGCGGCTTTTCTTTCTTCTCTGAGTACGTTGCGGATAGAGCCAACTGCTCTTCTGCCACGACCGATTTCAATAATTTGGAAACGAACTTCCTTACCCTTTAATTCGTCGAGAGCTTCGTTTCTTGAGAGGGTTGCCTGGGATGCAGGGATGAATACGCGAATTCCGTTTGAGTAAACAGTAACGCCGCCCTTAATAATATCTTTAACAAGACCGGTAAGAATTTCACCGCTGTCTTTGGCTGCAACAATATTGTCCCAACCGGCAATAGCATCGAAGCGACGCTTGGAGAGCATTACGGTTCCTTCCTGATCATTTGTGCGCATAATTATAAGATTCATAGTATCACCAACGCTAACTTCCTTTAAGATGTCAGCATTAGGATCTGCAGAGTATTCCTCCTTAGTGATATAACCGGCAAGTCCTCTGCCGATATCAACTTGAATCTCGTTCTCGCTTACTGCAAGAACAGTACCGGTAACCTTCTGATCTCCGGTTAATGCGCTGAGGGATGCCTCGAATGCTTCTTCATCAGTCATTTCCTCAAAGCTTTTTTGAACAGCCTCTTCTACCTGTTCAACCGATTGTAAATTTTCCGACATGGTTTTAATAACCTCCTTAATGATATGCGCCGGCGTAGACGCTCCGGCGACGACCCCGACGTTTTCCTTATCCGAATACCACTCCGCCCGAAGCTGGTCGGCGGTGGAAACGAAATAGGTGTGCCTACAGTTAGCAGAACAAACATCATAAAGTTTGGCAGTATTGGAACTGTGCTGTCCGCCGATTACTATCATACAATCGCTTTTCTTCGACAGGCAGTCTGCTTCTTGTTGGCGCATCGCAGTCGCATTACATATTGTATCAAAAATAAAAGCATTTGTACACCCTTTTTTTAAAATTTTTTGACACTTAGCCCAAATTTCTGCATTAAAGGTGGTCTGCGACACCGCAGTAATGCTTATATTTGCAAATTCCGGATGCTCATTCAGTATTTTTTCAAGTTCTACTTCATCTGAAAAAACAAAAACAGTTGCATCTTGCGCGTTACCGCAAATGCCGACTACTTCGTGATGAGCAGGATCTCCGGCAACTAAAATAATATGTCCTTTTTCTGCTGCTTCTTTTACTATACCGTGAATTTTGGCAACAAAGGGGCAAGTGGCGTCCACAACCTTTGCGCCGCTGTCAAGAGCTTCTTTAAAAACTGCGGCGGGTACCCCGTGGGAACGAATAACAAGTGTATCATCCTTCCCCGCCTGTCTTGGCGAAGAAATAACCCTTACACCTTTATTCTCAAGCTCACCCACAAGCTGTTCATTATGGATAATGGGTCCCAGAGTACATACCTTTTCCCCTTTATCCGCCAATTCATTAACCATACTTACCGCACGGTTAACTCCGAAACAAAAGCCCGCAGTTTTAGCAACCGTTATTTTCAATGTTTCATCTCCCAAAGCTCGGTAATTTTTTCGGTAATGAGTTCGGATACTCTTCTTATTTCGGTTTTACCCACGTTCTCACTGCCGTATTCTTCAAACGAAACAGGATTTCCGAATCGGAAGGTTGCCTTTTGCAAAAACTTAACCTTACCCGTATCACGGTATATAGAACAAGGCAGAATAGTCGCCTTGGTGGTAAGCGCCAGCATAGCCGCGCCGGGTTTTGCTTTATGAGGAGCATCTCCCGGATAACGGGTACCTTCTGGGAAAATACCCATTACTTTACCTTCGCCGAGAATTTCCTCCGCGCGGTTTATTGCACCTTTATCCCCGGTCCTTCTGTTGACCGAAAAAGCGCCCAGCCTTGTAAACAGCCAAGCAATAAGCTTGTTTTTGAAAAGCTCATCCTTGCCCATAAAATGAATTTGTCTTGGGCAAAGAATAGCCATAAAGAAAATATCACTTATGGAGGTATGATTGCAGCACATTATTACCGCGCCTTCTTTGGGAACGTTATGTACTCCGTATCCTCTGACACGGAAAAAGAGTCTTGTAAAAACGTTTACTATGGCTCGTATTATACGGTAAAAAAGAGTCATACAGCCTTCTCCTTTATAATGTTTAAAAGCATTTCTACCGATTCCTCCACGTTTTTACCCGTTGTATCGGCAATAACTGCGTCTTGGGCGGGTTTAAGGGGGGCGATTGCGCGGTGGGAATCATTATAGTCACGTTTACGCATATCGCTTAAAACTTCTTCGTAAGTAGCGGTATCTCCCTTTTCACGAAGCTCTTTAAAACGGCGCATAGCCCTTTCTTCATCGCTGGCCGTAAGGAAAATTTTAACGTCGGCATTAGGTAAAACAACGGTTCCTATATCTCTTCCGTCCATAATGCAGTTATATTTTTTAGCAAAATCCCGTTGCATATCAAGCAAATACGCCCTCACTTCGGGTTTAGCCGAAACAGCCGAAGCCATCATAGACGCTTCGGGAGTTCTAATGGCGTCGCTTACGTCTTCATCGGAAAGAAAAACGTGTTGAACGCCGTCTATAAACTTAATATCAACCTTTACGCTTTTAAGCTCCTCAGCTATATCACAGTTAAGCGCGGTATCAAACCCTTTACGTGAAAAAGCAAGACCTATAGCACGGTAAAGAGCGCCTGTGTCAACGTAAATAAAGCCGAGTTTTTTAGCCAGCGCCTTTGCCAAAGAACTTTTTCCCGCTCCCGCAGGGCCGTCAATTGCAACAGAAACTATTTTTTCCGACATTTTATTCTCCTCTTATTTCAAGCATTTCCCGCAAGATAACCTGTGGAAAAAGCGATTTGTAAATTAAAGCCGCCCGTATAGGCATCTACGTCAATTATTTCGCCCGCAAAATAAAGACCCTTTACTATTTTAGATTCCATAGTAGCCGAATTTATTTCCTTCACGTTTATTCCGCCGCTTGTTATAATAGCTTCTTCTATCGGGCGCATGGAAGATACGGTCATTTTAATGTTTTTAAGTAAATTAACAAATTCTGTTCGCTGAGCCTTGCTTATTTGATTTACCTTTGTTTCGGCAGGTATAGAAGACAGCCCCACAATAATAGGTATCATTTTTTGAGGAAGCAACGCGTCAAGAGAATTACGGAAATTTTTATTTGAGTTTTCCAAAAAATCCCTACAAACACGTTTATCCAGCTGTTCAAAAGTTAAGGCGGGCTTCAAATCAAGTATACATTCATATTCCGCCGCGTCAAGTTTTCTTATATGTGCCGAAGCGCTGAGCGCCAAAGGTCCGCTTATTCCGAAATGAGTGAAAAGCATTTCTCCCTGTTCGGAAAATATGGGTTTCTTTTTACCCTTTTCAAAAACCGAAAGATTAACGTTTTTAAGAGAAAGCCCCATCATTTTGCTGACAAAGCCTTCTTTAATGCAAATAGGAACAAGGGACGGGCGTAAATCGGTTACGGTATGGCCCAGTTTTTTTGCCATCTTATATCCGTCGCCGGTAGAACCCGTAGCGGGGTAAGAAAGTCCGCCGGTAGCAAGAATAACCTTTTCCGCTAAAATCTCACGTTTATCGGTAAGCTTTACTCCTTTTATTTTATTATCCGACACAAGTATTTCTTCGGCAACGCCGCCTAAAAATGCAACACCGTTCTTCTTTGCCCCTTTAACCAAGGCGTCGGCAATATCCATAGCCTTATCCGAAACAGGGAAAACGCGGTTTCCTCTTTCGGTTTTAAGCGGAACACCCAAATTTTCAAAATATTCCATAGTATCGGCAGGAGAAAACGCGCTGAACGCCGAATAAAGAAATCTGCCGTTTTTGGGAATATTAGCCATTAAAGTATCTACCGTACAATTGTTGGTGACGTTGCACCTCCCCTTGCCGGTAACAAGTATTTTTCTTGCGGGGCGTTGGTTTTTTTCAATAACAGTAACGCTGTCCCCTTTTTTTGCCGCCACAGCAGCAGCAATAAGTCCTGCGGCTCCGCCGCCGATAACCACAACTCTCAAACCATTTCCTACTTACAATTTCATTATTTTCTTTATTTTGGGGTGAAGCCTGCACATATACGCAGTACAAAGCTTTGCAAGGCATATATCATAAAGCACAAAAGCCAAATTGCCCATAACGTAAAGAATTATGATGCCGTATTTCCCGTAGTCCCCAATACCGTCCATATCTATCATAAAGATATTGGCAAAAAGGAGATATACCGCCGTTACGGCAAGATTAAACACTAAAAATTTAAGTATATATTCAACTGTTCTGAACTTGATTTTTTCAAAAACTGCCTTAATTATGGGGTAATATCCGAAAAAGCAAACGTACATAAGCTTGGCTTCGGGTTCTGCAAAAATCATAACCAACAAAGCGGTAACAATATAAGTACCCGTAGCGTAACGCTTTCCCGCTTCCACAAGAGGAATCATTATAATCGCCCCCGCCACGGCAGGTACGGCATAAGTTAAAAACGGAAAATACGACGCCGCCATAACGGCAGTCATAAGCGCCGCGGAGATACCGCATAAGGCAACGTAAGAAGTAGACTTTTTCATAATCAACAACAACGAATAAGGTCGCCACCCATACATTCGCAACAGCAATCGGCGCAAATAAGCCCTTGGCAACAGTCACAAGCGTTGCAGCCGCCCATATTACTGCTTGTTCTGTAGGGATTACCGTGATTCCCGCGGGACTGACGCTGAATATTATGAAAAGCCTGAGCATATTCAGGGTTATTGGGGTCAAGCCTTACTGCGTTTGCAAAGCTGGAATAGGCGTTATCAAAATAGCCCCTTCTGTACTGAACCATTCCGCTTAAGAAATACCATTCCGCATTCCTTTTATTTATGGGCACACCGTCAAGAACGATTTGCGCTTTATCAATTTGTCCGCGATTTATCATATCGCGCACGTCTTTAAAATCCGAAGGCTCAGTATATCCGCCGGAAGTGTTTTTCCCGCCCGAAGAAGAACGGCGTTCATTCATAATTGCATCGTAGGCTTCGTTTATTTCCTTCATTTTTTCGGCGGCAAGAGATGCAAGAGGATTGTCGGCATAATGGTCGGGGTGATATTTTCTTGCCAGTTCTCTGTAGGCTTTCTTTATATCTTCATCGCTTGCGTTTCTGTCAACGCCTAAAATAGAATACGGATCGTTCATTTGGTTTTCTCCAGTCTGTTTATTTCGGTAATCATAGTGTCTTCAAGACCTACGTATATAATGTTTCCCAAAACGTCTTTAAACTGTTTAACGTTTAGTAATTCAAAAGCCTTTTCGGCTTGGTTTATAACTATATATATTTGCTCTTTTATCCGTTTTACAGCTTCATTTTTATCAAGTCCGGCTATTGGATTGAAAGAGCCTTTTTTAATATCCTTTTCTCTGTCGCAAAGGCAGTCCAACAAATAAATATATCTTCCTATAAGTCTGCCGAGATACGAAAGAACGGTTTTATCGTTATCGTCTTCGGCGCAAAGCGGAAGCAGTAAAGAAAGCATTTTTGAACTGGGCTCCGCCGCTTTATCAAGGTCACAGTCTTTATCCGCTTCAGCCAGACCTTGTTCTTTATAATACACGCTTGCAATATTGTCCACCGCAGGAAAATTCTTAACCGCTTTTTTATAAGGAGAAGAAAGAAGTTTTTTAAGTATAACGGCTGAAAGCTTTTTGAAACCTTTTTCGTCTTCAATATCGTCCTTCATTTTATAAAAACTAAGTATAATAAGTGCGGCGGCGGATAAATCAAAACCGCGGTCTTCTTTACAGTAATTGCATTTTTTCAAAGGGTTACATACGCACCTTTTTGAAACGGTACCGCAAAAGCCGTCAGAGAGCGCAAGCTCCAAAAGGGCGGTAAAGGTGAAATCGTAGCTTAAAGCAAAACGGGTTATAAAGCCGTATTCCTTTCCAAGCCTTTTACAAAGGGTACAGTAAACCGCTTTATAAAGCTCATATTCCTTTATTTTCATTTCCGGTTTGGAAACACGAAGGTAACCGAACAACTTCACCACACCCCTTCATTTTCTTAATATAGCAGAATGTTTCCTGATTTTGGTTAATAATATGTGAATTAAAGCATATTTTTAAGATATTTACCTGTAAAGGATTTTTCATTTCGGGCAACCTTTTCGGGAGTACCCATTGCCACAACCGTTCCTCCGCCGTCGCCGCCTTCAGGCCCCAAGTCTATAATATAATCGGCGGTTTTTATAACGTCAAGGTTGTGTTCAATAACCAACACCGTGTTACCTGCATCAACAAGGCGGGTAAGCACTTCAAGAAGTCTGTGTACGTCGGCTGTATGAAGACCCGTCGTGGGTTCATCGAGAATATAAATAGTCTTGCCCGTACTTCTTTTTGAAAGCTCGGTAGCAAGCTTCACACGCTGTGCCTCACCGCCCGAAAGAGTAGTGGCGGGCTGTCCCAATTTAACATAGCCAAGGCCTACCTCGTAAAGAGTTTTTATCTTACGGTAAATTTTGGGAATACTTTCAAAAAAGTGCATACTTTCCTCTACCGTCATTTCCAGAACCTCGTAAATATTTTTACCTTTATAACGCACAGAAAGTGTTTCTTCGTTATAACGCGAACCACCGCACACCTCGCAGGGCACGTAAACGTCGGGCAGGAACTGCATTTCTATTTTAATAATACCGTCGCCTTCACATGCCTCACATCTTCCCCCTCGTACGTTAAAGGAGAATCTGCCCGGTCCGAAGCCCTTCATTTTAGCGTCCTTTGTTACGGCAAATAAATCACGTATATCGTTAAATACCCCTGTATAGGTAGCAGGATTAGAACGTGGGGTTCTGCCTATGGGCGACTGGTCAATATCTATAACCTTGTCAAGATTAGAAAGCCCTTCCATAGACTTAAAGGCTCCCGACACCATTCTTGCTTTGTTAAGCTTAGAAGCAAGATGACGGTAAATAACGTCGTTAACAAGAGAAGATTTACCCGAGCCTGAAACACCCGTAACACAGGTGAAGGTACCCAGAGGAATTTTTACGTTTATATTTTTAAGATTATTTTCCGCCGCACCTTTTACGGTAAGGAAATTACCGTTGCCCTTGCGTCTTTTTGAGGGAACGGGAATTTTTCTTCTTCCCGTAAGGTAATCGCCCGTTACGGAGCCTTCGCAATCCAGCAAGCCGTCAAGCCCGCCCGCATATATAATTTCACCGCCGTGAATACCCGCTCCCGGCCCTATATCTACTATATAATCGGATTCGCGCATAGTATCTTCGTCGTGTTCAACCACAATAAGGGTGTTACCCAAATCACGCAGTCTTTTTAAAGCGTCAAGCAGACGGTTATTATCCCGCTGATGCAAGCCGATACTGGGTTCGTCAAGGATATAAAGCACTCCCGTAAGTCCGGAACCGATTTGAGTAGCAAGGCGAATACGTTGGCTTTCGCCGCCCGAAAGAGTTCCCGAAGAACGGGAAAGGTTTAAATAACTAAGTCCAACACCGTTAAGGAAGGCAAGACGCTCTTTAATTTCTTTAACAATAGGACGGGCAATTTTTTCGTTTTGACCCGTAACGTTAAAGGTGTCTATAAATTCCAGATGCTCCGTTACCGAAAGATTGCAAAGCTCGTCAATATTTTTTCCGCCTACCGTAACCGCCAAGGCTTCGGGTTTAAGCCTTGCGCCTTTGCAGGTGGGGCAAACGCTTTCGCTCATATAACCTTCTATTTCGCGCTTGGTATAATCGGAAGTGGTTTCTCTGAAACGGCGTTCAAGATTATTTACAACGCCTTCAAAGCTGCTATGATAAATACCGCCTCCCCATTCGGGAAGCTTATCAAAATCAATTTTTTCGGTTCCCGTACCGTAAAGTACAGCATTCCTTTGCTCTTCGGTCAATTTGTTAAAAGGGGTATCCATACTAAACCCGTAATGACGTGCAAGACCTTCAAAATACATTCTTGCAATACTTCCCCTTGAATAAGAGCCGGTTCCTTTAACGTTCCAGCCCGAACAAATAAAAACGCCTTGATTAAGAGACAATTCTTCGTCCTCTATAATAAGCGCAGGATTAACCTTTAAAAATTTACCGATACCGCTGCAGTCGGGACAAGCACCTAAGGGATTATTAAAGGAAAACAGTGTAGGAGTAAGCTCAGGGAGACTGACACCATGCTCGTCGCAAGCGTAGTTCTGAGAAAAATGAAGCTCCTCTCCGCCTATTACGTCAATATAAATAATGCCGTCTGCAAGCCTTGCGGCGGTTTCTATGCTGTCGCTGAGTCGGCTTTTGATTTCCTCCTTCATAACAAGGCGGTCGACAACTACTTCAATATGATGCTTAATATTTTTATCAAGCTTAATTTCTTCCGAAAGGTCGTACATATTACCGTCAATACGAACCCTTACAAAGCCTGAGCGCTTAGCGGCGTCAAGCTCCTTTTCGTGCATACCCTTTCTTCCTCTTACGGTAGGAGCAAGCACCTGAATTTTGGTTCCTTCGGGCAAAGCCATAACCTTCTTAACGATTTGGTCGGTAGTTTGTTGGCTTATTTCCTTTCCGCATATAGGGCAATGAGGAATACCTGTTCTTGCATATAATAAACGCAGATAATCGTAAATTTCGGTTACGGTACCTACGGTAGAACGTGGATTTTTAGAGGTTGTTTTCTGGTCAATGGAAATTGCGGGAGAAAGACCCTCTATACTGTCTACGTCAGGCTTATCCATTTGTCCTAAGAACATACGGGCATAGGAAGAAAGAGACTCAACGTATCTGCGTTGTCCCTCGGCGTAAATTGTATCAAAGGCAAGAGAAGACTTGCCCGAACCCGAAAGCCCCGTAAAAACAATAAGCTTGTCCCTTGGTATGGTTAAGTCTACGTTTTTTAAGTTGTGGGCTCTTGCACCCTTAATGGTTATTTTTTCTAAAGCCATAATTTACCTTATTCACCTTTAAGTTTCTTAATTTTATCTCTTAGCATTGCGGCGTGTTCGAATTCAAGCAATTTTGCCGCTTCCTTCATTTGACGGGTAAGAATTTCTATTTCCTTTTCCTTTTCGGCTTTGGTAAGGCGTTTCTTCTTTTGTTCGGAAACACTCTTGCCCGAAATTTCAAGAATTTCTCTAACATCTTTAACAATAGTTTTGGGCACAATACCGTTTTTCTCGTTATACGCCATTTGAATTTCTCTTCTTCGGTTGGTTTCGGTTATAGCCGCTTCCATACTTCCGGTCACGCTGTCGGCGTACATTATTACCGTACCGCCCGCATTTCTCGCGGCTCTGCCTATAGTCTGAATAAGAGAAGATTCGCTTCTCAAAAAGCCTTCCTTATCAGCGTCCAGTATAGCAACAAGGCTGACTTCGGGTATATCAAGTCCTTCTCTTAAAAGGTTAATACCAACAAGCACGTCAAATTCGCCTTTGCGCAAATCTCTTATAATTTCCATACGCTCAATGGTATCTATATCGTGGTGCATATACTTAACCTTAATGGAAACGCCCAAAAGATAATCGGTTAAGTCTTCCGCCATTTTTTTGGTAAGGGTGGTAACAAGTACCCTTTCCTTACGTTCTACCCGAGCGTTGATTTCAGAAATAAGGTCGTCAATTTGCCCGTCACTGGGGCGCACCGATATTTCGGGGTCTAAAAGCCCTGTGGGGCGGATAACCTGCTCTACCGTTTGAGCAGCAACATTTTTTTCGAATTCTCCTGGTGTAGCCGAAACAAACACAGCCTGATTTATATGGGAATAAAATTCATCAAAGTTAAGCGGACGGTTATCAAAGGCAGAAGGCAGTCTGAACCCGTATTCAACAAGGTTATTTTTTCTTGCAAAATCACCGCCGTGCATACCCCTTACCTGAGGCAGCGTTACGTGGGACTCGTCCACAAAAAGCACGAAATCATCGGGAAAATAATCAAGAAGCGTGGAAGGAGTACTGCCGCGCGGCCTGCCCGCAAGCACGCCCGAATAGTTTTCAATACCCTTACAGGTGCCTACTTCCTTTAGCATTTCAACGTCATATTCGGTGCGCTGACGTATACGCTGGGCTTCAATAAGCTTTCCTTCGCTTTTGAAAAACTCTACCCGTTTTTCCATTTCGTCAAGTATTCTTTTAAGTCCCTCTTCCATTTTCTCTTCCGAAATAATGTAGTGGGAAGCAGGATAAATAGCCACGTGGCTTAAGGTGTTTTTAATTTCACCCGTTACGGTGTTGATTTCACAAATACGGTCAATTTCATCGCCGAAAAATTCCACTCTTATTGCGTTTTCGTAAGAATAGGCGGGGTAAATATCCACCGTATCGCCCCGAACACGGAACTTATTTCGTATAAAGTTAATATCGTTTCGTTCGTACTGCAGAGTTATAAGCCTTCTGATAAGGGTATCTCTCTCCATAGTATTTCCTTGACGCAAAGAAATTACCATTTCACGGTAATCAATAGGGTCACCCAGAGTATATATACAAGAAACCGATGCAACAATTATAACGTCTCTGCGTTCACTTAAAGCACAGGTAGCGCTGTGACGCAGCTTATCAATTTCATCGTTAATGGCAGAATCCTTTTCAATATAAGTATCACTGCCCGGAATATATGCTTCGGGCTG
>JAZRKJ010000013.1:0-19122 GCA_045646245.1 Acutalibacteraceae bacterium
GCTGCCCGAGATTGTAATGCGTTGCTAAACTTTCAGTGCCCCTTTTAGGGGCTAAGCCAGTAGTCACCCCTTATAGGGGGTGGAGCATACCACCGGTTTACCGGTGGTTATGATTTTGTTTATTTTATAAGTTTTTTAAATTTTTTTAAAAAAACTATTGCATTTTGCATAAAAGTACTCTATAATAACATTAAAAGTGGTTCAAAGTGGATTAAAAAACCATAAAAGTGTAGTGAAGTGGTGAAAATTAGAAAGGAGTGAGGCTCTGTGCTATACGGTGGATACCAACATAATATTGACAAAAAGGGCAGAGTTTTTATTCCCTCTAAGCTTCGTGACGAACTTGGCGCCGAATTTATTATTTGCAAAGGTATTTCGGGAAAGAGATGTCTTTGTGTTTATTCCCTTAGCGAATGGGATAAATTAGTTGAACATATCGGAACCCTTCCCAGCACAAAATCAAGCGTTGTTAAGCGTTTTCTTTACGACGGCGCTTTTAACGTTGAATGTGACGCTCAAGGAAGAATTCTTATTCCTCCTACTTTGCGTGAATATGCCGAACTTGAAGCAGAAGCTCATATCATTGGTATGGACACAAATCTTGAAGTATGGAACACTTCGCTTTGGCAAGAAGAAAACGAAAAGTATACTCCCGAATCTGTTGCTTCCATTATGGAAGAATTAAACTTCTAAGGGAGAAAACAAATGGAATTCAAGCATTATTCGGTATTGCTTAACGAAACTATAAGAGAACTCTCCATTAAACCCGACGGTATTTACGTAGACGGTACCGCAGGCGGGGCGGGGCATTCCAAAGAAATTGCCAAACGTCTTAAAGGCGGCAAGCTTTTTGCACTGGACCAAGACCCTGATGCTGTAGCGGTTGCTACCCAACGGCTTAAAGATTATCCCGCAAAGGTTATAAAAAGTAATTTTGTTAATATGAAATCGGTGCTTCAAAATGAAGGTATCCAAAAGGTAGACGGAATACTTCTTGATTTGGGCGTTTCATCTTATCAGCTTGACCAAGGCTCCAGAGGTTTTTCTTACCACAAGGATGCGCCCCTTGATATGCGAATGAGCAAGGAAGGAGTAAGCGCCGCCGATTTGGTAGCCGGCTGTTCGGCAGAAGAGCTGGCCCGTATTTTCAGAGAATACGGTGAAGAAAAATTTGCTTTTAAAATTGCTAACGCAATTGTGCGTGAAAGGGAAAAATCCCCCATAACCACAACACTCAGACTTGCTGAGATAATTGCTAACAGCGTTCCCGCCGCCGCAAGACGTGACGGTCACCCCGCAAGAAAATGCTTCCAAGCTTTAAGAATTGCGGTAAACGGGGAACTTGACGTATTAAAAAATGTGCTGGACGACGCTTTTGACCTTTTAAACAAAGACGGCGTTTTGGCAATAATAACCTTCCATTCTTTGGAAGACAGAATTGTAAAACATAAATTTAAAGAGTTTTGCACAGGCTGCACCTGTCCTCCCGACCTTCCCGTATGTGTATGCGGAAAGACTCCGCGCGGTTTCACCAAAAACAAAAAGGGAATTGACCCCGGTGAAGAGGAACTAAACGAAAACCAAAGAAGCCGAAGCGCAAAACTCAGGACAATAATAAAACTTTAAGGAAGATGGCTAATGAATAATCTTAAGTATTATAACGATTCTCTTGCTTACGATTTCCAAATGTTTATGCCCAAAGCAAAACCCCAAGAGAAACCTGAAGATAATATTATTAAGATGCCCGAAAGAAAAACCAAAAAGCACAGCAGAACAAAGGCTGTTGCAAGGCGTATTTCCGACAGTGCTTTTGCTATAGTTGCTACCGTTATATTGGTTGGCGCACTTTGCACAAATATCGTTTTAAGAATTCAGGTTAATGAGCTTAACAATAATATTAACGAAGCCAAAACCGTGCTTAGCGAAAAACAAAGTGAAAGCGTTGCGCTTAAAATGGAATATGAAAACAGAATTTCTTATATAAATTTAGAGGCGGAGGCTACTGAACTGGGTATGCGTAAGCTTGACCAAAGCCAAGTGGTGTATATAAGAGTTAACGATAAAAATATGGCAAGAACGGCAGATGGCGAAATACTTGTTTCAAATTATTAAAAAAAGGTTGTCGTATGAAGAAAACGGCAGTATAATATATGTATAATAAGGATACGGGAGTTGAAAAATTCAACTCTCGTTTTCCCGCATTTTTAAAGAAGTACTTTTTTTAAACCGATTACGCGAAAGAGAGGATAAAAATGGCAAGTAAACCCAACAAAACAATGTTAATGAGAATGTTTATAGTCCTCCTTTGTGTGGTTGTTATTATGGTAGGTGTTTCGGGTTACCGTCTCACCTATATTATGCTTGTTCAAGGAGAAAAGTATCAGGGTCTTGCCTCTGAACAACAGCTTTACGACAGTTTGATTGCCGCGCCGAGAGGTAATATTTTCGATAAAAATATGAACGTACTTGCAACAAGTACTACCGCCTGGACGGTATATATTACTCCTAACGGAATAAATAAGCTTACCGACGCTGACAAAAAGGAAACTATCAGAAATCTTATTGCCGACGGTCTTTCTTCAATTCTCGGCGTTGACAGAAACGAAGTTTATGAAAATACCGCAAAAAAATCTTACTATGTAATCGTTAAGAAGAAGGTTGATAAAGAAACTTCCGATAAAGTAAGGGAATTTATCACCGCCAATAAAGATTATGAGCTTACCAAATATATCGGTCTTGACGAAACCACAAAACGTTATTATCCCAACAATAGCCTTGCATCGGTTGTTTTAGGCTTTGTTGGAGACGACGAGCAGGGCCTTGCAGGTATTGAAAGCTATTATGATACCGCTCTTACGGGTGAACCCGGCAGAGTAGTTGCCGCCAAAACCGCTTACGGTGTAGATATGCCCTTTACTTACGAAATGGTAGAAGAGGCAAAGCAAGGAAATTCTCTTGTTTTAACCATTGATAACTACATTCAGTACGTTGCCGAAAAACAGTTAAAACAAGCAGTTGAAGACAATAAATGTAACGAACGCGGCGTTGCTGTGGTTATGAACGTTAACACGGGCGCAATATTGGGCTTGGCGGTAACAGGGGATTTTGATCCTAACGATCCTTTTACTCTTTCGCGCTCTGACCAATTGACTGTTGATGCCTTAACCGGTGAGGAAAGAAGCGCCAAGCTTTCTGAACTTCGTAACCGTCAATGGCGTAATAAAGCGGTTAGTGACGCTTATGAACCGGGTTCGGTATTTAAAATATTCACCGCTGCTGCGGCTTTGGAAGAAAATGCGGTTACCCCAAAATCTTCCTTTTCCTGCGTCGGTCACACACAGGTAGCGGGTCAGCCTTACGATTGTCATAAACTGACGGGTCACGGTGTTCAAAGCCTTTATACCGCAATGAGCAATTCTTGTAACCCTGCGTTTATCGCTATCGGTCAATCTCTTGGAGTTAAAACCTTTTCAAAATATTTTGAAGCCTTCGGCTTTACTTCTAAAACGGGTGTCGATATTCCCGGTGAAACGGGTTCTATTTATTATTCTCAAGAAAAAATGGGCCCCGTTGAGCTTGCTTCCGCTTCTTTCGGTCAAACCTTCAAAATTACTCCTATGCAACTTATTGCCGCTGCGGCTGCATCGGTTAACGGCGGTTATCTGGTTCAGCCTCATATAGTGGAAAGGGTTGTTGACCAGGACGGAAACGTTGTATCAACCGGCAATACTTCTTATAAAAGGCAGGTAATTTCCGAAGAAACGTCTGCTCAAATCCGTGAAGCACTTGAGGTAGTTGTAAACGGCGGCGCCAAAAACGCTTACGTTGCCGGTTACAGAACAGGCGGTAAAACCGGTACCAGCCAGAAAATCGACCTTATTAACGAAACCGGTAACAAAAGCTTGTACGTTGCTTCTTACGTTGGTATGGCGCCTATTGAAAATCCCGAAATAGCGGTTCTTGTACTGTTAGACGAACCTACGGCGGGAAGTATATACGGCGGCACCATTTCCGCTCCGGTAGCAAGTGCTATTATGAGTGAAATATTGCCTTATTTAGGCTATGAACCCCATTATACCGACGCTGAACTTTCTAAACGCGCCATTCCCGTTCCCGACCTTCAAGGTCTTGCGGTTTCCGAAGCAAAAGGAAAAGTTACTTCGGCAGATTTGATTTATAAAGTTGTGGGTAACGGCGATACAGTTGTTTCTCAACTTCCCGCAAAGGGTGAAACCCTTTATGCAGGCGGACTGGTTATAATTTATACCGACAACGAATCTATTGAAGAAAACACGGTTGTCGTACCGGATTTTACGGGAATGACAGTTCAAGAGGTTAATGCCGCCGCAAGTAATAGCGGTGTTAACGTTAAATTTTCGGGCAATACGCTTGAAGGCGCTAATACTCTTGCCTTCAGCCAGAGTATTGAAGCAGGAACTGAGGTTAACAGAGGTACCAGCATTACGGTTTACTTCCGTGATGATTCGGTAACCGATTTTATACCGGAAGATTAGAGGTTTTATAAATGTTACTTAAAGAATTACTTACCGATATATCTTCGCCCATGGGTGAAACAGAAATTAAAGGTATAACCGCTGACTCGCGTAAGGTTGAGGAAGGCTTTGCCTATATTTGTATTGTGGGCGCAGTAAACGACGGTCATAAATTTGCTGCTTCGGCTAAGGAAAAGGGCGCCGCCGTTATTATTGCTGAAAGAGATACCGGCAGCGGTATTGACTTAATTGTGCCGGATACCCACGCCGCTCATGCGATTATGTCGGCTAATTGGTTCTCTAATCCCGCTAAACGTCTTAAGCTTATTGGTGTAACCGGTACCAACGGCAAAACTTCAGTTACTTATATGCTTAAGAAGATTTTGGAAGCTGCGGGAGAAAAAGTAGGGCTTATCGGTACTATTCAAAATATGATAGGTGATGAAATTATCCAAACCGAGCGTACAACACCCAGCTGTTACGAATTGAACGCTTTGTTTAAGGAAATGGTTGATAAGGGCTGTACCTCTGCGGTTATGGAGGTTTCTTCCCACGCGCTCGATCAAAAAAGAGTTTACGGAATTGATTTTGAAGTGGGTATATTTACAAACCTCACCCAAGACCATTTAGATTATCACGTTACAATGGAAAACTACCTTGAAGCCAAGAAGAAATTGTTTTCTATGTGTAAAACGGCAGTAATAAACGCCGATGACGAGTGGGCTGACAAATTAAAAGAAGGACTCACTTGCGAAGTAGTAACCGTTTCGGCTAAAGAAAAAGCAACCTTTACCGCCAAGGAAATAGATTACCGCGCTGACGGAGTCAGCTTTATACTTGACGGCAAATTTAAAATGCCCCTTTCAATGTCTACAGGTGGCAGATTTACGGTATATAACGCTATGTCCGCTTCTGTTGCCGCAGCCTGTTTCGGTGTTGACCCTAAGATTGTTCAAAATGCTCTTTGCTGTTGTGACGGTATAAAGGGAAGGGCGGAAGTAGTGAATAATCCCTTTGATTTTACGGTGATTATCGACTATGCCCATACCCCCGACGGACTTGAAAATATACTTAACACCTTCAAAGAACTTAAAAAGGGAAGACTTGTGGTTCTGTTCGGTTGCGGCGGTGACAGAGATAAAACCAAGCGTCCCATTATGGGCGAAATAGCCGCCAAATTAGCCGATTACGTTATAGTAACCAGCGATAACCCCAGAAGCGAAAACCCTTCAATGATTATTAAGGATATATTAGTTGGGGTTGAAAAGAAAAATACTCCCTACACCGTTATAGAAAACCGTGTAGAGGCTATAAAATTTGCCGTTAAGAACGCAAAGACAAACGATATAATCGTACTTGCGGGAAAAGGCCACGAAACGTATCAAATTTTAGCTGACCGCACAATACATCTTGATGAAAGAGAAATTGTAGCAGAGGCTATAAAAGAAAGACAGGAAGTGCAATAAAATGAAAGATATAACCCCTATTATTACGGCAATACTTTCCTTTGCGATTACTGCAATTTTGGGATTTAAAGTTATTCCTTTTCTTCATAAGCTGAAATTCGGTCAGACTATTTTGGATATCGGCCCTTCATGGCATAAAAACAAGCAGGGTACACCTACAATGGGCGGTATTATGCTGATGATAGCGGTACTTGCTTCTATAATTATAAGCATTGTATTTTCGGTTATAATAAACGGTGGGCTTATTAAGGAATTTAAAAACAGCAAAAAACTTGCTATGTTTATTTCCGGAATAGTGCTTGCTTTTGCAATGGGCTTTATCGGTTTTTTAGACGACTATATCAAGGTTGTTAAAAAACGTAATTTGGGGCTTACGGCTAAGCAAAAAACAATTTTGCAAAGTCTTGCGACCGCTCTTTATCTGGCTTCTCTTGCTTTTGCGGGTATGACTTCCACCTGGACACCTTTCGGAAGTATTGATATTACAAGCGGATGGGGACTTCTTTTCTGGCCCATAGCATTCTTCTTTGTATACGGTTTTGTTAACGCTGTTAATTTGACCGACGGACTTGACGGTCTTGCTTCCTCGGTAACTCTTGTTGCGGCTTGCGCATTTATGATTATTTCGGGATTTTCTTCACTAATCGGTATAAACGTATACGCTTCTGCCGTTGCCGGCGCTTGCGGAGGCTTTTTGGTGTGGAATATGCATCCTGCAAAGGTATTTATGGGTGACACCGGTTCAATGTTCTTAGGCGGTGCAGTGGTAGGGCTTTCTTTCGCAACCGAGCGTCCCATACTTCTTATAGCAATAGGTATTGTGTATCTTTTAGAGGCTCTTTCGGTTGTTTTACAGGTTGCTTGCTACAAGCTGACTAAAAAGCGTATATTTAAAATGAGCCCCATTCATCACCATTTTGAAATGATTGGTTGGTCGGAGGAAAAGGTAGTGTTTATTTTCTCCGCTGTTGCTTTTGTCGGCGCTGTTATTGCCGTTTTACCCTTTATAATTTAAACAAAATTCGGACGGAGTGTGCGTAATGAAAGATGGCATATATGCAAAAATGCTTAAAAAAATGGGCATATATCAGGAAGGCAAATTGGACATCGGTTTTTTGTCCCTTGTTCTGTTACTGCTTTCTATCGGTCTTGTTATGCTTTTCTCTGCCAGCTATGCATACAGTTACGCACGTTTTGATAACAGCTATCACTTTATAATCCGTCAGGCGTTGTTTGCAGTTGTGGGCGTTATAATTATGATGGCGCTTTCCCGTATTGACTGTCACGTTTACAGAAAAATGTCGGGAATAGTTTATATTGTCGCCATAGCTCTTTTGGTGCTTGTTCTGGCGCTTCCCCCAATGGTTGAAGGTATGGAGCATAAAAGATGGCTTGTTATAGGCCCGTTGACTCTGCAGCCTTCGGAAATTGCTAAGTTTGCAATTATTTTGCTCTTTTCTCATTTAATAGCAAAGTACTATAAGCTTATGTCAAAATTTAAGTTTGTTGTTGTTTTGCTTTTGTTGTTGGCGCTTGTTTGCGGACTTGTAGTTGTAGAAACCCACCTTTCGGCTACGGTTCTTATACTGTTTATAGGTGTTATCCTTATGATAGTAGGCGGACTTGCGGTTAAATACATTTTTATGGGATTCGGCGCCGCAATAACGGCGGTTGCGCTTTTTGTTATCACCGGTCTTGTTGATTACGCATCAAGCCGTTTCACTTATTGGCTTGACCCGTGGTCCGATGCGGCGGGCAAAGGCTACCAGACGATTCAGTCTTTATTGGCTATTGGTTCGGGCGAACTCCTCGGCAGGGGAATAGGTCAGTCACGACAAAAATATTCTTGGCTTCCCGAACCGCATAACGACTTTATTTTTTCAATAGTTTGTGAAGAATTAGGTCTTATAGGCGCTATGATAATAGTTCTGCTTTTCTGCTTCCTTGTATGGCGTGGATTTTCGGTTGCTATGCATTCGCCGGATAAGTTTTCGTCTCTTATGGCGGTTGGGCTTACCTTTCAGGTAGCGTTGCAGGCGGCGCTTAATATAATGGTTGTTACCAATACCATTCCCAACACCGGTATTAGTTTGCCGTTCTTCAGCTACGGCGGTACGGCGCTTATAATACTGCTTGCAGAAATGGGAATAGTACTGTCAATATCGCGAAGTGCGAATTTAGAGAAAGTGTAGGTAATTATAATGCACGTACTTTTTGCAGGCGGAGGCACCGCAGGACACATTAACCCTGCTCTTGCAGTAGCGGGTTATATTAAAGAAAAACACCCTGACGCAAAAATAAGTTATATTGGTACAGCCAATAAGCTTGAAGCGAAGCTGGTGCCCGAAAAAGGATATGATTTTTACAGTATAGAGGTTTCGGGTTTTCAAAGAAAGCTTACCCCTGTTAATATAGCTAAAAACGTTAAGGCGGCGGTTAACGCAGTCACCGCTTCTCTTAAGGCTAAAAAGTTACTTAAAAAGCTTAATCCCGACCTTGTGGTTGGTACCGGCGGATACGTAAGCGGTCCTGTACTTCGTGAAGCGGCTAAACTGGGCTTTAAAACAGCTATTCACGAACAAAACGCATACCCCGGTATTACCAATAAAATGCTTTCCAAATCGGTAGACAGAGTAATGCTTGCCATGCCGGAAGCCGAAAGCCGTTTTAATCTTAATAAAAAGCCTGATATAACGGGTAATCCCGTTCGTCCCGAGCTTACAAAAATCAGTAAAGAAGAAGCAAAGGCTAAACTCGGCTTTGATAACCGTCCGGTTATACTTTCCTTCGGCGGAAGCTTGGGCGCTCAAAAGATAAACGAAGCCGTCAGCCTGCTTATTAAAAGCCATAACGGTACAGGTAAGTTTTATCATATTCACGGTACCGGAAAAGTTGGCTACGAAGATATGATTTCTTCTCTTAATGATATAAAACTTGCAGATGAGGTTGACGTAAGAGAATATATTACCGATATGGATGTATGCATGGCGGCGGCAGATTTGGTTATTTGCCGTGCGGGTGCTATAACTTTAAGCGAGCTTGCGGTGTGCCGTAAACCGTCTGTTCTTATACCGTCTCCCTATGTTGCCGAAAATCACCAATTCCATAATGCTATGACCCTTAAAAATGCGGGTGCAGCCGAAGTTATAGAAGAAAAAGATTTGAACGGTGAAAAACTTATAAGCGTTGTAAACTACGTTTTAGGCAATGCTGAAAAACTTTGTAAAATGAGTGAAAATGCGGCGTCCGTTTCAATTGACGACGCTAATGAAAGAATCTATAAAGTGCTTATGGAGCTTTTAAATAAGTAATTTTAGCAAATATTTCAAAACCGCATATTATGAAATATAAAAATATTTTGTGATTTGCGGGGTGCTTTTATGAGACGTTTTACCGTCTGTGGCGGAAAAGCAATAGATGGCAGTTTAGTGGTTCAGGGTGCTAAAAACAGCGTATTACCAATACTTGCCGCAACCTTACTTATTAAAGATAAAAGTGTTATACATAACTGTCCCGGACTTTCCGACGTTGACGCTGCTATAAAAATTCTTAAAATGTTGGGGTGCGTTTGCGTAAGAGACGAAACATCTGTAATTATTGATGCTGCGGACGTTGCAAACTATGAAGTGAGTAAATCGCTTATGCAGGAAATGCGGTCCTCTATTGTTTTTTTGGGAGCTGTTATTTCGCGAATGGGCAAAGCGGTTATAAGTAATCCCGGCGGTTGCGAACTGGGACCGCGTCCGATTGACTTACACTTATCGGCATTAAAACAACTCGGCGTAACCGTAAGGGAAGAGGACGGCGTTCTTACCTGTTTTGCGCCAAAAGGAATAAACGGAGCGGATATAACTCTGCGTTTCCCAAGCGTTGGCGCGACCGAAAATATTATCATTGCCGCCGCTGTATCAAAAGGAACAACCGTAATTCGCAATGCGGCAAAAGAACCCGAAATAAGCGATTTGGCTGATTTCCTTAATAAATCCGGCGCAAAAATTAAGGGCGCCGGTTCAGATACTGTTATAATTGAGGGAGTAGCTAAGCTTTACTCTTCGGAGCATAAGGTGATTTGTGACAGAATCGTTGCGGCAACCTATTTGTCTGCGGCGGCGATAACGGGCGGTAAAATCCGGCTTGAAGATTGTCCTGCTTATAATATGACTTCGGTTTTACGTTTTTTTGAAGATATTGGTTGCAGTGTTTCCTTGCGAAAAAATAACGTGTATCTTAAATGCAACAGACCTTTAAAGGCTTCAAGCAATATTGTAACGGGTGTTTATCCCGCTTTTCCAACCGATGCAGGCCCGTTAATAGTTCCCGTTTTCACTAAAGTTTGCGGTGAAAACAGTTTAAGGGAGACTATTTTTGAAAACCGTTTCAAGTATTTACCCGAACTTAATAAATTCGGCGCAGAAATAAAACTTAACGGTCGAACTGCTGTATGCTATAATAAAAAGGAGCTTATTGCCGCCGACGTGTCTTGCACTGATTTGCGAGGCGGAGCGGCACTTGTGATAGCGGCTCTTGCCGCAAAAGGAGTTTCGACTGTAGACGAAATTCACCATATTGAACGTGGATATTACCGTTTGCCCCATAACCTTAATGAAATCGGAGCAGACGTAAAGGAGATAGAAATTTGACCGCTAACGAGAACGTGAAAAAAAGAAAAGTTAATAAAGGAAAAAAACGCAAAAAGATTTTTCTTGCCGTTTTTCTTATTATTGCGGCAGCGCTTTTTTGCGGACTGTCCTTAACCGTATTTTTCCCCGTAAAATCAATCACCGTTTCGGGCAACAGTCTTTATTCGGTTGAAGAGATTATTGCCCACAGCGGTATAAAAGACGGAGATAATATTATAAGAATAAGTGAAAAAAACGTGCTTTCTTCGCTTCAGGGACATTTGCCTTTTGTTGACAACGTAAAGGTTACTAAAAACCTTACCGGTACGGTTAAATTAACCGTTACCATTGCGTCGGAGGTTTACGCAATAAAGGTGGATGAAATGTTTTACACCGCCGATGACGAAGGAAGAATACTTAAAAGCTACTCAGAAAAACCTGAAGGTGTGTTGTTTATAGATTGCGTTGCGTCGGTAGGGGAAGGGGATATTCAGCAGGTTGTCTTTGAAGAAGAAAAGGCTGAAATGATAATCTCCGCAATATGTAAACGCTTTGAAACACTGACGGTTTCTGCTGATTATATTGATCTTACCGATATGTACGAAATCAAAATGGGATTTGATTCAAGATATACCGTAAATTTCGGTGAGTTTACTTATTTTGAAGAAAAAATATCTCATTTTCTTAAAATGCTTGAAGACCCGTCATTCTCTGCCAAATCGGGCGACGTTGATTTAAGTCAGTACACACCGGGTAATCCCAAGGCTTTTTTTGTAAAAAGGGAAGAAGATACAAAAAAAGATTAAGAATTTTATAAAATTATAAATAAACCTATTGAAATTTGAAAACAACTGTGTTATTATTATTTTGTGTTTAAGTATATTAAGCGTAACTATGTTCAAGAAATATAAAAATTGGAGGAATTCACAATGCCTTTCGGAATTGGAAATGAAACTGAAGATGTTGTTCAGATTAAAGTAGTCGGTGTCGGCGGAGGCGGCGGAAATGCTGTTAACCGTATGGTAAATGCCGGAGTAAAGGGTGTTGAATTTGTTGCTATCAACACCGATAAGGCTGCTTTATTACTCTCTAAAGCTACAGAAAAGCTTCAGATTGGCGATAAAACAACCGGTGGTAAGGGCGCAGGCGCTAACCCCGAAAAGGGTAAAGCTGCTGCTGAGGAAGCCGCTGATGAAATTACCGCAGTTATCGGTTCTGCCGATATGATCTTTATTACCGCAGGTATGGGCGGTGGTACCGGTACCGGCGCTGCTCCCATTGTTGCGCGTATTGCAAAAGAACTTGGCGTACTTACCGTTGGTATCGTTACCAAACCCTTCGCTTTTGAAGGTAAAAAGCGTATGGAACAGGCTGAAGCAGGTATTGCTGCTCTTAAGGAACAGGTGGACAGCCTTATCGTTATTCCTAACGAAAGACTTAAGTTTGTTTCCGAACAAAAGATTACCTTTAAGAATGCGTTCGACGTAGCTGATGACGTACTTCGTCAGGGCGTTCAAAGCATTACCGAGCTTATTAACGAAACTGCCCTTGTTAACCTTGACTTTGCTGACGTTACCGCTATTATGGCTAATGCCGGTTATGCTCACATGGGCGTTGGTTATGCTACCGGTAGAGATAAGGCTGAAGAAGCTGCTCGCGCCGCTATCAGCAGTCCCCTTATTGAAACCTCTATGGAAAATGCTAAGGGCGTTATTATCAGCATTACCGGTTCTGAAGACATTGGTCTTGAAGAAGTTGAACTTGCTTCTTCTATCATCTCCGATATGGCTCACGTTGACGCAACCATCATTTGGGGTGCTAAGTTTGATGATACCCTTGAAGATGCTATCCGTGTAACCGTAGTTGCTACCGGTCTTGGCGAAGAAGAGAAAAAGCAGAACAACGATTTAGCCGCAAGACTTGGCGATATTACTGCCGACAAGGACGAAGAAGAAGACTATACCGAGCTTATCGATATCTTCAATAATCACTAATTCTAAATATAATATTTAAGGCACTCAACGAAGGTTGAGTGCCTTGTTTTTTTAGCTTTAGCAGCAGGTGTTGTCACATCCGCAACCACAGTTATTAGCAGTGCCTAAACCGTTGTTACCGCAGCAGAAGAGAAGAAGAAGGATAACGATAATCCAAGCGCAGTTGCCGCCCATAAAGTTGTTACACATAGAACTTAACCTCCTTTCTGTTATATTACATACTATTCCAAAAAACAATCTTTGTTACAGAATGAGTAAAAAATGAGTAAAAAGGAGAAAATAGAAGAAAATCGAAGGAAATGAGTGATTTGACCTTTTTTGACCTTGTTAAAACCTAAAATCGGCGAAGAATGAACTTTGACTTTCTCTGACCTTAACGTTATACTAAAGTCAGCAAAGGTCAAAGTGAGGTTACTTTTATGAAGATGAGTGATATTATTACCCAAGCAATCATACGATTATTAGATGAATCGGAGGGTGGCTCCACCGAAATTCAGCGTAATGAATTTGCCGAAGCAATGGGATGTGTACCAAGCCAGATTAACTATGTGCTTTCGTCACGTTTCACGCCCGAACAGGGATATACAATAGAAAGCTACAGAGGCGGCGGGGGGTATATCCGCATAAGCCGTGTTAAAATAAATCAGTCGGCGGCAATAATGCACATTGTCAATTCCATTGGTTCGTCAATTGACCAAATGGCGGCAAGAATAGTTATTGAAAACTGTCTCAGAGCCTCTCTTATCACCGAAGAAGCGGCGACAATTTTAATGGCGGCTATTTCTAACGGCGTTATGGCTTCGGTTCCCATTGATTACCGTGACAGAGTAAGAGCGGCAATTATAAAACAAGTATTGCTTACTCAAATTAAGTAAAGGAGAAATTACTATGATTTGTCAAAAATGCGGTAAAAATCCCGCAACTACCCATATACATTCGGTTATAGGCGGTATCGTTAAGGATATTGATTTGTGTCAGTCTTGCGCCGCTAAAGAAGGATATTCTTCAACTCCTGTGGGAAGCCTTGCTTCAATGCTTTCTTCAGTTTTCGGCGATATTGAGCTTTCCGGCGCAGTAAAGGAAGAGCGCTGTGACTGTTGCGGCGCTTCGTTCCGTGAAATCGCTAACAACGGAAAGGCTGGCTGTCCGGCTTGCTACAATAAGTTTAAAAAGGAGCTTTTGCCTTATTTGAAGCGCGTTCACGGTGGAGTTCAGCATATTGGTAAAAAACCAAAACGTGACCAACTTATTATATCTCCGAATGATAAATTAACCGAAATGCGTAAGAAACTAAGCGAACTTGTCAAAAATGAAAATTATGAGGAAGCTGCAGTTGTACGCGATGAAATAAGAAGAATAGAGGGGGAAAAGGGTAATGAGTAATTGGTATAATATTGACCCGCTAAACGACGTAGCCGTTTCAACACGCGTTCGTTTGGCGCGTAACTTAAAAGATACACCGTTCCCGTCAAGGCTTTCTTTGGAAGAAAAAAATAAAGTTTGCGAAAAAATCAAAAATGCAATTATCCAAAGCGATACTCCCTTTGCTAAAAGCCTTAAATTTATTTCAATGGCAAACGTGCCCGACAACGAAGTATTTGCAATGGTTGAACGTCATATTATCAGCCCTGAATTTGCGAGTAAAAAAGATGGCAGAGCGGTTATTATTTCAGAAGACGAATCTGTTTGCGTTATGGTTGGGGAAGAAGACCATATAAGAATTCAGGTAATTTTGCCCGGTTTAAATCTGGATAAGGCTTATGATATTGCTGAAAGTATGGACGATTTGCTGTCATCAAAATGCGGTTTTGCTTACGACGACCAATTAGGCTACCTTACCGAATGTCCTACAAACCTTGGTACGGGGCTCCGTGCTTCGGTAATGCTTCATCTTCCGTTTATGGAGGGTGTAGGCGCCGTTAGTGAAATATCGGACGCTATAGGAAAAATAGGCTTTACGGTGCGTGGAATGTACGGCGAAGGAAGTAAATCAAAGGCTTCTCTTTACCAAATTTCCAACCAAATCACTTTGGGGATAACCGAAAAGAACGCAATTGATAATCTAAGCGTAATTACAAAGCAGATTATTGAGAGGGAATTATCCGAACGCGAAAAGGTTGATAAAATTGCTGTGGAAGACCTTGTTTGGCGCGCTTATGGTATCCTTAAGAACCAAAGACTGCTGAGCAGTGATGAAATGATGAAACTCGTTTCCAAACTGAAAATCGGTATTTCTATGGGGATTTTACCTTTCGATAAAGCGCTCCCCATAAAAATTTTAATTGAAACAAGCCCGTATATGCTTTGCAGAAAGGAACCCGATAAAACTCCGCAGGAGAGGGATATTTTACGGGCAAAAACGGTACGGAATATGATTCCTTAAAGGTTTTTAATTAGAGAAAGGAGAAAAATAAAATGAAATATAATTTCAACGGTTTTACCGCTAAAGCCAACGAAGCGCTTAACCTTGCTATAAATTCGGCTGAGCGTTTCGGACATACCTACGTTGGAAGTGAACACATTTTATTGGGACTTTCAAAGGTTGGCAGCGGTGTTGCTGCAAGTATACTTTCAAATCACGGTGTTACACCGCAAAAAATAGAAGAGCTTATTAACCTTAAAATCGGTGCAGGGGCTCGTACTAACCTTTCGCCGGAATATTTCACCACAAGAGCCAAGAAGATTATCGAATCTGCCGTTGCAGGCTGCAGAAGTCTTGGTAAAAGCGAGGTGGGAACGGAGCATTTGCTTATTGCTTTGCTCAGTGAAAATGATAATTATGCAATACGCTTTTTAAACGATTTAAAGGTGGATGCCACCGAAACGGTTACCGAAGCTCTTGAAGCGGCGGGAATCGACCTTTCCAATGAAGATAACGAAGGGGAACCGAGAAGAGAAAAAAAGGGTAAAGAAAAAGGCAACTTATCAAAGTACGGCCATGACTTAACCGAGGATGCAAAAAACGGTAAGCTTGACCCCGTTATCGGCAGAGAAGAGGAGATTACGAGAGTTATTCAAATTCTTTGCAGAAGAACAAAGAATAACCCTTGCCTTATCGGCGAACCGGGTGTGGGTAAAACCGCTATTGCGGAGGGTCTTGCTTTGAAAATTGCTTCCGGCGACGCGCCGGATATTATAAAAAATAAAAAGGTTATTACGCTTGACCTTACCGGTATGATAGCGGGAACTAAATACCGCGGCGATTTTGAAGACCGCATTAAATCAATAATCGATGAAGTAAAAAAAGCCAAAGACGTAATTTTGTTTATTGATGAGGTTCATACCCTTATAGGCGCAGGAAGCGCCGAAGGCAGTACCGACGCCGCAAATATTTTAAAGCCTTCTCTTGCAAGGGGTGAAATGCAGATAATCGGTGCAACCACCATTAGTGAATACAGAAAAAACATTGAAAAGGACGCCGCTCTTGAGCGTCGTTTTCAACCCGTTACGGTAGGCGAACCCAATGAGGAAGATGCAGTTAGTATTCTTATGGGGCTTAAAGAAAAGTACGAATCCCACCACGGTGTTAAAATCACCGACGAAGCTATCAAAGCCGCCGTTTACCTTTCTGCTCGTTATATCACCGACCGCTTTTTGCCCGATAAGGCAATAGACCTTATAGACGAGGCAGGTTCAAAAGTGAGAATTTCCGCCTTTGCGCGTCCCGATTCATTTAAAGAACTTGAAACTAAAATAAGTGAAAAGGAACAAGAAAAGGAAACTGCAATAAAGGGTCAGGAATTTGAAAAGGCGGCAGAGCTTCGTGATGAAATAGAAGCGCTAAAAAACGAACTGTCCAAAAAGGAAAATGACCTTAAAAATAAGGACGTTAACCCCGACGCCGTTGTTACCAAAGAGGTTATAGCGGGTATAGTAAGCAACTGGACCGGCGTTCCTGTTGAAAGCCTTACAGAAGAAGAAAGTCAACGTCTTTTAAGGCTTGAAAGTGTTCTTCATAACCGTGTAATCGGTCAAAACGAAGCGGTTACAGCTATAAGCAAGGCGATAAGACGCGGCAGAGTGGGACTTAAAGACGAAGGCAGACCGATAGGCTCCTTTATTTTCCTTGGTCCCACAGGTGTTGGTAAAACCGAACTCAGTAAAGCTTTGGCTGAAGCAATGTTCGGCAGTGAAAACGCAATGATTCGTCTTGATATGTCGGAATATATGGAAAAGCACACCGTTTCACGTATGATTGGTTCGCCTCCCGGTTACGTAGGCTTTGACGAAGGCGGTCAGCTTACCGAAAAGGTAAGAAGAAACCCTTATTCGGTAGTGCTTTTTGATGAAATTGAAAAAGCTCATCCGGACGTGTTTAATATCCTTTTGCAAATTCTTGATGACGGCGTATTGACCGATTCACAAGGAAGAAAAATCGATTTTAAAAATACAGTAATTATTATGACTTCAAATATCGGCGCCCGTCTTATTACAGAAAAGAAACGAGCCTTCGGCTTTGCGGAAAATTCCGCAGAAGAGGAGCATAAAGATATTAAGGAAAATGTAATCGGTGAACTTAAAAAAGCCTTTAGACCTGAATTTTTGAACCGAGTAGACGATATTATCGTTTTTACAAAGCTCAGTAAAGAGGAAATCGGTGAAATAGCGGGAAAAATGTTATCAAGCCTTGCAAAGCGTCTTGAAAAATTAGAGGTAGAAGCCACCTTTGATGAGTCTGTTAAAGAAAAAATGGCAGAAGCCGGTTTTGACGACGTATACGGGGCAAGACCTTTACGCCGCGCTATTCAAAGCAAGGTTGAGGATGCGCTCAGCGAAATGCTTTTATCGGGAGAGATAAAAGCAGGAGACAAAATTACCTGTTCTTATACCGATAAGCTTATAATAAACTAAAAAGGGCCGAAAGGCTCTTTTTAGTTTAGAAAAGTTTGATTTTTTACAAAAAAATTTAATTGTAAAATACATAAAAATGTTCATAACTTTTTTTTGGCGGACACCGCATAAATAAAGGCTTTTTTGGTTTTATTTATAGTTATAAACGGGTTACTGACACTACTTATACACCAAATGTGCAAAAAGATGTCGGTGAATGTCGCAAATTAAATATTTATACTTATATTCAGCGGTAGAGATATGGAGTGAATCTTTACTGCTGAATTTATTTTTTTGAAAGGATTTTCAGTATGATTTATGCAAAAGTAAACGGTCAGAAATTAGAAGTATTTAATGACCCGATTTTTACCGACTCCATAAACTTTTTGTCGGTAAAGTATTCTCTGTCTAAAGAATGGAAAGACTGTTCTGTTACTGCGCTTTTCCGCGACTGTGACGGTAAAGGTGTTTCTCTTGTTTTAGACGAGTCAAGCGGTTACTTTGTGGGCGACGACACATATATTGTTCCTTACGAGGTAATAACTTCCCCTAATTTTTCTCTTTCGCTTATCGGTACCAAGGAATCCACCCGCATAACCACTAACTCTGCCGACATAAAGGTTTTAAAAAGCGGCTACGGTGAAGGGGATAAACCCGCTGCGCCAACGCTCAGTGAATATGAGCAAATTCTGCTGATTTGTGAAAACGCTAAGGAATTAGCCCGAAGCGTGAGAGAAGATGCCGACAGCGGCGCCTTTAAAGGCGACAAAGGCGATAAGGGAGATAAGGGAGATAAAGGTGATAAGGGCGACAAAGGTGATAGAGGTACCGACGGCAGGGACGGTGTCAACGGCATTGACGGTATTGACGGTATTGACGGAAAGGATTACATTCTCACTCTTTCTGATAAAGAAGAAATCGCACAAATTGTTCTTGACAGCGGGATTAACGGAGACGAGGTGAACTACTAATGGCTAAAAAGGTATATGAAGAAGAAAACATTCGTGCTATTGCCGATAAAATACGTGAAAAAACCGGCAGTGAGACAACCTATAAAACGTCTGATATGCCGGGTGGTGTTGAAACGGTTTACGAAGCGGGAAAAGAAGCAGACCGAAAGGAACGGTGGAACAGCGTTATACATTATCCTTATGAATGGTATTTCACCTTTGCAGGTGCTTATTGGAACGACGCTACCTTCGACCCGCCTTACGACTTGACTCCACCCGCTATGGTTCAGTTGTTTTATCAGTCGAAAATTACCGATTTAAAGGGTATTTTGGAAAGGAACGGGGTAAAACTCGACTTTTCAAAAAGTAAGCGTTTTCAAAGTATATATGAACAAAGTGCAATAACCCGAAGTCCTGAAATTGATACAAGGAGCTGTGCTAATTTAAGTCACTTTTTATATAATGCTGAAAAACTTGTAAGCATTGATAAAGTAATTTTAAAAGATGATGGTAGCCAAACTTGGACTGATTTAGGCTTTAGGCTTTTAAAAAGCTTGGAAGATGTAACCTTTAAGGGTACTATTGGTCGTAATATGGACATATCAACTTCACCGCTCCTATCCCACGATAGCCTTATGAGTATTATAAAAGCTTTAAAGGATTTTTACTGTAAAAGTATCGAATGTGATATAGAAACCGGACCTTTTGATAACTTTGTAACTAATTATAACGAAAAGTACGAAATAACAGATTTGGGTAATACTTATATA
>JAZRKJ010000014.1:0-14650 GCA_045646245.1 Acutalibacteraceae bacterium
TTTGAAAAATACCCTGAGTGCAAATGCGTTATAGTAGTTAACCTTTACGGTGTTCCCGCAAAGCTTGATGAAATCAGAGCTATATGCGACCAGCACGGCGCCGTGCTTATTGAAGATGCCGCCGAAAGCCTTTCGGCAACCTACAAAGGTGTACAAACCGGTACCTTCGGTAAATATAACGCAATAAGCTTTAACGGTAATAAAATTATTACCACTTCGGGCGGCGGTATGCTGCTCAGCGACGATGAGGAGGCTATTAAAAAGGCTCGTTTCTGGTCTACACAGTCACGCGATCCTGCCCCTTGGTACCAGCACAGCGAAACCGGCTACAACTACCGAATGAGCAACGTTGTGGCAGGTATTGGCAGAGGTCAGCTTTTACACCTTGACGAGCATAAGGAATTAAAAAGAAAAATATATAACCGCTATAAAGAGGCGTTCAAGGATTTACCGGTAAGTATGAACCCGTACCTTGAATACAGTGACCCTAACTTCTGGCTTTCCTGCCTGCTTATGGATAAGGGCTGTAAGGTACAGTTTATGGATATAGTCAACGCTTTGGCGGAAGAAAATATAGAATCCCGCCCCATCTGGAAGCCTATGCATATGCATCCGCTTTTTGAAGGCTATGATTTTATATCCGCTAACGAAAACAGCGTGGGCGAAGATATATTCAACCGCGGTGTCTGCCTGCCCAGTGATATTAAAATGACTGAAGAAGAGCAGGACAAAATTATTGAAATAATTAAGAATTTGTTTTAAGGAGTTACATACGGAATGTACGCTGGATTTTTTAAGCGAGTGCTGGACTGTGCGCTGTCCTTTATGGCACTGTGTGTGCTTTCTCCCGTATTTCTTGTGCTCATAGTTCTGGGTGCAATTAAAATGAAGGGCAACCCGTTTTTTGCTCAAGACCGTCCGGGTAAGAATGAAAAAATATTTAAACTTATTAAATTTCGCACAATGACCTGCGAAAAGGATGCTGACGGAAAACTTCTTCCTGATGAAGTAAGGCTTACCAAATACGGCAAAATACTTCGCAGTACGTCCCTTGATGAATTGCCTGAACTTATAAATATTTTTATAGGCGATATGTCCATAGTAGGGCCGCGTCCGCTGTTGGTTCAGTATTTGCCGCTGTATAATAAAAGGCAAAAACTGCGTCACAACGTTCGTCCCGGACTTACGGGACTTGCGCAGGTGAGCGGAAGAAATTCCATTTCCTGGGAAGAAAAATTTGAAGCAGACGTACAATACGTGGAGAATATAACCTTTTGGGGTGATATAAAGATAATTTTTACCACTGCTAAAAAGGTGCTTAAACGTGAGGGTATATCAGGTGAAAATACCGCGACAATGACGGCGTTTACCGGTACACCGGAAAGAGAGACTGCAGATGTGTGATTTAATAATAATCGGCGGTGGAGGACATGCAAAGGTAATAGCCGATATTGCAACGCTCGGCGGCTATAAAATCCGCGGATTTTTAGATGATGATATTGGTGTTGAAAAGATGCTGTGCTACGGTAGAGTGGGTAAGGTTGATGACTGTACGAATTTTACCGATTGTAGCTTTGTAATTGCTATAGGTAACGGCAAAATACGCAGAATGATTGCGGAAAAATATCCCGACCTTCATTATGTGACACTAATTCATCCTTCCGCTGTTATAGGCAGTGAAGTGAAAATAGGAAAAGGAACCGTAGTAATGCCGGGGGCTGTCATTAATGCGTGTGCTGAAATAGGGGATTTCTCCATAGTTAATACAGGCGCTGTGGTCGAACACGACAGTGTTGTGGGTGATTTTACCATGTTGGCGCCAAACTGTACTGTTTGTGGTTTGTGTAAAATCGGTAGCGACTGCTTTATCGGCGCCGGAAGCGCGATTAAAAACGTGCTGAATATATGCGATAATGTTACCATTGGCGTGGGAGCTGCTGTTGTAGAGGATATAACGGAAGCGGGAACCTATGTGGGTGTTCCAGCAAAAAGAATTTAAAGAAAGGAAAATGCCAAATGAAAATTTGTTTTATTACTACAGTTTCAATGACGTTAGAAGCATTTGTAATAGAACAGGCGAAAGCTATTCATAAAAAGCATCCTGATTGGAGCATCTCCTTTGTTTGCGACAATGATGAAAAATTTGGCAATTCTTTGGACGATTATATAAAGTATTTTCCTATTCCTATGAGCAGAGGAATAGATTTCGGCGCAATAAAGTCGATTTTAGCGCTTAAAAAACTCTTTAAAAAAGAAAAGTTTGATATGATTGTTTACGCTACCCCCAACGCCGCGCTTTATTCATCGATTGCGGGTAAAATGGCGGGAATAAAAAAATGTCTTTACTGCCAATGGGGTATTCGCTACGTTGGTTTTTCGGGAATTAAACGTAAAATTTTTAAGTTTATTGAAAAGCTTACTTGTAAGAATTCAACTTTTATAAATGCCGTAAGTGTTAAAAACCGTGAGTTTGCCATTAATGAAAAGCTTTATAAGGACGAAAAGTCTACTGTTGTGGGAAATGGTGGTACTATTGGTGTTGATTTAGCGCTTTACGATATGGAAAAGTACGATTCCTACCGCGCTGAGAAAAGAGAACAATTTGGTATAAAAGACGAATTTGTTTTCGGCTTTGTGGGAAGGCTTAGCAGAGATAAGGGAGCGTTTGAGTTGATTAGCGCCTTTAGAAAAGTAAGCGAAAATAATAATGCAAAGCTTTTGTGTATAGGTGCTACCGAACTTAGCGAAGACGATATTCCTGCAGAACTTAAAAACTGGGTAGAAAACAGCGAAAACGTAATTCTGGCAGGAAGACAACCTAAAGAAGAAGTTGTGAAATTTTATGCGGCATTCGACGTTTACGTTCATCCTACATACCGTGAAGGCTTTGGTATGGTGCTTCAGGAAGCGGGTGCAATGGGTTGCCCCGTTATAACCACCGATATCCCCGGCGCGGGCGAGGTTTTGGTGAACGGACAATCCTGTCTTTTGTGCAAGGCAAGGGATGTGGAAACTTTAAGTGAATGTATGAAAAACTTAATGAACGATATTGATGCCTGTAAGAAAATGGGCGAAAACGCAAGAAAATACGTGGAAGAAAAATACGAAAGAAACAGTATGGTGGAAAACCATGTAAAACGCTATGAGGAACTGCTGGGAGTGTGAAATATGAAATTAATGCTTCTTACCGGAAACGTTGACTTTGCTAAAAAAGCGGAAAACTGCGGAGTGGACAGAATTTTTATTGACCTTGAATATATAAACAAGGCAGAAAGACAAAAGGGCAGAAACACCTACCTTACCTGCAATACCGTGGAAGACGTTGCTCCTATGAGAAAGGCGCTTGAAAAGGCAGAGCTTCTTGTAAGAGTTAACCCCATAAACCCTCTTTCTAAGGCTGAAATTGACGCCGTTTGCAATGCAGGCGCCGATATAATTATGCTTCCTATGGTTTTCGATGCAGAAGACGTTAAAACCTTCGTCTCTCTTGTAGGCGGCAGAGCTAAGTGTGTTCCTATGATAGAAACTACACAGGCTATGACCAGAATTGACGATATTTTATCGGTTAACGGTGTTGATGAACTTTATATTGGTCTTAACGATTTGCATATCGGCTTGGGGCTTTCTTTTATGTTTGAGGTGCTCAGTGGCGGTTTGCTCGATTACATGGCAGAAAAAATCAAAGCAAAGGGAATACCCTTCGGCTTCGGCGGTATGGGTAAAATAGGGGAAGGTATGCTTCCCGCCGATGCTATTCTTGCGGAGCATTTCCGTTTGGGTTCAAATAGCGTTATTCTTTCCCGAACCTTCAGAAACGAAGTAGATGCCGAAGGTAAACCTCAACTTGATTTGGAAAAAGAAATAGCTAAAATAAGAGAAAAAGAAAAGGAATACTCTGCTTGGAATAATTCTGATTTTGATAATAATAAAAACTTTGTAAAAGAAACCGTAAAGAAAATTGTAGAAAAAATATAACCGATTTGCAAAGGAGGTAGAAATATGTCTGATAAACCGCTTGTGTCCTTTATAGTGGGCGTTTATAACACAAAGAATTTTGAAGATTTAAAGCGTTCTGTTGAAAGTATGCTGGGTCAAACCTATGAAAACATTGAAATTGTGATTTGTGATGACTGCTCTACCAACGGCGCATACGAATATCTTTTGGAAAATTACGGTGAAAACGAAAAAATAGTGCTGTTAAGGAATGAAATTAATGGCGGTGCAGGTGTGGCACGTAACAATGCGTTAAAACACGCGTCGGGTAAATATATAGCAATACAAGACGATGATGATTATTCTGACAATAGCAGAATTGAAAAACAAGTGTATTTTTTGGAAAATAATAAAGAGTACGGTTTTGTTAGTACCGGTCTCAATAAATTTGATGCACTTGGAGTATGGTCAAGTATTGTGTTGAAAGAAAAACCAGTGAAAAGAGATTTTAGATTTTATAGTCAACACATTCATGCTGCGACTTTATTTAAGCGTGATTGTTTGAATTTTGTCGGCGGATACAGAATATCAAAAGAAACTGCGCGTGGTGAAGATTATGATTTGTTTATGAGGCTGTATTCAAATGGTTTTATGGGATACAATCTGCAAGAATGTTTATACTATTACAATTATGACAGAAAGCTTACAAGAAAGATTAAATATAAGTACAAATGGAATGAAGCAAAAATTCGATTTAAGGGCTTTCGAGGTTTGAAGCTGCCGATAAAAGATTATATTCACGTATTAAGGCCTCTTATCGCAGGCTTATTGGGTGAAGGACTAAAACAAAAACTTAAAGGAATTAAAGCAAAATGAAGTACGTATTTATCAGTAGCGCCGCATCTAAAGATGTTTTAAGTGAATGTGAAAAGAAATATGCCCGTCATCCAATGCGTTTTGTGCAGCAGTGGTGGGATTACAGTATGGCTGTTGCACTTAAAAAGCAATTGGGCGATGATTTTTACGCTATTTCCTTTCCACCTGTTGCAACATTTCCAAGTGGAAAATGTATGTATTTTAAAGCACGGAATGTTAAGGATGAAAATGACTTGGAAATAAACTATGTCCGTACTTTGAATCTTCCCGTACTTAAGCAATGGGGGCAGATCAGGTCGGTAAAAAAAGTGTTGGCAAAAATTTGCAAAGAAAATAAAGATGAAGGAGTAGCAATAATAACACATTGCATATATCCTCAATCTGCAAAGCCTTCCTTTAAAATCCGTAAAAGATATAAAAACGTAAAGGTTTATACTATAGTTCCGGACTTACCTGACCATACAACCTCGGTGAATTTTAACGGTCATAAAATTTTAAAAAAGCTTTTCGGATTTTATGTTAATATTAGTAAAAAGTTGAATAAACAATTCGACGGTTATATTTGTTTTGCTAAACCTCAAATGGAGCACTTAAATAAAGAAAAGCCCTTTGTTGTTATGGAAGGCTTTATGGACACTTCTTTGCTTGACAGTATCGAGGCTTCTGAAAATCATCCGAACCGTATTATATACGCAGGCGGGCTTATGTATCGTTACGGAATAAAAGAATTGGTTGACGGTTTTATAAAGGCAGATATTCCTAAAGCTGAGCTTTACATATACGGCAAAGGCGAAGCCGAAGAATATATTATGGGTAAAGAGGAAAGCAGAGTATATTACGGCGGTTGCCTTTCAAGAGAAGATGTAATAGCCGAAGAAAAGGGCGCTTTTTTACTCGTTAACCCAAGACCTACCGATGACGAATATTCAAAATGTTCATTCCCGTCTAAGCTGATGGAATATATGGCAAGCGGCACACCTGTTCTTACAAGCAGGCTGGGCTGTATTGGTGAAGAATATTTTGATAAAATGAATTTTATTGATGAAGTTACCGTAGATGGTGTTGCCGACGCTTTGAAAAAATGCTTTGAAAATAAAGATAATCTTTATGAAAGAGCAAAAGTGGCTGCAGAATATATAAAAGAATTTAAAAACGTTAATCATCAGGCAAAAGTAATAATTGATTTTATTGATTCAAAAAGAAAGGAAAGGTAGTATTGGAACAACAAAAAAGTGCTTTTAACTTTATAAATAAAATATGTGCCTTCTTTTTGGTTATTTGGATATGTTGGCCTTGGTTCAGCCAGAATACCGGTCTTATTGCAGGCTTGGTTTTTTCTGCCGGGTGGTGTGTTACTGCTGTTTGTATGAGCCGAAAATACGCAGTTGGTATCGATGGAGCAATGATGATGGCTTACGTAGCGCTTATGGCAATGTCGTTTCTTTCAACCGGCAGAGTTCATGAAGATTATGAACTTTACTATCATGTTTCTATGACTGCACTTTTCTTTTTGCCGTATTATATGTGCAAATTTTATATTGATAGGGAGGAAAAGAAATTTTTAGGTCAGTTGGCAATAGTTGCGATAATTTTTATGATACTTGGTTGTTACACTTCAATAAGATATACAATGATTGATGAAAACATTATGAAAACCATATCCCAAGGATTGGACGAGGAATTTATTGAATATCGTAAATCCGGCATAGGCTCTTTTGGATTTATATACATGGTAATGTTTGCGTTTATCGGGATGATCGGCCTTTTCAAAAATGGCAAGCTTAACGTACCGCTTTGGGTGAAAATCTTATTGATTATTACGTGCGGCATAGGCTTTTCCTGCTTGGTTGCATCAACCTTTACCACTTCGCTTGTGTTAGTTACCGTAGGTACTGTATTGGTATTAATAACCCAAAGGAAATCAAAAACTGCAAATGTAATTATATATATATCAGTGTTCATTGCGGCATTTTTTACAAGCCAGTTGGTGGGTAATATTTTAATTAGTACAAGTTTTGAAAGCAGTGATGTTAATACAAGAATGCATGAAATAGGAAACCTTTTGCTTGGTAACGAAGCGGGAGAAAATATATTGAGCCGTGCAAAGTATTTTAACCGTTCAATAAAGTGCTTTTTACAATACCCTATACTTGGCTATAATTTTGAATTTGCACCCACTATTAAATCCGGTGCTCATTCTGAATGGATAGATATATTTGCAGTTTATGGAATTGTTGGCGGTATTCCGCTTTTGACCACCATAATAATAAAGCTTAAGAATACTGCAAAAATACTGAAAGAAAAAATAAACTATCCATTTTATAGTGTGATTGTGTTCGTATTCGTTATTTTTGGATTCGTAGATCCTTTTCTCAGGCTTTATAACATAGGCTTTGTAATGTTTATGTTTATTCCGTGTATAGCCTGTATTCCGTATGCTTTTGAAAAGATACACGGAGAACGTGAAAGATTGAATTATAAATTAATTTGATTTTAAGTTTGTTGCTAGTGGATAGCATAATATTAAATAAAATGAGAAAGACGGGTAAATATGAAAATATTATGGCTTTGTAACGTAATGCTACCTAAAATAGCAGAGGCTCTCGGTAGAAAAGCAACTGTTTTTGGAGGTTGGCTTAATATATTGTCTGAGGAATTGCCAAAAGAAGAAAATATTGAACTTGTAGTCTGTTTCCCACTAGACAAAATTGTTAATGGAGAAACCGATAAATATAAGTATTGTTCTTTTGAGAGAAAAAAAAATGTTTCTTTGCAATTTGAAAAAATATTAGAAGAATATCAACCTAATATTGTTCATATTTTCGGAACAGAATATAAGCATACTTTCGATATGGTAAACGTATGTGAAAAAAAAGGAGATATAGACAAAGTAGTTGTAAGTATACAGGGACTCGTTTCTGTGATAGCTAGGCACTATAGTGCTTTTTTACCGGCTAAAGTTGTAAATGCATTTTCTTTTCGTGATTTGTTGAAAGGTGAAAATATAAAGAAAAACCAAAGACGATTTATAAAGAACGGAAAATATGAGATAAGTGTTTTGAAAAGAGTTAATAATTTTATCGGCAGAACAGACTGGGATAGGGCATGTACTTCTGCTGTTAACAGTAGCGCGGAATATTATTTGTGTAATGAAACTTTAAGAAAATCTTTTTACGAAAATTCATGGATGGGTGAAGAATGCGAGAAACATTCGATTTTTGTGAGCCAGTGCAACTATCCATTAAAGGGCTTTCACATTATGTTGGAAGCTATGTCTGAGGTAGTAAAAATCTATCCTGATGCTATGCTTTATACTACAGGCAAAAATCCTTTGAAAGCTACATTTAAACAAGGTTTACGTCAAACGTATTACACTAAATATTTAGCTAAACTTATTAAAAAATACAACTTGCAAAACAACGTTAAGTTTTTAGGGCCGCTTGATGAAAAGCAGATGTGCGAACGATATGTTAAAAGTAACGTCTTTGTATGTTGTTCTTCAATAGAGAATTCTCCGAATTCTGTGGGAGAAGCTATGTTGCTGGGTGTTCCCGTAGTATCTTCAGATGTGGGCGGGGTTAAGAGTATGCTTACTCACGGTGAAGAAGGTTTCGTTTATCAGGCAGATGCTCCATATATGCTATCCTATTATATTAAAAGAGTTTTTGAAGATAAAGAACTTCAAAAAAGTTTTTCTAAAAAAGCAAAACAACACGCAGAGCGAACTCACAATATTGATAAGAATACTCAGGATATATTGGATGTATATAATAAAGTTTGTAAATCGTAAAAACGAGGAGGGGTCAAAGTGAAAATTACAATGTTTTCGAATTTTTTGAATCATCATCAATTACCATTTTGCGAAGAAATGGTTAACTTGACAAATGGTGACTTTTGGTTCGTTGCTACTATGCCTATAGATAAAGAAAGACTTTCTCTTGGTTATGAGGATATGAACCAAAAAGAATTTGTGGTAAGAGAATATGAAGATGACGAACAAAAAGAAATAGCAAAAAAACTTTGCCTTGAAAGTGACGTTGTTATATATGGATCAGCGCCGGAAGCTTTGTTTAAGGAACGAAAGGAAAAGGGTTTGCTTACTTTCAGATATTCGGAGAGAATTTTAAAGGACGGTTATTATCATATTTTTTCACCACGAGCGCAAAGAAATATGCGTAAATACCATTCACAATATAAAAATGTGTATTTGCTGTGCGCAAGTGCTTTTGCAGCTAAAGATTACGCGCTTTTTGGCGCCTATAAAAATAAGGCCTATAAATGGGGTTATTTTCCTGAGGTTAAAAGATATGACAGTATAGATGTAGTTATAAATAAGAAAAAGAAAAATTCTATTCTTTGGGTGGGTAGGCTTATTGAATGGAAACATACCGTACACGCAATAGAAATTGCGTATATACTTAAAAAAGACGGATATGAATTTACTCTTAATATAATAGGAACTGGAGAACTTGAAGAAAATCTTCAAAGTCTGATAAATAAAAAAGGCTTACAAGGTAATATAAAAATGCTTGGCTCAATGCCACCTGAAAAGGTAAGGGAATATATGGAAGAAAGTGAAATTTTCCTTTTTACCTCTGACCGTAATGAGGGCTGGGGTGCGGTTATTAACGAAGCTATGAATAGCGGTTGTGCTGTTGTGGCAAGTCATATTATAGGTTCCGTTCCGTTCCTTTTAGAAAATAATGTAAATGGTCTCATTTATAAAAATGGGTCTATTAAAGATCTTCATCACAAAACTAAATTTTTGCTTGATAATAGTGAAAAACGTAAGGAAATTGGCAAAAATGCATATTTAACCATAGAACAACAGTGGAATCCTCAAAACGCTGCGAAAAGACTATATGAATTGTCAGGACATTTGTTGAATAACGAGGATAAAGATGTTTTTGAAAATGGCGTTTGCAGTAAAGCTTGATGAATGAATTTTCTTTTATTTAAAGCCGGATGGGGTGTGTATTATGAGTCTATTAGGAGGAAGGATTTTTAAAAACGCTTCTTGGATTATTATTAGTAAATTATTACAATCAATTTGTGCTTTTTTTATCGGCATTTTGGCAGCAAGATATCTTGGACCGTCTAATTATGGATTGATAAACTATGCGGCATCAATTGTAACTTTTGTACTCCCGATTTCACAACTTGGGTTTAGCAATGTTTTGGTACAGGAACTTACTTGTGATTCACAAAATGAAGGGAAAATTCTCGGCACATCAATATTTATGAGCACTATCTCGGCAATTTTTTGTATGGTCGGGGTTGTATCATTTGCTTCGGCAACAAATGTTGGAGAAACCGAAACAGTTATTATTGTAGCTATTTATAGCGTAAATCTTATATTCCAAATGTTCGATATGATTCAGTATTGGTTTCAGTCGAAATTACTTTCAAAATATTCATCTATTGCATCTTTAGTTGCGTACTTGATAGTGTCGTGTTACAAATTGTTTCTTCTAATAACACAAAAAAACGTATATTGGTTTGCAGCATCGTATGCAATAGATTATTCCCTAATTGCCTTGTTTTTAATAATTTTATATTGCAAACTTGGCGGACAAAAACTTTCTTTGGATTTAGAAATTGGAAAGCGAATGTTTGCAAAGAGTAAACACTATATTGTAACTGGTCTTATGGTTGCGATTTTTTCACATACTGATAAGATCATGATAAAAGAATTGGCGGGGGATGTATTAACTGGTTATTATTCTGTTGCGGTAGCCATTGCTTCAATTCCGTCTTTCGCGTATGCGGCTATTATAGATTCCTACCGACCTATTATATTTTCTTCTCAAAACGATAAAGAAAAGTTTGAATTTAACTTAAAAAACCTGTATTGTATTGTTTTTTGGCTTTCCTTTGCTCAAAGTGTCGTTATGACGATATTTTCGAGGTTGTTTGTTAATATTTTGTACGGTAAAGCGTATGCAGATGCTTCTGATATTTTGGGGATAGTGGTTTGGTTTATACCCTTTTCATATTTGGGCTCCATTCGTAATATTTGGATTCTTGCTAATAACAAGCAGAAATATCTTTGGATTATAAACGCTTCGGGTGCCTGTTTGAACGTTGTTTTGAATTTGGTTTTGATTCCGTATTGCGGAGCTGTTGGAGCAGCTGTTGCTTCTGTACTAACTCAAATGTTTTCTAACTTTATACTTGGATTTATTGTTCCTCCTATTCGCGAAAACAATTTTTTGCTTATTCGATCATTAAATCCTAAACGTATATATGACTTGATAAAAAATAGGTAATGGAGGATGACTATGAAAGAAGCGTGGAGAACATATTATACCGAACAAGAACTAGCAGAGATACAGAAAATAGAACTTGAATCGTTAGATGTACTATCAAAAGTGTGTAAAACGCTGAAAATTGATTTTTTTCTATATGGGGGCTCTTTGCTTGGTGCGGTAAAATATGGAGGTTTTGTTCCATGGGACGACGATCTTGACGTTGCATTACTTAGAAGTGATTACGAAAAGCTTCTTAAGGAGGGGCCGTCGTTGCTTCCTGAGGGATATGAACTTCAAGAACCAAGATTAAATAAAAGGACGCCATATCCATATACAAAACTTAGAAAAAAAGATACTGTTATGGTTGAATATATGTATCGAAATATAAATATAAACCATGGTGTGTATTTTGATATTTATCCTATCGATAATTTGCCGGATGATGATGAAGAATTGAGTAAACTTCAAAAACAACTTTTAAAGATTGTATTAGTTTGGCAAAGACGTCAGACGGCTTCTTTGAATTGTCCTGTTAAAGGTATTAAGAAGAGTATCAGAAAATGTTTGGAACTTGCGAAACATATTTTATTTAGAATGATACCTCATCGTTATTTAATTAACAAGATGAATGATATCATGACTAAATATAATGATACTGAGACCTTACGGCAAGGAAACTTATTTTTTCCAAAACCTGTAAACTGTTTTGATGGAATTTATCCATTGATAGAGGTGGAATTCGAAGGGAGAAAAATGTTAATTCCGAAAGGTTACGAAATAAATTTAGAAAATCGATACGGCGATATAACACAAGAACCGCCTGAGGAAGATAAGGTAGGGCATCGCCCATATATTTTGAATTTGAATTTAGAGGAAAAATAATGTTTATTACTTTAGAAGAAATGGAAAAACTTCATGCGGTTCAACTTGAAATGTTCCATGAGTTGATTCGTGTGATGAACGAATTAAAAATACGTTATTATTTTGTGCATGGTTCTTTATTGAGCGCAGTTACAACCCATAAATTTATAGACGAAGATGATGATATAGATATCGCAGTTTTTCGTGAGGATTATGAACGTTTGGTGAAAGATGGAAATAAAATTGTATCTTCAAAATATTTTATTCAATCATCCCAAAATGACGATTTCCCTCTTAGTTTTGGTAAATTTCGTAATGTGGAAACTGAATTTTATCAACCAATACTCGCAAAGTGCGATTGCAACAAAGGTATTTATATTGATATTTTCCCAATTGATTTTGTGCTGGAAACTGAAAGTCGAATATTAAAGTTAAAGCATTTTCTATTAAGAACACGAATAAATAGTCGTTTGAATATAAAGCGAGGACTAAAGCAAAATTGTATGTTGGGGATTGCAACATTGTTTTATCCATCATATCGAGTTGCAATAAAAAAGAGAGAGGCGCTTTATGCTTCATGTCGTGCAAGTGAATATGTAAGTATATTTGGTGGAAAACCTTCAGAACGACATATGATGTATAGTTGGTTTGGAGAAGGTATTGTTTCTGAATTTTGTGGTATTAAAGTTAATTGTCCATCAGATAGTGCTGCTTATTTGACAAGAATTTATGGAGAAAAGTATCTTGAAAAAAACCCGGCAGAAGAACGCATATCAGCTGATAAAATGGTAGAAATCAGTGCATCTTATGTTGATTTTGGCGGAGAAAATACAATTGGAGAAAAGTAATGTGAAAAAAGAGTTCCAACAAATATGTTTTGTAAATGTTTTTAATAAAATGCTTTAGAAGTTTAAGCATGGATTTTGTAAACACACTATAAAAACAACTTGTAATTATAAGTGAGAAAAAACAAATAAAAATCATGAATAGAGGGAATAAACTATGTCACTTTTTAAAGATAAAACTTTACTTATTACAGGTGGTACCGGTTCTTTTGGTAATGCGGTGCTTAACCGTTTCCTTAAAACCGATATTGGGGAAATTCGTGTTTTTTCCAGAGATGAGAAAAAACAGGACGATATGCGCCACGAATTTCAGGCTAAAATGCCTGAGGTTGCCGATAAAATTTCCTTTTACATCGGCGATGTAAGAGATTTGGCAAGCGTTAAAAACGCTATGCACGGGGTAGATTATATCTTCCATGCTGCTGCCTTAAAGCAGGTGCCTTCCTGCGAATTTTTCCCAATGGAGGCTGTTCGTACTAACGTAATGGGTACCGATAACGTGCTTACAGCCGCTATTGAGGAAGGTGTAAAGAGTGTAATTTGCCTTTCTACAGATAAGGCGGCTTACCCTGTTAATGCTATGGGTATTACTAAAGCTCTTGAAGAGCGTGTAGCTGTTGCAAAATCCAGAAATACTACCAAAACTAAAATTTGTTGTACTCGTTACGGTAACGTTATGTGTTCTCGCGGTTCCGTTATTCCTCTTTGGATCGACCAGATTAAGCAGGGGAATCCCATTACTATTACCGAACCCTCTATGACTAGATTTATTATGAGCCTGGATGAAGCGGTTGACCTTGTGCTTTTCGCTTTCGAAAACGGTACTAACGGCGATATTCTTGTTCAAAAGGCTCCCGCTTGTACTATTGAAACTCTTGCTAAGGCAGTTACTTCTCTCTTTAACCCCAATACTGAAATTAAGGTTATTGGTATTCGTCACGGTGAAAAGCTGTACGAAACTCTCCTTACCAACGAAGAATGCGCCAACGCCGTTGATATGGGTGATTTCTACCGTGTGCCCAGCGATAACCGCGGTCTTAACTACGATAAGTACTTTAAAGACGGAGACGTAGAGCGCAACCCATTAACACTTTTTGATTCCAATAATACCGAACTTTTAAACGTTGAACAGGTAAAAGAAAAATTGCTGTCTCTTGCTTATATTCGTGAAGAACTTGAAAATTGGGGTAAGTAATAATGAAAATACTTATTACCGGTGCAAAGGGTTTTGTTGGAAAAAACCTTACAGAAGCGCTAAAAAACATTAAGGACGGCAAAGACAAAACTCATCCTGAAATTAGTATTGAAGAGCTTTATCTTTATGATATTGACTCTCCGGCTTCTCTTTTAGAAGAAGCCTGCCAAAATGCCGATTTTGTCTTTAACCTTGCAGGAGTAAACCGCCCCGAGAATGAGGAAGAGTTTATGCAGGGCAACTTCGGCTTTGCTTCTACTCTTCTTGAAACCTTGAAAAAGTATAATAATACCTGCCCTATAATGCTGTCGTCTTCTATTCAGGCTACTTTAGAAGGCCGTTATGACGGCCCCTACGGCAGAAGCAAAAAAGCAGGGGAGGACTTATTCCTTGCTTACGGTAAGGAAACGGGGGCAAGGGTGCTTGTTTACCGTTTCCCGAATTTGTTCGGTAAATGGTGCCGCCCTAACTACAACAGCGCTGTGGCAACCTTTTGTAATAATATAGCCAACGATTTGCCCATTACGGTGAACGATGCTTCCGCTCAGCTTACATTATTATATATAGATGACCTTATTGACGAAATGATATTGTGCCTTGAGGGTAAAGAACACAAGGACGGCGACTATTGTGTTTGCCCTGTAGTACATAAGGTGACTTTAGGGGAAATTGTGGAACTGCTTAACACC
>JAZRKJ010000015.1:0-5514 GCA_045646245.1 Acutalibacteraceae bacterium
GTATGATAACGCTTGTGATACTACTTGCAATGTTTGTAAAGCAGAACGAACGGTTCCCGATCACGTATACGATAACGCTTGCGATAAATATTGTAATGAATGTAATTTAGAACGAAATGTTCCCGACCATGTATATGATAACGCATGTGATACGAACTGTAATATTTGCGAAGCAGAACGAACAGTTCCCGATCACGTGTACGATAACGTTTGCGACACTACTTGCAATATCTGTGGACTTGAACGTAGTATTACACACACATACAATGATGTGAACGACACAGAATGCGACGTATGCGGAATATGTCGTCCTAATGCTCCTGTCGTAATAGGCTTTTTAAGTGATACCGTAACCCTTATGCCGGTTAACGGTTGTGAATATTCTACTGATGGAATAAATTGGCAGTCAAGCAATATATTTACTGGACTTTCTCCTGCAACAGAATATACCTTCTATCAACGATTTATCGATAATGGAGAAACAGACATAAGTGCCGGAACAAAGCAGAAAACTGACAAGCTAAAACAAAATTTAGTTCCCAACGCACCTACCCTTGAAAGTGTAACTGACAGTAGTATAACACTTGTAGCGGTAGAGGGTTGCGAGTATTCAAATGACGGAGTAAATTGGCAGTCGAGCAATATTTTTAATTACCTTAACTATGGAACCGGATATACCTTCTACCAAAGATACAAGGAAACAGACACTTATTATGCAAGTGAAAAAAGTGTAGGTGCAACTTTTAAAACCGAAAAATGTGTACCAAATGTGCCGAATGCACCGGAAATTGAAAGTAAAACTCATAACACCGTGACACTTAAAAAGGTTGAAGGGTACGAATATTCAAGAGACGGCGTAAATTGGCAAACAAGTAATGTGTTCACAGACCTTGAGCCTGAAGCTAACTATTTCTTCTTCTGCAGAAAAGCAGAAACAGAAACCCATCTTGCAAGCGCTATGAGCACAGGGCTACAGGTTAAAACTGACGCAAAGCCGCTATTTACAATTGGCGACGTTAACGGTGACTATAAAATCGACACCACCGACCTTGCTACCTTAAAACTTTTCCTTGTAGGAAACGGTAAGGTTGAGCTAGGGGCAGATATGAACGAGGACGGCAAATTTGATACCACCGACCTTGCAGAATTAAAACTTTTCCTTGCAGGAGTATAAAAACGAGCCTTCGGGCTCGTTTTTTTAGGGAAAGGGGAAAAGGGAAAGGGGAAAAGGGGGACCGCTTGCGGTGGATGAGGTGTAGTAACTGATTAAACACGCCGATAAATCGGCAACGCCGAACATTGCATACTGAGCGGTATTGCATAATGCAATAAACCTTTGGCTTATGCAATATTTCATTAAATAAAATATGCAATAGACCGTCGTCTATGAAATTTCCTTTGGAAATGTAAAATAACTGTTGACAAATTAAAATGGTGGTGGTATAATTACTTCAAATTTTTAAATGCGATGAAGGAATTATTCTTTATTCACGTTTGGTTTCAGAGAGTTGACGGGTGGTGTGAGTCAACACGGCAGAATAAAGTAAGTCTCATTCCGGAGCAGAACTGCTGAAAAGTTAGTAAGCGGTTACGGAGCGTCCCGTTACCATGGCGAAAGGCTTGTTGGAGCCTTACTGAGTGACTGTTATTTTACAGTAATTAGGGTGGTACCGCGAATATATTTCGTCCCTGAAACTATTATAGTTTCAGGGACTTTTTTTAAGTCTACCTTCAGACCAACTAATTTCAGGCAAATTAGAAAGGAAGAATTATTATGAGTAAAATCAGAATTGCCGACACAACACTTTGCAGCGAGGAAGTAAGCTACAGCTTCAAGGAAAAAATTGAAATTGCAAGACAGCTTGAGAACCTAAATGTTGATATTATTGAACTTGCCGCTATTGAAAACGCAAGAACTGATATACTTCTTATTAAAACAATTTCATCTTTTGTTAAAAACAGCGTGATTTCGGTTTGCGGCGGTATGACAAAGGAAAGCATTGATAATGCGGCTTTGGCTCTGATTAGCGCAAATAATCCCAGAATCAGAATTGAGCTTCCTGTTTCTCCCGTAGGTATGGAATACGTTTGCCACAAAAAGCCCGACAAAATGATTCCCTTTATTCAGTCGCTTATTAGCGCGGCTAAAGAAAAGGTTAGCGACGTGGAATTTTGCGCTATTGACGCCACACGCGCAGAAGGGGACTTCCTTATTACTGCAGTTAATGCGGCAATAGAAGCAGGCGCTACAAGTGTTTCTTTGTACGACAGCGCCGCCGAAACAATGATGCCCGACGAATTTGCCGCTTTTGCCGCTGAAATTTGTAAAAGCGTTGGTGAAGACATACCGGTTGGCGTTTTCTGTGACAACAAAAACGGTATGGCTATTGCCGATGCTATTCTTGCAGTAAGAAGCGGAGCCGACGTTGTAAAAACCGCCGTTGGTACAAATGCGGTTCCTCTTGAAACCTTTGCCGAAATGGTTAAGAATTGCGGTAATTCTTTCGGCTTTGAATCTAATATTAAATACACCCAGCTTAACCGTATTATTAAACAAATTAATTGGGTTGCCGAAAATTCCAAGAACGGCAAAGCAAATGTCGCTACTCTTGATAACGTAGAAAACGGTATGACCCTTAACGCTAATGATGACAGCGAAACGGTTATGACCGCCGTACTTAAACTGGGTTATGATTTAAGTGAAGAAGACGCAAACAAGGTTTACGAAGAATTCCTTCGTGTAGCCGAAAAGAAAACCGTTGGCACAAAGGAGCTTGACGCAATTGTTGCAAGCGTTGCTTTGCAGGTGCCCGCAACCTACAAGCTTATCAGTTACGTTGTCAACAACGGTAACATTATTGCTTCCAGCGCTCAAATTACTCTTGAAAAGGATGGAGCTGAGTGTCAGGGCGTTGCTATTGGCGACGGCCCTATTGATGCTGCTTTCCACGCAATTGAACAAATTATCGGCACACGTTTTGAACTTGACGATTTCCAGATTCAGTCGGTTACCGAAGGTAAGGAAGCAATGGGCAGCGCGCTTGTTAAGCTGCGTTCCAACGGCAAGCTTTATTCGGGTAACGGTATTTCCACCGACATTATCGGTGCAAGTATCAAAGCATACATCAGCGCTGTAAACAAAATTGTTTACGAGGAGGCATAAAAAATGAAATTTTCTTTTTCAACCAAAGGATGGCACAATATATCCTTTGACGAATTTCTGTCAATTGCAAAAGAACTGAAATTCGAAGGTATTGAGCTTCATAATATATATAATCCCTTATTCACCGATAAAGATGGCGCTTTCCACGATTATGCCGCTTCGGCTACCCTTAGAAAGCTGTACGAAAAGAAGCTTTCTATTCCGTGCATTGATACTATTGGTAATATTGGCGATGAATCGGAAAAAGCTACCGTAATTAACGAAATTAAAAAGTGTATAGGTATTGCTAAAAATTTGCACATTCCTTTTATAAGACTTCACGCAGGTGTTTGTGAAAACGTTTCCGCTTATGTAGATAACGTTGTAAGCGTAATAGAAAATACTATAAATGATGCCGAAGAAAACGGTGTTGCGTTGCTTCTTGAAACTTCGGGTATTTTTTCAAATACCGAACTTCTTCGTGACGTGTTGGAGCGTTTTGCAAGTGACAGCCTTGCCGCTTCTCTTGATATGTATTCTGCTTTCTTTATTGGAAAGGAAGACGCCGAACAGATTATTAAAAATCTTGGTGCTTACGTAAGACACGTTCACATTCGTGACGCTCAAAACGTTAACGGTGAATTGGAGCCTTGTCTTATCGGGGAAGGCGAGCTTCCTATTGACGATATGATGTTGGCGCTTCGCAGCGTAAACTACGATGGATTTTTCTCCCTTATCTGGGACCCTGCGTGGTGCGAAGAGCTTGACGATATGGAGATTATTTTCTCACAATTCGTCAATTATATGAAACAGTACGGCGATACTTCCAAAAACGAATCCACCCTTTATTATAATAAGTCTCATACCGGTAAATTCGTTTGGAAAAAGGATTTGCTTATTGACCTTACGTTCCCTCAGGTACTTGATAAAATGGTGGAAGAATTCCCCGACCAGTATGCTTTTAAGTATACTACCCTTGATTATACAAGAACCTACAGTCAGTTTAGAGACGATGTAGATACCTTTGCACGTGCTCTGATTTCTATGGGTGTAAAGGCGGGTACCAAGGTTGCCGTTTGGGCTTCCAACGTACCGCAATGGTATATTGCCTTTTGGGCGACCACCAAAATCGGCGCTATTTTAGTCACCGTAAATACTGCTTATAAAATCCACGAAGCAGAGTATCTTTTAAAACAGTCGGATACGCACACTCTTGTTATGACCGAAGGAAGTAAAGATACCAACTACGGTGAAATTATAGCCCGCCTTTGTCCCGAACTTGATAATATGAAATCGGGTCAATCACTTCACAGCAAAAGGCTTCCTTTCCTTCGTAACGTTATTACCGTTGGCTTTAAGCAAAAGGGCTGTATGACCTGGAATGAAGCGGTTACTCGTTCTGCCGAAACTCCCTTAAGCGAAGTAAGCCGTTTGGCTGCCGCCGTTGATAAAGACGACGTTTGCAATATGCAGTATACTTCGGGTACTACCGGCTTCCCCAAAGGCGTTATGCTTACCCACTATAACGTTGTAAACAACGGTAAGTTTATAGGCGACCAAATGGATTTATCTACTGCCGACAGAATGATGATACAGGTACCTATGTTCCATTGCTTTGGTATGGTGCTTTCAATGACTGCATCTATGACACACGGTACTACTATGTATCCTATGCCTTATTTTTCACCCAAGCCTTCTCTTGCCTGTATTCACAATGAGCATATAACTTCCTTTAACGGCGTACCCACTATGTTTATTGCTATGATGCAACACCCCGACTTCGATAAAACTGATTTTTCTTATATGAGAGTTGGTATTATGGCGGGCGCAAACTGTCCTGCCGACCTTATGAAAAAGGCTACCGAAGTTATGAATATGAAGGAAATTGTTTCGGTTTACGGACAGACCGAAGCAAGTCCCGGTTGTACTATGAGCCGTTGGTACGATTCTTTGGAAGTGCGTACCGAAACCGTAGGCAGTGCCTTTGCCAACGTTGAGTGTAAGGTAATAGATCCGGAAACGGGAGAAGACTGTCCCGACGGCGTTAACGGTGAATTTGTAGCCAGAGGATATAATATTATGAAGGGCTACTATAAAATGCCAAAAGCCACCGCCGCCGCCATTGATAAAGACGGATGGCTTCACACGGGTGACCTTGCTTGTCGTCGCCCTGACGGAAACTACCTTATTACCGGCAGACTTAAGGATATGATTATAAGAGGCGGTGAAAACATTTACCCCAAGGAAATAGAAGAATTTATTTATACTAACCCAAAGGTAAGTGACGTTCAGGTTATAGGCGTTCCCGATAAGAAATACGGCGAGGAAATAATGGCTTGTATTATCCTTAAGGAAAACGAAACTATGACCGA
>JAZRKJ010000016.1:0-5962 GCA_045646245.1 Acutalibacteraceae bacterium
TATTAGGTAAATCACTTAATAATAAGGTATATAGGTAAATCTCTTAAACAAGGGTAAATAGGTGGATTACTTTGAAAAAGGTTTTAGTTATAACCCTTATTAAAGGTGTTTGTGTAGATATATAACTTAATGGGTTGAGAAGTTAAATACCTTACAACGGATAATGAACATACTCCTTTTAGATTAAAAAGTTTAAGTAAATAACTTAAAGGAGTGTTAGTATTTATGCTTTCACAAAAATTAAACAACATTTACGAAAATTATTTTTTAGGTGGTTATATTTCAAACTTGATTGATAACCCCGACAAACCCTATCTTTCTATTGCTATGAAATCATACGATAGAGAAAAAAGCAAAACTGTCTTTATTATGATTTTTAGAATGTCGGGATATGGCGATAGCAAATATCCAAACCCGACGGCACAAATCGTTAAAGATGCTTTTGAAAAACATATTCCCATTTCTTGTGTCTATTACGACGACGGCAAGGGTGGGAACAAAATGTCTTGCTGCTATGCCAATTTTTCAGTTGATAAATATGCTGAAGTTACCGACGACGGCGATTTACCTTTTTAACGGAGGCATATCAATATGAAAATTAGAGCAACAGGGACACCTGAACAAATTGAAATATTACTTGAACGAATACCCCCTTATTGTCGGTACACAATGCAATTATATAAGCAAACCATATCCGCAAACAAGGAAATGCAAAACAAGTAAATATGTATCCGTATATTTAGATTTTGAAGATTACGAATTACACGACTAAAAAATAAAGGGTTGGCGCCGCCAACCCTTTATTTTTATATCTTCCAATATATCGTGATATCTCCACTTTCGTGCAATAAGATTTTTTCAATCATTTTACGGCAAACATCTTTTTTCGCCTCGGTGGATAACATATCATATTTTAATAAATCGACATCACTTGCATTTATTCTGTTTATTTGGTTGATATGTCTGTTTATTTCTAACTGATTTAATTCTTGTTGCTTTTGCTCTATGCTTTCTTTTAGTGCTTGTTCCAATAATTCACTTTGTGCCGAGTGAGAAATTAAGTTCGCAAGTTCCTGCTTTAATTTGGCGATTGCTTTATCTTCCGACTGTGCTTTTTTAACTTTAGCCCGATTGATTTTTTCTATTTCTTCCATACGAACGGTCATTTCTCTTTGCACTGCTTTTTGTATGGTTTCAAGCGATGTTTGAAACTTTGCATTACATAAATGCAAACCCCTATTTCCATAACAATCGAGTTTCGGGTCATTATATATTTTTATTGCATATCCACATTTGGCACATTTGATTAACCCTGCCAATTCTTGCATTCGTGTTGGTGCATTTCCTCGCTTAATTTGTTGATTTTGTGAAAGACGTTCCTGCACTTTAATAAAAGTTCTTGATGAAACTGTTCCTGCAAAATTTGCAAGGTATATTGTTTGTTCCGAAACATCGGTATATTTTCTATTACCGCTTTTATCTACTTTTTTGCCTACGATAATTGCCGCCTTGCTGCCATCCCATTCAGAAATGTCGTTACAAAAATTTATATGCTTATTTTCGTAATACTTGTATAAGATTTTGTCTGCTTTACAATAAACGGGGTTTTGCAAAATTCTCGCAATAGCAACATTATCAAATGTTTTTCGTTTTCTTCCCTCAATACCCATTTGTTGAAGTTTACGAGCAATTTTACCCAAAGAAATATTTATATCTTCTTCATACCAAGCAAACATTTGACAAACGGCATTCATTTCTTTTTCTTCTACTTCAAGAGTGGGTATTTTACCTATTCTGCCTTTTTTGAAACCAAAGGGTGCGGGACCACCTGCCCATCTGCCGTCTTTTATTCTCTCATAATAATTATCCTTGACACGAAGTTGGATTGATTCTCTTTCCATTTCGGCAAAAACCATACTAATTTTTAACATACTGCGACCAATAGGGGTAGAAGTATCGAAAGTATCGTTTACAGAGCAAAATTCGATTTTATGTTCTTCAAATTTTTTATACATACTCATAAAATCTAATAGATTACGACTTATTCTATCGAGTTTGTAAACGACAATTTTTGATATTCGACCATTCTCAATGTCGGCCATCATTCTTTCAAAGTCGGGACGATGGGTGTTTTTGCCCGAATATCCTTTGTCTTTGTAAACCTCTATTTTTTCCGTATGTGGTTTAGAGTTTATGTAGCTCTCACAAAAATTAATTTGTATTTCTATTGATTGGCTCTCTTTCTTGTCTATGCTCTGTCTTGCATAAATTGCTATCATTCGTTTTCACATCCTGCAATATAATTTTCATAACATCATCAAAAATCCTTAACTTTTCTTCTCTTGAGATATCTTTGAAGATGTTCGTTATCTTCATTATATCACACTATTACTTTTGTTGCAAGTGTTTCAACATCCCACTGAATACAGTACATACCCAGACTTTCCACAGTTTCCACAACGTGGTTATCGTAATCGCCGTATGGTACGCGAATAAGGGTGGGTGTCCTTCCCGTTACCTTTGCAATTTTTTCATTACAGCACTCTATTTCGTTTGTTATCTGTTCACGGGAAAGTTTGGTCATATAAGGGTGGGTATTGGAATGGTTTTCAACCCTGTGACCCGCGTCGCTTAACTGCTTTACCGATTCGGGGTATTTATCTACCCAAGCGCCGACCACGAAAAAGGTTGCGGGAACGTTATAGTCGCTTAAAATTTTAATAAGCTCCCCTGTGTCGTCGTTACCCCAAGCCGCATCAAAAGAAATTGCTATTTTCTTTTCTTCCGTTTCAACGCAGTAAATAGGAAGTTTTCGGTCATTTCCCGCAAACGCCGACAGCGTACCGACAACGCAAACGGTTAGCGCCAAAACAAGGGCGCAGGTCAGCATTATTTGCCGTTTGGTTATAACTAAACATTTCATAAAAAATTCCGCCTTTCACACTATATAGTATGAAGGGCGGATAAAGATTATGATGTTATATTAGTTACATTCAGCCTCAAGAGGACCTGCAAGGTCTTTAAGGAAGAAGAGCTTACCGGGGATGGTGGGAATATAAGTAGAGGTAATCCAAGGAGTCTTTTCGTGACGAAGAGTCATCCAGAGAGACATACCCTGCCACTGCATGCCTCTGCCTAAAGTACCGTCTGCGCCGCCGATAGCATAGTCAGCCTTAAGGAACAATCCGGGGCCGATGGTGTTAGCTCTGCAGGGAACCAAAGTGGTTCTGGACTTAAAGCTGGTAAGAGCATTCTGCTCAACGGTAAGAGGATGAATCTTAGCGGCAATTCTGTAAGGAGCATTTTGAGGCTCCCAGAATGCAATATGACACATTCTGCCGATACCGTAAACCAAAATCAGCTTTGCGCCTTCTGCCTTTAATGCGGCAATCTTTTCGGGGTATGTAGGAAGATTTTCTTTAGTAGCAAAGTTTCTCTGATTTTCGGGAACGGTAAGTTCACCGAGAGGATTAAAGAGAGCCTGCTCCATAGCGTACTTAAATGCGCCGGTGTTGTCAGCGGGAAGGGTGTTGCCTTCGCTGTCAGCCCATTCGTCCATATTAAAGGTGTAAACGTGTTCGCAAGAAATTTTCCAAGCGTTGATAAAGTAAACAACCCACTTATACATACCCATAGGACCTACGGGAAGAATAAATGCAACCTTTTCGTTTCTTTCCTTTGCAAGTTTAATTTGCATTGCAATTTCATGGCCCATATAAACTTCAAATTCACCTAAATTATCGCACTTAATGGGGGTGAAGTTATCGTTCCAATGCGCCTGATGCTCGGTAATAGTTTCGGGTTCACCGATACAAGCATCAATTTTTTCAAAATCCCAACCTGCGGGATAAAAGCCCTCAAGGGCAGAGCCCTTTACTGTTGAATTAAAATCCATTTCTCTTTCTCTCCTTTTTTTAATTTCGTTTAGGGCAATAAACGTTTTGTTGTAGCTCTGAGGCTTGCGAAAAGTCTTCTGTAGCCTTCGGCATACTTAACGCCGCACTGTGCGCCGCGCATTTGAGAATAAAGTCTTGTGTTTTCAAGTACGTCGATTCCGTCGTGGTCTTTAAGCCATACGAGCTGACTTTCGTGACAAGCAAGCATTTGAAGCTTGGTTTCAATTTCATCGGTAATATCAACAAACTCATAAGGTTCGCAGGAAACATAGTCAGAGTTATCCATATAGTAAACCGGAGTTACTGCACAAGCCTCACCAAGGTCAGGTCTGTAATGAGGCACGCTTGCTGAAAAAGAAGCGTCGAAAACAAGTCTTGAAACTTCAACGTGATCCATCATATAATCGTCCGGTGCGTGAGTAATAATAAAGTCGGGCTTAGCATCACGAATAACCTTAACGAGAGCATCATGCTGTTCTCTGTCTTTAGAGTTAACGTAAAGGTCACCTACATTTAAAGTAACGGTTTTAAAGCCTGCAATGTCACCGGATTTTTTAGCCTCTGCAATACGGATTTTTCCAAGCTCTTCGGGTTCGATTACAACGTGTCCCATATTACCGTTGGCAACGTGACATACGGTTACGTTATCGCCGCGTTTTTTACACTTAAGTAAAGTGCCGACACAATGGATTTCCATATCATCAGGATGGCAAGATACAGCTAATACATTCATAATAATACCTCCAAATATATTGACTTAAGTTACTTTTTATGATAACATTATAAAAGTACAAATTCAATGCACTAATATAAGCAAACGGTATACTTTTGTAAAGGAGAGAATCGTTTTGGAACCCAGATACGGTAAAAACTCTATAAACAGTGTTATAAACGTGCGGCAGATAATGTCTATTCACTATTTCGAATTTAAGTCAACCTACAACTTTGATAGTGAAATACATAATTACTGGGAACTTGTTTATATCGACAAAGGCGCCGCAATAGCAACTGCTGACGGTCATGAAATTCATCTTTCACAAGGTGAAGTCATTTTTCACAAGCCCGGTCAAAGCCATTCAATTGCTTCAAACCCCGATGACCCGCCCACAGTATTTATAATTACCTTCTACTGCCCTTCAAAACATATGAAGTTTTTCAATAACCGTCATATGAACGTGCCTACACCGCTTAGAAAATACATAACAGAAATGATTTCAGACGGACAGGAAGCGTATCATCTTGAAGACGACAGCCCCTATGAAGTCGAACTAAAAAAACGTGTGGACGGTTATTTCGGCAGCGAACAGCTCATAAAGCTTAACCTTGAAATGCTTATGCTAAAGCTTATACGCTCTATTACATTACCTAAAATTGACGATGACGTTAAGAATTACGATAAACTTACCAACACAATTATTGATATTCTTACAAACAACGTATACGGAAAAATTACGGTAGAGGCAATAAGCAAAGAATTAGGCTTCAGCCGCACTCATATTTCTTCGGTATTCAAAGAAAATTGCGGCAAAACAATTACCGAGTATTTAACCGACCTTAAAATAAGCGAAGCTAAATACCTTATCAGAAAGGATATTTACACAATATCTCAAATTTCAGATTTCCTTTGCTATGATAACCCGCATTACTTCTGCCGTGTTTTCAAAAAGGAAACAAAAATGACCCCAAAGCAATACAGTCGGTCGGTTTCATACCCTGACAAATACGCTAAAAAACCTTAAAAGGGGCTGTAAAAAAAACAGTCCAAATAAAAAAAGACTACAAACCAATCCGAAAGGATAGGAATGTAGTCTTTTTTGTGGTATAATTAAGTTAATGAAAAATAAATATAACCCACGAGTATATAATACAACATATCAATTGAAATTACCAGTAGAAATTTCAACAATAATAGAAATTTCTGATCCGGTATATACGTTTTGCGAGGTTATGGATTGTATCGACCTAAGAAAATATCTTGCTGTTAAGGAAAGCAAGACAGGTCGCAAAAGATATAATCCACTAATCTTGCTTAAAGTAATACTGTTCGCTTTTATGGAGTACGGCTA
>JAZRKJ010000017.1:0-12037 GCA_045646245.1 Acutalibacteraceae bacterium
TCTTCGCTTTGTTCATTAGTACCCATTGGACTCTCCTCTTTCTTTATTTTTAAACGTTACTTTTATATAAAACGTTCTTTTTTACCCTTTTAATAATATAACGAAGCTGACCACCTGTTTTGTGACAAAAAATTTAAAGAAATAAAAAAAGGAAGTTTTCCTTTGCGAAAACTTCCTTTTTTTGTATAAATAACTTAAGCCTTGTTGTGTTTGGATTTCTTTTCCCCAAAAGCGAAGACCTTTAAAAACAGGAAGGTGACGGGGGTACCAAGCAAGGCGGCGACGATGTAAGCGATAATATGATGCAATTCTATAATGTTAAAGAAAATAAAGGTTACAATATTCTGTATTATAAAATTAGGAATATAGGAAATAAGGAATTTACCGTAACGTAAAAAGGTCAGCTTTCTCTTAAAGTTAAAAATACTGTTGAATATATACGAAATTGTAAGGCTTAAAATATAGCCAGCCGCAAAGGCAAGGTTTTCCTGAACGTACGCCATTTCCAAAAGGGTGGAAAACACAACGCAGTTAAAGGTGTTAAAAGTGCCTATAAGCGTATATATCATAAATTTCTTACTAAAGAAAAAGCAGAAAACTTTTTTAATTGTTTCTAAAAACTTCTTCATATAATTCTCCGAACTGAAAATAGTGGATACTTATTGTACTTATTATACACGTTTTACTCATAAATTTCAACACTAATATATTTTGGGGGCATCTTAAAAATTGGGTATTGACAAAAGGTACCCTTTTGTATATAATATTATGGCAACGATGGGAGGATTCTGTGTGATTCTTGATTTAAAAAAGCTATTTATTACCGAGAATTATACCCTTCCGATCGACCACTCTGTTAATCTTTCCGAAGTTGAGTATATGGGTGAATATCCGCTCAAAAAGCCCGTTACGGTGACAGGAAAGGTAACAAACAAAGCCGGACTGGTAACGCTGTCAATCAGTATGGTGTACGTCTTTTCGGCCCCTTGTGACAGGTGCGGGCTACCAACCGAAACCCGGCATAAGGTGACGCTTGAAAAGTCCTTGGCTCCCGAAATCGCCGGAATTGACAATGACGATATTATTTTGGTGGAAGATTTAAAGCTTGATTTGGACGAGCTTGTCTACACCGAAGTAATCATTTCTCTTCCGATGAAACACCTTTGCAAAGAGGACTGTAAAGGAATATGTCCTTCTTGCGGTAAAAATCTGAACGACGGAAAATGTGACTGCAACACAAAGCAGATAGACCCACGTTTACAGGCTTTGGCGGATTTATTAAAAGAAGAAAATTAACTTTTTATTATTAAGGAGTTGTATTTAAAATGGCAGTACCTAAGAGAAAAACATCTAAAGCAAGAAGAGACAAAAGACGTAACAATTTATGGAAGATTTCCGCACCTACACTTGTAAAGTGTCCCCGTTGCGGCGAGTATAAGCGTTCTCATCGCCTTTGCAGCGCTTGCGGTTATTACGGTGACCGTCAGGTAGTTAAGGTAGAAGAATAATCTTAAATCTTTAAAAAATGGGGCAGAGGGGTATTCCTCTGCCTTTTTTCTGTGAAAGGCGGTGGCAAGTATGGCAGTAAAAATTGATTCGGTATCTCCCTTTTCTCCCGCAGATAAAAAGGGGATAAAGGGCGGGGATAAAATCCTCACCATTAACGGTAACGAAATAATTGACGTTTTGGACTACCGTTTTTATCAGGACGAAAAACGCCTTAAGGTTGAAATAGAAACAAGTGAAGGAAAGGTTAAAACCATTCGTATTAACAAAGGTGAATACGAAGAATTGGGCCTTGAATTTGAATCTTACCTTATGGATGAGCAACGGTCCTGCAAAAATAAGTGCATTTTCTGTTTTATTGACCAGCTTCCCCACGGTATGCGTGACACTCTTTATTTTAAAGATGACGATTCACGCCTTTCTTTCCTTTTCGGAAACTATATTACCCTTACCAATTTAACCGAACACGAAATCGGCAGAATTATAAAAATGCACATAAGCCCCGTTAATATTTCGGTTCATACCACAAATCCTCAGCTCAGATGTAAAATGATGAACAATCGTTTTGCAGGGGAGTGCCTTGAAATTTTAAAGCGCTTTGACGATGCGGGAATTGCTATGAACTGTCAACTTGTGCTTTGTCCCGATTATAACGACGGGGAAGAGCTTAAAAGAAGCCTTTGCGATTTAACAAAAATGAAAAGCGTTCAGTCGGTTGCTTGTGTTCCCGTCGGACTTACAAAATACCGTGAAGGTCTTGCCGAAATTGAACCCTTTAATAAGGAAAGCGCGGCAAAGGTCTTGGATATTATTGAAGAATACGCGAAAAAGTGCGAAGAAGCTTACGGCGTAAGAAAGGTTTACGGTTCCGATGAGTTCTATTTAAAATCGGAGCGGGAAATACCCAACGCCGAATTCTACGGCGATTTTGACCAGCTTGACAACGGAGTCGGAATGTGGGCGCTTCTTAAAAAAGAAGCGTTTGACGCAATAGAACTTTGCGATAATGCTCCCGACGGCGTAAAGCGTACCGTTGTTACGGGTGTTGCCGCTTATTCTCTTATAAAGGAAATTGTTGACAAAGCGAAATTAAAGTGGCAAAATTTAAACTGTGAAGTTCGGTCAATTGTAAACGAGTTTTTCGGTGAAAAAATTACCGTTTCGGGGCTTGTTACCGGCGGTGATATCATAAAGCAGCTTACAGGTGCGGATTTGGGAAAAGAAATTCTTTTACCCGCTTCTATGTTAAGGTACGAAAACGATATGTTCCTTGATAACGTTACTGTAGAAGAACTGGAGAAAGCGCTTAACGTTAAAACCGTAATTACCGAAAACGACGGTTATGATTTAATTGATAAAATTTTAGGAATTGAGGCAAAGTAAATGGCAAAACCGGTTGTAGCTGTGGTTGGTAGACCAAACGTTGGTAAATCTACCTTGTTTAATAAACTTATAGGTCAACGGCTTTCTATTGTTGACGATACTCCCGGTGTTACAAGAGACCGTATTTACGGTGATTGCGAATGGTGCAACCGTAAAATAATGCTTGTTGATACGGGCGGTATTGAACCTAAAACCGATGACATCATTCTTAAATCAATGCGTGCGCAGGCAAATCTTGCCATTGACACAGCAAACGTTATAATTTTCGTTACCGATTTGATTTCGGGTGTAACCGCCGCCGATAATGATATTGCCGCTCTTTTGCAAAAAAGCGGTAAACCTGTTGTGCTTTGTGTTAACAAGTGCGACAGCTTAGGTAAAACGCCTATGGAGTTTTACGAGTTTTACAATCTTGGCCTTGGCGACCCCATTGCCGTTTCTTCGGTACACGGTCACGGAACGGGTGATTTGTTGGATGAAGTTTTCCGCTATCTCCCAAAAGAAGACGGTGATGACCAAGAGGAAGAGATAATTAACGTAGCGGTTATAGGCAAACCCAATGCGGGAAAATCTTCTCTTATAAACTGTGTTTCGGGAGAAGAACGTTCAATTGTTTCAGATATTGCAGGCACCACCCGTGACGCAATAGATACGCGCATAGAAAAGGATAATACCGTCTATAATTTTATTGATACCGCAGGACTCAGGCGTAAAAGCAAGGTAGAAGAACAAATTGAAAAATACAGTGTGCTTCGCGCCCAGATGGCTATTGAAAGAAGCGACGTTTGTGTTATAATAATAGACGGTGTTGAAGGCTTTACCGAACAGGACTCTAAAGTAGCGGGACTTGCTATGGAGCAGGGTAAGGCTTGTATAATTGCCGTAAACAAGTGGGATGCCGTAGCCAAAGACAGCACCACAATGGATGCGTACAGAAAGAAGCTTATGAACGATTTTTCTTTTATGCCTTATGCTCCCATTATTTTCATTTCGGCAAAAACGGGTCAAAGAGTTGACAGACTTTTTGAACTTATCCATTTTGTTTATGAACAAAACAATATGCGTATTTCCACGGGTAAGCTTAACGATATTCTTGCCGATGCAACTGCCCGTGTACAACCTCCGACAGATAAAGGTAAGCGACTGAAAATTTACTATATGACCCAAGCTTCAACCGCTCCGCCTACCTTTGTTTGCTTTTGTAATAATAAGGAATTATTCCATTTTTCATATCAAAGATATTTAGAAAACCAAATCAGGTCGATTTTCGGCCTTGAAGGCACACCTATTCGTTTTGTTATCAGAGAAAGAGGAGACGATAAAAAATGATAGCACTTGCCGTATTGGCGCCAATTTTTGCTTACCTTATAGGAAGTATCAGCTTCGCGGTTATCTTTACTAAAGTTTTTTCTAAAACCGATGTAAGAGAACATGGAAGCGGAAACGCAGGCACAACAAATGTTTTACGCGTAGCGGGAAAAACTGCGGGTATTCTTACCTTCCTTTGCGACGCTTTAAAAGGAGCCGCTGCCGCGCTTGTCGGTATGCTTGTTTATAAATACGCATTTAATGACAGTACTACTATGGTTATGTACGGGAAGTATATTTGCGGCGTTGCATGTATGGTTGGTCATGCTTTCCCTGTGTGGTTCGGTTTTAAAGGCGGTAAATGCGCCGCAACGAGCGTTGGTATTTTTGCGGTATGCTGCCCTTGGGCAATTGCAGCCGGACTTACGGGCTATGCAATAAATATGATTATTACCGGAATCGTTTCCTTAAGTACCCTTATCGCAACCGTTTTGGTGGTTGGTTTTTCAATTGGAATAAACGGTTTTGACGGAATAACAAATCCTGATTACGTGGTAATCGGTTTAAGCCTTTTGGCGGGTACAATTGTTTTCTGGCGGCATAAAGACAACATAAAGCGTCTTATAAAAGGTGAAGAAAAGAAATTAAAGGTAAAAAAATAATACTTAAACGTCGACGTTAAGTTAAAGAATGTCGGCGTTTTTATTGTTTGGAAAATTTCTTCAATTTGCAAATAAAAATATGTTGATTTTTTAACAAAGTCGTGATAAAATATAAGTTACACTCTAAATGGGAGGAATCTATAAATGGCAAAATATCTTGCAATTTTTACCTTTGTCGGTGCGGCGTGTGCCCTGATATTTGCGCTGCTTACAGCCAAAAAGGTACTTAAGTTCTCTGAAGGAACTGAAAAAATGAAAAAAATTTCCGCTTCAATAAGACAAGGCGCTAATGCTTACCTTAAACGCCAATACCTTGTGGTACTTGTGTTTTTCGGCGTAATGTTTTTAGTGCTCGGCGGAATGGCTATTGCTGATTTGCTTACTCCTTTTGTTCCTTTCGCTTTTATAACGGGCGGCTTTTTCTCCGCTCTTTCGGGCTTTGTGGGAATGAAAATAGCAACCTCTTCCAATGCCAGAACCGCTAACGCTTGCCGTGAAGGTCTTAACAAGGGTCTTCGCGTAGCATTTTCTGCGGGCAGCGTTATGGGCTTTACCGTTGTAGGCCTCGGACTTTTCGATATTGCTCTTTGGTTTGCGCTGTTGAAATTTGTTTTCAAATTAAACGAAAGTGAAATTACAAGCGCAATGCTCACCTTTGGTATGGGCGCTTCCTCTATGGCTCTGTTTGCCCGTGTTGGCGGCGGTATATTTACCAAGGCTGCTGACGTTGGCGCTGACCTTGTGGGTAAAGTAGAAGCCGGTATTCCCGAAGACGACCCAAGAAATCCTGCGGTTATTGCCGATAACGTAGGTGATAACGTAGGCGACGTTGCGGGTATGGGCGCCGACCTTTACGAATCTTACGTTGGCTCGATTATTTCGGCTTGCGCTTTGGGCGTTACCGCATTTAAAGATAACGGAATAAAAGCTATGGCTCTGCCTTTGCTTATTTCGGTAATCGGCGTAATATGTTCTATTATCGGTACCTTCTTAATAAGAACTAAAGAAGGCGCCACCCAAAAACAGCTTTTAGGTGCGCTTTCACGTGGTACTAACTTCTCCGCAATAGTAATTGCAATTGTATCTTTCCCCCTTGTATGGTATATATTACCTCAAGGAAACTGGAAAATGTACTTTGCTATTCTTGCAGGTCTTATTGCAGGTGTGCTTATAGGTCAGGCTACTGAATACTACACCTCCGATAGCTATAAACCCACTAAAAATCTTGCCGCAACAAGCGAAACGGGTACTGCTACCATTATAATAGGCGGTCTTTCGGTAGGTATGATGTCCACCTTACTTCCTATTGTTATAATAGCAATTTGTATTCTTGTGGCTTACTTTGTTTCGGGTGGCGCTCAAAATACCGCTACCGGTCTTTACGGTATTGCTCTTGCAGCAGTTGGTATGCTTTCTACTCTCGGTATTACTCTTGCTACCGACGCTTATGGCCCTGTTGCCGATAACGCGGGAGGTATTGCCCAAATGGCAGGACTTGAAGAGGAAGTAAGAGAAAGAACCGACGCGCTTGATTCTCTCGGTAACACTACCGCGGCTACCGGTAAAGGTTTTGCTATTGGTTCTGCCGCGCTTACCGCACTTGCGCTTATGGCGTCTTACGTTGATAAGGTTAAAAGCATTGATGGCGGAGAAGCGGCAATCAGCAATTTGAGTATTACTAATCCTACCGTTTTAATCGGTCTTTTTGTAGGCGCCTGCTTGCCCTTCGTTTTTGCCGCTCTCACTATGAATTCTGTGGGCAGAGCTGCTCAAAGCGTAGTTAAAGAGGTTCGCCGTCAATTTAAAGAAATCGTTGGACTTATGGACGGAAAAGCCGATGCGGATTACGCTTCTTGCGTTGACCTTTGTACAAAAGCCAGCCTTAAAGAAATGGTTGTTCCCACCGTTGTTTCCGTTGTTGTTCCCATAATTGTAGGCCTTGTGCTTGGCTGTACAGGTGTTGTGGGTATGCTTGCCGGCGCTACTGCTTCGGGCTTCCTTATGGCGATATTTATGTCTAACTCGGGCGGCGCTTGGGATAACGCTAAAAAGTATATTGAAAGCGGTGTTCACGGCGGAAAGGGAAGTGAAAACCACAAAGCGGCTGTTGTCGGTGATACTGTCGGCGACCCCTTTAAGGATACCTCCGGCCCTGCCATTAACATCCTTATAAAACTTCTTTCAATGGTATCGATTGTATTTGCGGCTATTGTGGTAAGTTTCTCAATTCTTTAATAAAAAATAAGGTGCATTTCCGATTTGGAAATGCACCGTTTTTTATTTTTGCTTATTAAGCTTTCTCAGTAGGCGTATATCGTTGCCAATAAAACTTTTAACCGTATATTCGCCAATAAGTCGGGAAGTGATTCTTGCGGTGTAACGGCTTTCAAGCTCTTCGAAGCTTAAATTGGTGTTTATAATGGTTGGAAGCTTTTTTAAAAGGCGGGAATTTACAATATCGTAGAAAAGTGACTGAACGTAGTTCGTCATAAACTCGGTTCCAAGGTCATCTATAACAAGTAAATCGGCGTCCATAATTTCGTCTAATTTTTCGCTGTCACCGGAATAACTGAAGCGTTCCTTTTCGGCGGCGGAAAAAAGCGTTTGCGCGGGTCCGTACACTGCGGTATGACCCTTTTCTGTTACCGCTTTTACAATGGAAAGTGAAAGGTGAGTTTTACCCAGACCGCTTTTACCCATAAACAAAAGGTTATCGCTGTTTTTTGAAAACCCGTCAGCGTAAGAAACACAAAAAGAAAGAATTTTTTGCATTTTTTCTTTTGCGTCGTCGGGGTAATAATCAATACTGAAACTGTCAAAACCAACGCTTTCAAGAGGCATACTGTCGTTAAGTTCTTTAACGGCAAGCTCTTTGGCTACGGCTTTAACACATTCGCAAAGTCTTCCCGAAACGTAACCTGTGTCATCACATACCTTGCAAAAAACCTGTTTTTCTTTGACTCCCGCTTTCTTTAAAAGCCTTGCTTTTTCTTTTGAAAGGGCTTCGCTTTGGCTTTTGCAGGTTTCAATAGCGGCGGTGTCGCCCTTCATGGCGTAGCCCAAAAGTGCGGCGCCTATGTTTGCTAAATTAAGGTCGATTTCACCGATTCGCGGATTAGCTTCTTTTGCTTTTTCAAGGGCAGCTTCATACCTGTATTCTTCTTTTTTAACCGCTTGTTCCTTTAAGTAAAGAGCCTTTTGAACGGTTTCGTTAGAAAGAGCCATATTTTAATCCTCCGAATTAAGAATTTGGTCGATAAGGCTTTTATCGTAAGCGGCAAAATCATTTTTCTTTTGCTTTTTATCCGCTTTTTCCTCTTCTTTTATGTCTTCGACCTTTTTTATACCGCTTTGGTGCCATTTGTCAAGAATCGTTTTTATATAGGGTATAGAAAATTCGCTTGTATTATTAACGCAAATTTCATAAGCTTTAACTAATATTGCGCGGTCGTATTTCCACTCGTTTACCCAAAGGTAAGCAAGCTCGCTTTCCTTTTTGCTGGGTTTTCTTTTTTGAATACCAAACGCCGAACAAACCAGCTTCCAGCATTGGTCGTAAAGCAGAGCTTCGCTCATTTTTGCTTCGGCATCGGCTATTGTTTCCACACCGCTGTCTATCCATTCAATTGCGGTGCTTTCAATAAAACGGGTGTTAACCTTGTCTTGCTTTTTCGCAAGGCGCAAAAGCATAAGAATAACCGAAACGTCCATACCTTCATCACAATAAAGCCAGGCAAAAAGGGAAGCTTCGTTCTGCTTTAAGCCTCTGCCGAAAACATTTTGTGCTTCGTAATATAAAAACTGTAATTTTTCGTCGTTTTCAGCAAGACGAGAAACCTCCTCGCGGGTGGGCTTTTCGCTTTGCATACGCGCTTTTTTAGAGGTTGCCTTGATGCTTTTGACTGCTTTTGTGGGGGCGTTTAATATTCCTGCGCCTGCCCAATATCCAATAGCGTCTCGCACTTCCTCTGAATGTAAAGACAACGCTTCTGCTATTGCAACGTCGTCAAGCTCTTGGCTGCTGTGGCGAAAAATGTAAAGTAAAACCTTAAGCTGAACGGCGGAAGCAATTTTAATATGACCGTCAACCGCTGTGCCGGGAAGGGCAAAGGTGTCGGAAAAAACGCTGGGGTTTATAAGACTGTTCATAAAACTCTCCAAAAACTCTTGCTTTTTTTTATAACACTAATTATAATAAGTATAACACATATTTGTTTGTTTGACAATTATTATTTGGAGATGATTTTAATGGCAGTTTTAGTAACAGGCGGTGCCGGCTACATAGGCTCTCATACCTGTATTGAAATGATGGCTGCGGGCTATGACGTTGTTGTAGTTGATAACCTTGACAACAGTAACGAAGAATCCTTGGTCAGAGTTAAGGAAATTGCGGGCAAAAGCGTTAAGTTCTACAAAGAAGATGTTCGCAATAAGGAAGCCTTAAGAAATATCTTTAAGGAAAACAACGTTGAAGCTGTTATTCACTTTGCAGGTCTTAAAGCGGTTGGAGAATCGGTTGCAAAGCCTGTTGAGTATTATGATAATAACCTTATAAGCACTTTGGTGCTTCTTGAAGTAATGCGTGAATTCGACGTTAAGAAAATCGTATTTTCTTCTTCTGCTACCGTTTACGGCGTTGCTAAGGAAATGCCCCTTAAGGAAGGTATGCCCCTTGGCGCAATTAACCCTTACGGCAGAACTAAGCTCTTTATTGAAGAAATGCTCCGCGACTTATACGTTAGCGATAACACCTGGTGTATTGCACTTCTTCGTTACTTTAACCCCATCGGCGCGCACGAAAGCGGCAGAATCGGTGAAGACCCCAAGGGTATTCCCAATAACCTTATGCCTTATATTTCTCAGGTTGCAGTTGGCAGACTTGAAAAATTAAACGTTTTCGGTAACGACTATAATACCGTTGACGGAACCGGCGTCAGAGACTATATTCACGTTGTTGACCTTGCAAAGGGTCACGTTGCCGCAGTTAACTGGGCTCTTAAGAATCAGGCTTGTGAAGCCTTTAACCTTGGTACGGGTAACGGCGTTTCGGTTCTTCAGCTTAAGGACGCCTTTGGTAAGGCTGCCGAAATGGAAATCCCCTACGTTATCGCTCCCCGCCGCCCCGGTGACCCCGACGAGGTTTACGCCGATGCTTCCAAAGCCAAAGAAATTCTTGGCTGGGAAGCAAAGTACGACATTGAAAGAATGTGTATTGATACCTGGCGTTGGCAGAAGAATAACCCCAACGGCTACAGAAAATAATAAAACAAACCGCCCGCGAAAGCGGGCGAATATATGCGCTTGTAGCTCAGCAGGATAGAGCGTCCGCCTCCTAAGCGGAAGGTCGGGGATTCGAATTCCTTCAAGCGCGCCAAAAAGTGCCGAAAACGTAGTGTTTTCGGCACTTTTGCTTAAGCCTATGTTCTATTCATAGACTTTTTATTTTTTTATTGAATTAAAGTTAAAAATGTGGTAAACTTATAATTGCCAAACTAATTAAATACGCAAAGTGGTATTTTTTTATCCGTAGGGATATTATATCCTTTTTTGCCTAAACTCGAATGAATTTGATAAAAACGCAAATTCTATTATAGCGAGTTTGGGTAAAACCATTTTGCATAATTAGTTTGGCGACTATCGGAGTTTGCGTTTTTTGTGCGGTTACTTCGGTAGCCGCACTTTTTATTTTACGGGACGATAAAAAGAATCTTTTGGAAGGAGTAAAAATATATTCCCGAAAACTTATAAAGGAGTGATGAAAATGTCTATTGATGATTTAACAAGTATGGATTTAACGCCGTTAATTGTTATTTTTGGTATTATTGCAATTATAGCTTTTGTTTGCTATCGTTTTTCCGCTAATCGTGCTATATCCGAGTATGAAAATATCGAAGAAAAAACTGAATACAACTTAAAAGTTATTTCAAAAGAGTTGGGTGATTTGATAAATATAGGTGGCACCGTAGCTACACCGATTAAAGGATATAGATGTACATTTGTTTTTGAAAAAGAAGATGGTTCGCGTTTGATTTTGAAAACATCTAAAGCAGAGATTTATGAAAATATCATTATAGGAGATACGGGTGATGTAAAGTATAAGAATACTATTTTGATAGAGTTTAGGTCGCTGTTAAAGGATAATAAGGAGTAATATTTATGACTGTTAATGATTTATTAGATAGTGAAGTTTTCATACCGGCAATGCTAGTAATATTTGTGGTGGTAATGATTTTTGCTATACCTGCCGGAGTGGCTATGAGCAAGAAAACTAACAACGAAATTTACGGTGATAATGAATGTGGAACAATAAAAGAAGAGAGAAACGCAAAAATTGTCGCTAGGACAATAACACCTCATCCTATTAACAAAGAGGTAATGGTTAATAAGATCGTATTTGAATTGGAAAATGGCAGCCGTGTTGAATTGGCAATAAAAGATCCAAATAATTACGGTGTTATGGTTGAAGGGGATTACGGTACACTTAAATACCAAGGGAAGAAGTTTATTGGTTTTGAAAGAGGTAGTACAAATGAAACATAATATAATATTGATTCTTCTACTGTGTAGTTTTGGCATAATGTTTGCAGGTTGTGCAGAGGATACAAGGACGGAACAACTCTGTGTGAAATGCGGTGGAACTGCAACTACAACTTTGTCGGGGACTGCTGGTATAATGCAGAAAAATGGGATTTCTATTAGTGATTGTAAGCAAATTACATCTAACATTTACTCTGCTTCTGTATGTGATTCCTGTGTCGGTTATGTAGCAGATATTAAACCCGATGCAGGTTTTTCGGGGGAAACTCCTTTTTATTCAAATAATTAAATGAACTTTGTAGGAAAAGGCAGAAATAAAACGCTTTAATTGAAAGTTGTAATTAAAAGAATTACCAAAAAAGAGAAGCTTAAAAAAGCTTCTCTTTTTTATCAATTGCGAAAGCAATGGTATATCATCACGCGTTAGCGTGTATATCATCAAAGGAATTGATGCAATAAGGGCGAAGCCCGTCATTCCCCGGAGGGATATACAATGCTTCGCATTGATTTGTTGACGCTTTTTGTCTTATACCGTCGCTTTTAACTGTTTTTAAGTTTTACGGTTTTAAGTATGCTTTCGATTTGGTCTGTTGCTTTGGAATAATCGTTTTGGTATTTGGGGTCGAATTGCACGTCGGTAG
>JAZRKJ010000018.1:0-28313 GCA_045646245.1 Acutalibacteraceae bacterium
CGAAGCAGTTTTGTAAGAATAAATTTGTTTCGATTTTGAAGTTGCGAAAACGCAGTAATACTTTGTGTCTTACAAGTTTTCAAAACAAGAAAGCGTACAAATTTATCTGAAAAACCTATTTGTCCCTAAGACCAACTCCCGAGGGAATGCTGTAAATTTATCCGAATATATGCCTATAATAATCGCTTGCCGGTGCTTGACTGCAATAATTTATTTTATTGCGAACCACCGTTTTCATATCGCTTACGTAATTTTCAGGTATTGTTACCGTATCGTTAACGGGAACAAACTTACCCTTGGAAGCGTAATAGGTACCCAAATCGGTTTTCCAGTCGTAATTCGTATTGTAAACAAGCGCGGGAGCGTCGGAAAGAACGTCTCTTCCGGGCATTAGTCTTGAATCGAATTCCGTGCCGAAAAGGTTTGAAAGAGTAGGTACAATATCCAAGCTAAAGGTGGGGCTGTCCACAACGATGGGTTCCATTTTTTCAAGACAACCGCTCCAGATTATAAGGCGGTTATGGTCTCTTTCAAAATAGTCGGTTACGTTATATCCGTAAAGTTCGGAAAGATACGGCATATTACCGAAGGTACCGCCGTCGTCAAGTCCGTACGGGAAGTGGTCGGTGGAAATAACAATTACCGTATTATCGGCAATACCTTTTGCTTCAAGTTCGCTTACCATATGTGTAAGTGCATTTTCAAGCTCTTGATTTGCGGCAAAATAGCCTTTTACGGTATCGGAATAAGGCAAATCTTTAACCTTGTCCCAGTTTTTACTTGTCATAGAGTTACCCGTTCTTGTGTATGCGCTGTGACCGCTTACCGACATATAATAAACGCTAAAGGGTTGACGATCAATATATTCGGTAAGAGTACCCTGGAACATTTCAAGGTCACTTTGAGGCCAGGAGTTGGAAACGTATTTTTCCATACCGTTGCCCATACCCATAAAGCCTTCGGAATAGCCAAGATTATTATGAGTTCTGTTACGGTCATAATAGGTATAAGAGTTATTGTGGTAAGCCTTACCGAAATATCCGAGACGGTCAAGCTGACTGCCCATAGTATAGTAATTAAGTGTTTTAGCGGTGTTCTTGAAAGAGCTTCCGCCTGCCATAGGCAGCATACCGAAAACGTTTTGATATTCACCGCCCGTGGTACCGGCACTTGAAGGCTGATAATAATCGGTAAACTGAATACCTTTATTGGCAAGTCGGTATAAAGTGGGAGTACGTACAGGGTCGATTACTTCAGCGGTGAAAGCCTCAGCCGAAATCATAATAAGGTTTTTACCCTTAAACAGTCCCGTATACTCGTTCTTTTTGGAAGGAGTAAGAGTGCTGACATAATTATTAAGGTTTTGGATTTTCTTTGAAGCACCTTGGTTCAAAGCCTCAAAGTCCAAATCAAGCTTATTATATCCGTATTCTATGGGTACGTCTTCCGGTGGATTGTTTTCCATTGTGGAAGGATCTTCAATATTAAACGAGTTATCTCTTCCGGTTATCAAATATTTTGCGTCAAGCCGAAGTCCTGTTACAAGACCGAAGTTTTCAACCGAAGAACGGAAGTTATACTCCGCTTTATACATTGGCGCGTAAATGCTGCTCGCGGTAATAAGAAGAAATGCCAAAACGTAAGATATTACCGAAGTTGCAGAAGAAATAATCCTTACCGCCGCCTTAGAACGGTAAGCAGGAACAAATTTTTGTCCGAAAATAAGGTATAAAGCCAACGGCAAAAAGAAAAGTATAAGCACGGGAATACTTGTTAAAATAAGCTGGAAAATTTCAGAGGTATACGTAGTAGCCGCATCCCCCGCTGTTCCCGTTACCATACCGATGTCATAGAAGGTTTTAAAGAAACGGTAAATGAGATATTCTACAATATACGGCACACAAGTAAGCCCCACCAGCACCGCAGCTATAATACGGTTTGTCTTGCGGTTTCTGAAAATAGAAGAAAGAAGATAACCGATACCGCCGTAAGCAATACTGAAAAGTAACATATAAATTGTGCTTACCTTAAAAACACCGCCCACCGTAGCAATACGGAAAAGCAGTTCGTAATAAGTAACTATTACAGGAAATAACAACATAAAATAAAGATGACCGTATTTTTTGACTTTTTTACCCATTTATTACATCCCTAACATTATTTTTTAAAAGCCACGTTAAAGTATAAAATATTCCATCCCAAAAATCAAGGGTCTGAACCAATAATTTACATTTAATTTAATAAAGAAGTGTCAATTTATGTTGACCGCAATGGCGGCGAGACGTTTTGCGGCAAGAGGCAAAGAATAAATCTCTGCTTTTTCATTAACAGAGTGAATATTACAGCCGTAAACCCCAAGCCCGTCTACTGTTGGTATTGAATAGGCGCTCATATCAGAGGCATCGCTTCCGCCTGCCGATAAAGTTCTGCCCATAGTTTCAAAGCCCAACTTGGCGAAAATTTCGTTAATTTTGTTATAAAGGTTAACGTTTTCCTCCTTTTCCTCCATACAAACGCGTTCGCTTAATATTTCCGCCGTACAAACAGTACCGTCTATACAGCTTCTTTGACATATTTGCGTTATTTTATTCTTTATAATATCATACTGTTCTTTATTTTGAAAACGGAAATCAAACACAAAGCTACAGCTGTCAGGAACAGTATTTGCCGCCGTACCGCCGTTTATAATTCCGCAGCTTGCTGTTATTCCCTCGGCGTCCTTGAATTTTTCCAGTTCTAATATTTTATAAGCCGCTTCGGCAATGGCGCTTTTTCCAAGATGAGCCGCAGAAGCATGAACCGCTTTTCCAAGCACGTTAAACCGACAACGAATAATTCCTTTTCTTATAAGTATTATACCTCCGTCTCTTGCGCCTTCACAGTTAATGAACGCCACACTTCCCTTTGCTTTTTCCGCCATAAATTTTACAGTTTCTTTATTACTTTCTCTGCTGCTTGTTTCTTCATCGCTTTGAAGAATAAGCTTTATGGGTCTTGCTTTAAATCCGTTAAGCTGAAGAGAGTGCATAGCCAAAAGCGACGCAACTATACCGCCTTTGCAATCGGTAACGCCGGGACCGTAAATAAAATTGTCTTTTATCTTTACAGGCGGATATCCAAAGGAGCCTATGGGATGAACCGTATCAAGATGGCCCGAAAAGCAAACGGGAGCCTTTTGCGCAGCCTTATTCATAGTAATACAAATTGCATTACCCGAAACTGCTTGATTACATATTTCAATATCAAAGCCGAGTTCTTCTGCTTTTTTTATAAAGCATTCCCCCGCTTTATCTACCCCCTCTTTACATTCGGTGGGGCTTTCTATATTGCAAACTTCTTCCCATAAAGAAATATATTCATCATACAAAGAATCAATAATACTAAAAATTTTATCCAAAGTATCCACCTCTTACTTAAGCTTTATTACAGTTTAACATATTTTCTTGTTAAAGTACAGAAAAAAGGCAAAAAGCTTTTTTGCTTTTTGCCTTTTAAAATTACTTAGGTCCTAATTCTGTAACTGCTCCTGCAAGGAATAGTTTCAAAGATGCAAGGTCACCGGTATCTACGCTGCCGTTTGCATCGCAGTCAGCGTTTTCACCAACCTCTCCTATACCTGCAAGGTAAAGCTTAAGTGAAGCAAGGTCGCTTGTATCTATCGCGCCGCTATTATCCACGTCACCATACAAAATATCAGATGCGCTTCCCATATTAAAGGTTACGGTATTACTCTGAATTGTTTTTCCGTCGGCATAGGTAATAACCGCATAAGCGGTGTGACTGCCTGCAGTAACCACCGGTTTTACGTTTGTAACCTGTCCGTTAATTACTACTTCGCCGGCTGCTTCTTTTCCGTCAACGAAAATTTCAACCTTTTCAATGAGATAATCGATTCTATAAGGAGAATCAACGCTTAAGATACCGCCGACTTCATTTATAACAGGCTTTGCATCGGTTTCATTATATACTGCAGATGCAATTTCCAAATTAAAGTCTTTAACAACCTGTTTTTTAACTCCGTTCTCTGCCGTAAGCGCGAATACAACGTTTTCGTTTTTCTCAAGGGCTACTAAAGCTTCCTTTACGTTTACGGTATATTCGGTAGCATCGGTAAGGGTTATGGCAGCTATTTCGGTACCACCGTAAACGTTTGATAACTTAATACCAACGGTAGAGGTATCGTTGCCGTAAGCATTATTCCAGGTAAGTTTATCAACACTTTCGTCACTATCCAACGCATAAAGCTTTAACACAGCGCCCTGAATGGGATTAACAACACTAAATTTAAAGTTACCGTCAATTACGTGATAATAACCTGTTTTATTAAAGCTTACGTAGGTTTTTGCCATACCGCTTTCGCCGCCCGTTGCCGATTTAACCAATTCAAAGGAACCTGTAGGGATAGTAGCTTTTGCATTTTTATCCTTACCGCCGATAAGGGCAACTAAGGAAAATTTGAAACGGCTGTTTCGTTTCCCTCGGTAAAATTAAGCGTGGGAGAAACAGTACTGCCCGTATTAGCCTTTATGAATTTAGGGAATTAAAGGAAAAAACCACTATTGAAAATGGTGAAAAACCACTTTTAAAAGAAGTAAAAAACAACACCGAAAAATAGGAAAAACCTATAACAAATAATACAGACAACACAATAAATAATACAAAACAGAAAACTTTTGTATTTTAAGAAAAGAGGTAATGAAAATTGAAAGAAAATAAGATACCGAAAAAATACGAAAACCAAATAAATGGAAAATCAAAACAAGAAAATTACAATGACAGTTTAAAGGAAAGACAAACCATTTTAACAGAAAAAAACCTGTCTTTTCAAATTTCTTCTCTGTTGGAATTAGAACTTGATAAATAATTTTAGTTTATAAACCGCTTCCAAGAAAAAAGTATAATAGTTTTTGTATACTAATTTAAAAAAGTAATCGTTGTATACTGTTTAAGGGTATAGAAGCCACAAGACGCATAAACAGTGACTTTTTGGGGCTTTTTCTAAGGCGCACGACTGGAAATCATGTAAGTGCTAATACCACTTCGGGGGTTCGAATCCCCCTCTCTGCGCCAAAAAAGAAGTAACTTTTGTCTACCAAAAGTTACTTCTTTTTTTATCCAAGCCGCAGGCTTGGCATATCATCACGACGCAGTCGTGTATATCATCAGCCCCTTTGGGGCTGTATCTCATCACGCGTCAGCGTGCATCCCCCTGCGGCTTGATGAGATGCAACACTGCGTGTTGATGATATACCGCAATAAGTTGCGGATGATATACAAGGCTTCGCCTTGATTTGTTTGCTGAAAAGTGATATAATCTGATAAATAAGGATTTGTAGGGACGAAGATAATGATTGTTTTAATTACAGGTGCATCGCACACGGGCAAGACAGCAACCGCACAAAAACTGCTTGAAAAATATAAATATCCGTACTTGTCCATTGACCATTTGAAAATGGGTTTAATTCGCAGCGGCAACACGGAACTTACTCCTATGAGCGATGATGAAGATTTGACTGCATACTTATGGCCTATTGTCCGCGAAATGATTAAAACTGCAATTGAAAACAGGCAGAACTTAGTTGTTGAAGGTTGCTATATTCCGTTCGATTGGCAGAAGGACTTTGAAGTAGAATATCTTAAAGAGATTAAATATTACTGCCTTATAATGAGTGAGGGTTATATTAGAAACCACTTTGCTGACATAAAAAAATATGCAAATATAATTGAAAGCCGTTTAGACGATGAGTGGTGTACTATCGAAAGTGTGCTGGTAGACAATGCCGAAATCTTAAAACTTGCACAGTTATATAATGTGAACTATATTCTTATTGATGATAAATACGAAATCACCATTGATTTATAACTATAAAACACCATTCATAAAAATATGTAGGGGTTCGAATTTGTGCAACCCTTTCAAAATAAAAGAGAACTTTTGTCTGCCAAAAGTTCTCTTTTATTTTTTATCAGTTAACAATAAATATTGTATAGCGCGTCTATTCTTTCTTTAATCATATCAGTAAGCTTTTCGGGAGATTTTACCCTTATTTTATCGCCAAACTGCAAAATCCAGTTAACAAGACCTGAACTCAAATTCACCTTTACCGAAAAATCAAAGCCTTTGTCGTCAACGTTTGTTATAAATATTTTATCCGAAAAACGGTCTACCACCTGTTCGAGAACAGAAATATCACACCTTAATTTTACGTCGGTAAGCTCTCCCGAATACATTTGAAAGCTTTTGGACGAATAATCCGCTATATCGAAATAATCTTTATAAATACTTACCTCGCTGAAATGACGCCATTCCTCTTTGGTTACGGTAACCTTACGGATTCTGTCCAGTCGTATATGCATAAGATTATCGTATTTTTCATTATTGGCAACAAGGTAATAATGTTCGTTTTGCCAAATAAGTGCGTAGGGCGACAGTTTATATTCCTTACTTTGGGTAACGATTTTTCTCTCTCCCGAAATAACCCTTACGGAATAAGTAAGCGTCACCTTTTTATGCTGTGCAATAGCGCTGGATAAGGTGTCGATATTATAATAAATTTCTTCGTTTTCACATTTGTGACCGTTATCGATATACAGTCCCTTGGCACGCTTTTTACGTTCGCCTTCACTTAACATACTATCGAGTTTTTTAACCAGATCTCTGGTCTTTTTCACAGTAATAAAGCTTGCCGCCTGTACCGCATCGGTAAGAAGATAAATTTCCGGAAGCTCGAAAAGCTTATCAACAATATAATATCCCGCTTTGGGTGAGCGGGTAAAAATAATGTCATAGCCGTAATCAATAAGGGCATCTATTCCGCGGTATATAGCCTTTCGTTCCGCAAAAATATCCTTTTCCGCAAGTTTTTGTGCAATTTCATTTGCATTTATGGGGTTTTCTTCATCGGAATAATTTTTAAGTATATCAAGAATTGCTACTTCTTTTATTTGCTGTCCTTTTGATTTAGCCATTTTTCACATTCCTTTCTAAACTGCTCTGCGCTGTATATTCTTCCGAAATAATCTATCATTGCATTAGCGGTCATATTGAGAGGAAGACAAAGTCCGCCCAGAAGTTTTTCGCGGTTCTTTTTACTGTCACTTTTTCCCGTCAGACCAAGTTCGAAAAGCAAGGCTTTGGTGATACTTTTTTCGCTTTTAAAGTCCACCTTTTCACCTATTACTCCCGCTTTTTCAAGGGCGGCGGTAATAACTGCTTCACTTAAGCCTTCAACCCCCAAAAGGCCTTCGGCGCTTTCTTTTTCTTTACGCTTTTCCTTTCCCTTGATTTGCGGAAGATAAACCTGAGTTATTTTCCCTTCTTTTATTACACCTTTTAAATGCGAACGTATAAGCATACCCGCGCTGTCACTGTCGGTCATAATTATAAGTCCGTTTTCTTTTGCTATTTTTCTGAGCAAGGCGGTTTTTTCTTTATCTTTAAAAATTCTGAATCCGTCTGAAACTACAATAAAGGTGTCGATAAAGTTTTCTATGTTAATTTTATCGTACTTACCCTCAACAATTATCGCTTCTTTAAGCTTTATCAACCGACTCACCCTTTGAAATTATATAAGATAGCCTTACTATCATTTCTTCCAGCACTATTCTGTCGCTTCCCGAAAAGCCTTTAAGGGATTTATCGGCGCGGGAAAGCTCTTCAAGGCTCAGTCTTAGCTGTTTTCCCGATACGTCGCCAAGGTTTTTAGCCGCTCTTTCAAGAAGAAACGCCCTGCTGCCGTAAGAAAAATCTTTACCCACTTGGTTTAAGGGTACCGAAGAGTTTTTTGCGGCATATACTCTGAAAAGGTCAGTATATACGCTTGTGACGGTGCTTAATATTACAAGAGGTTTTACTCTCATAAAGAAAAGCTCGTCAAGAATTTTAAGCGCTTTACCCACGTTGCTTTTAAGTATTTCTCCCGAAAGCTCGTATACCGACTGTTCAACACTTCTAACGCTTACTTTGTTAATCGTTTCCTTGGTTATGACTCCGTTTTTTACAAAGGCGCAAAGCTTTTCTATTTCGTTGCGTATGGTTTCAATATCGTCGGATACGTATTCAATAAGATACCTTGCCACATCAGAATTTATACTGCAGCCTCTTTTTAAAACGGCGGCGGTTATCATTTTCACAAGTTCACCTGTCTGACGGTGGTTAATAAGCACTGCCCTTCCCCCGCATTTTTCTGCGGCAGAAATAAGTTTTTTGGCTTTTTCCGAACGTTTATCGTCAAATTCTATTCTATCAAACCAAAGAATCAAAACGGTATCCTCGGCCTTTTCGGAGCAAAGGGACAACAATCGGTCAAAATCGGTTTTATTGGCGCCTTCAAAATCATAGTCTTTTAAAACTACGCACTTCCTATCCGCCATTAAGGGAAGTTGTTCTTTTGCGTCATATACTTCCTGCAGGTCACATTCGCCTGAAAACTTTTGGAAGTTAAACACGTCATCGGGTTCAACTATTGCCTTAATGAGATTTTCTGCGTTTTGCTTTTTAAGGTATCCGTCGTTACCAAAGATTAAGTAACACGGCGCAAAAATTTTTTCTTTAATATCGGTTTTAATATGGTATTCATTACAAATTGGCAAAAGTATCACCTCTTTATTATTAATCTGTAAACTTTACTTTTAACAATAAATACCGCAGCATATACCGTTAAAATAAGCGCAACAAGAATATCGGTATTTTTAAGTTTTAGGGTAGCAAAGGAAAGTCCGCTTGAAAAATCGACCACTTTAAGGAAATATTCACCCAAAACGTCGGCAAAAAACATAAATATTCTCTCAACAAAGGGAACAAAACCGAAGCACAAGCCGATTACACAAAAAGTAAGCATTAGGTTTGCAGGGATATCCAGCAACACGTTTACCGGTATTGCAACTACCGAAAGAGTTTTGAAAACGTAAACGCAAATAGGAAGTGTGGCAATATAAGCCGAAAGCGCAACGCTTATTGCTTTGTTCAGTTTTTCACGAACATAACCCTTTCCGGTACGTTTTTCCAACCAATAATTTATTTTTCCAGAAAGGACGAGAATACCAAAAGTGGCGGCGTAAGAAAGCCCGAAGGATACGCTGAAGTAAGCGTAAGGATGTACAAAAATCACCAATACTACCGCCAAGCTGAGCGAGTGAATACTGTTTTCCCGTCTTGAAATCAACCGATAAACAGCCTTGAAGACGTATATTGCTGCGGCGCGGAGAATAGACATTCCCATACCGCATACCACACTCATCATTAAAACAAAAAGTAATACGAATATTTCTTTTATAAAATCTCTTTTAATAAATATGCTTAGTATACGTTCAAGACCGCCGACAAGCAGTACAAGGTGCATACCCGAAACAACCAGAACGTGGCTTACGCCCGCGTTTATAACTTTATCATAAAGATTATCACTTATATAAGCGCGATCCCCTGTTATAATGCTAAGCAAAATATGATAATTACCGCAACCGTTCTTTACGTGTTCCCGCACGTAAGTACGTATTGTACCCGCAATACCGTAAATTCCTTTGCTTTTACCTTTACTGATAACGTTGCCGACAGTATTTGCTTGAAGATAGGTACCCTCGCTGTAATGAGAAACAGCGTATTCTTGTTCAAAGACAGATAACTTTACGTCAGCTTCAAGAACGTCGCCTATTTCAAAACCGGAAACATTATCAGTAAAAAGCCGTATTTTGCCACCGTTTTGAACAAGCCCTTGTCCGGAAGAATTAACCTTTACGGAGCAGTATCCGTAAGCTGTATCGCCCATCCTTACGGGCGAAGCTGTCACAGTAACGTTTATACGGTCAGTCATGCCGTCTAATGCGTAAGCATCTGACACCGGACCGTTGATAATATAGATACAGCGAATACAGAACAAAAACAGAACTATACACATAAGAATGCCGCCCTTGTTTCTCTTAAACACCCAAAAGGCAATACCCGCTGTTAAAAACAAGACGGCGGAAACTATAAGAAAAAATTGATCCACCGTCTTTAATAGCGCTGAAAGAATAATCAAAAGCACCGCCGTTGGTACCAAAAAAGGAAATACCGCCTTGCCGCCTTTGAATTCTTTAATATTATTTGAAGAAAAGAGGAAGTTGTTCAAGGTAAATTATATCATCACGCTTTGACGCGTCACCCTCTGCAAGAAAAGCACAGGAAGCCGCCTCTATACCACCCGCGGTTTTAACAAGTTCGCGCACGGCAGAAAGGGATTCACCCGTACTGATAACGTCGTCAACAATAAGTACACGTTTGTCTTTTAATATTTCTACGTCGCCCTCACCCAGGTACAAGGTTTGTTCCTTTTGAGTAGTAATGGAACGAACGCTTACTTTAATAGGATCGCCCATATAAACCTTTACGCCTTTTCTTGCAACTACGTAAGGTTTACCTGACTGACGAGCCATTTCGTAAGCAATGGGAATACTCTTTGCTTCGGGAGTAAGTATAACGTCAAATTCGGGGACTTTACCGAGAAGCTCTTTACAGCCCGCAACGGTAAGCTCCACGTCGCCGAAAATAATAAAACCGGCAATATCAAGAGAATCACTTACGGGGAATTTTTGAAGCTTTCTTTTAAGTCCCGCAATAGTCATTTCATAAAATTCTGCCACTTCTATCAGCCCTTTACTAAAAATTCAGGATAAAGTCTTAATTCAGTTCATTCAACCCTTGCTTTGCTGATGACACAGCCAAGGGTTAATTTTGTTTTAACCCGGAGGCCAGGCAAGGTTGCGGCGCGCAAGTAAATGGAAATGGATATGGCCAACGGTTTGTCCGCCGTCTTCACCGCAGTTGTTAACAACTCTGAAGCCTTTTTGAAGATTTTCCTGTTTTGCAATTTTTGCAACCGCTTCAAAAACCTTTGCAATAAGATGGCTGTTGCTTTCGTTTATCATATCGGCGCCGCTTATATGCTCTTTAGGAATAATTATACAGTGAAAAGGAGCCTTGGGATCAATGTCTAAAAAAGCATAAACATATTCATCCTCATAAACCTTTGTGGAAGGGATTTCCCCCGCCGCTATTTTACAAAACAAACAATCCATTTTATTCACCTATCTGTTTTTTAACAAGTTCGTTTACTGCTTCAATAGCCTTTCCTGCAAGAGAAACGTCCTTACCGCCCGCCATAGCGAAGTCGGGGCGTCCGCCACCCTTACCGCCTGCAATTTCGGCAACTGCGCGTACAAGCTGACCTGCGTTAGCGCCCGCTTTAACAGCGTTACCTCCGCAAGCGGCAACAAAGGAAAGCTTTCCTTCGTTTACACCGGCAAATACCGCAACGGCATTAGCGTTATCACCCTTTACCTTTTCCGCCATAGAACGGAGTTCTTCGCTTCCTGTTCCTTCAAGAACGGCGCTTACTACGGTAAGAGAGCCTATAGAAACAGCATTTTTAATAATATCATCAAGCTTACCGCCTGCAAGCTTAGCTTCCAACGCGGCGATTTTCTTATCCTTTTCTTTGCCCGCTTCAACAAGAGCGGCGGTACGAACGGCAAGCTCTTCAAAGTTGCCGCACTTTTGTACTGCGGCGGCGGCATCAATAATATCCTTATAGTGAATAAGAGTATCAAGAACGCCGACACCCGTAACGGCTTCGATACGGCGCACGCCTGCGGCAATACCGGATTCGGAAATAATATGGAAAAGACCGATTTTTGCGGTATTGGTAACGTGGGTACCGCCGCAAAGCTCAACCGAAGTATCCCCTGCCGCTACAACTCTTACAACGTCGCCGTATTTTTCACCGAACAACGCCATAGCGCCCATAGCTTTTGCTTCGTCAATGGGCATTTCGCGGTTGTCAACCTCTATGCCCGAAAGTATAGCGGCGTTAACAAAGGCTTCAACCTCGCTGATTTCGTCTTCGGTCATTGCCGAAAAATGAGTAAAGTCAAAACGAACGGCTTTGTCGTTAACCAACTGACCCGCCTGTTCAACGTGAGTACCAAGCACCTTACGGAGCCCTGCCTGTAAAAGGTGAGCCGCGGTATGGTTTCTTCTTATAGCGTTTCTTCTTGCGGTATCAATAACGGCTTTCACACCGTCTTCCACTGCAAAAGAGCCTTTATCCATTGTACCGAAGTGCATAAAGAGTCCGCCGTTTTTGGTGGTATTTTCAACTATAAAGCAACCGTTTTCGTTTTCTATAATACCGGTGTCTCCTACCTGTCCGCCGCTTTCGGCATAGAAGCAAGTAGAATCAAGAACAATAACACCCTTTTGACCTTCGCTTATAGCGCCTGTCTGTTCACCTTCAACGGCAACTGCAAGAATTTTTCCTTCGTTTGCTTCATCGGTATAGCCGACGAATACGGTTTCGGGAATGTTATCAAAGGAAATTCCGTCGCTCTTCCAGGATTCGGCGTCGGCGGCTTTTCTGCCTTCTCTTGCCTTTTGACGTTGTTGTTGCATAAGAGCGTTAAAGGTGTCTTCGTCAACCGTCATATTCTTTTCCTGAAGAATATCCTTGGTTAAATCAAGGGGGAAACCGTAAGTATCGTAAAGGCGGAAAGCGTCTTCGCCCGAAACAACGCCGCCGTTTTTAGTAAGGTCGGCAATAATAGCAAGACCTTGGTCAATTGTTTTGGAGAAAGCGGCTTCTTCGGTGCTAAGCACTTTTTTAATAAGAGTTTCTTTATCGCTGAGTTCGGTATAAGCGCCTTTGTTTTCTTTTATTACCGCATCGCACATCTCAAGAAGGAAAGGACGGTTAATACCAAGCATCTTTCCGTGACGCGCGGCGCGGCGGATAAGACGGCGGAGAACGTAACCTCTTCCTTCGTTGGAAGGCATAATACCGTCGCTTATCATAAAGGTAGCGGCGCGGCTATGGTCGGTAATTGCGCGGATGGAAATATCGTTTTCGGCATTGGCACCGTAGGTTTTTCCCGAAATTTCGCAAACCTTGTTTATAATATTACGGATAGTATCAACCTCGAACATATTGTCAACGCCCTGCATTACGCAAGCGAGACGTTCAAGGCCCATACCCGTATCAATATTTTTGTGTTCCAGTTCGGTATAAGTGCCGTCGCCCATATTGTTAAACTGGGAGAAAACGTTGTTCCAGATTTCCATATAACGGTCACATTCACACCCCGGCTTACAGTCGGGAGAACCGCAACCGTATTTTTCGCCACGGTCAAAGTAAATTTCACTGCAAGGACCGCAAGGACCCGTACCGTGTTCCCAGAAGTTATCGGCTTTACCAAGACGTACAATATGCTCTTCCTTTACGCCTATGTCATCTCTCCAGATTGCGTAAGCCTCATCGTCTTCTTCATAAACTGAAGGCCAAAGAAGGTCTGCGGGAATTTCCAGAGTTTCGGTTAAGAATTCCCAAGCCCAGTGTATGGCTTCGTTCTTAAAATAATCGCCAAAAGAAAAGTTACCCAGCATTTCAAAATATGTACCGTGACGTGCGGTATGACCAACACGTTCAAGGTCGGGTGTACGGATACACTTCTGACAAGTTGTAACACGGTTTCTGGGGGGAGTTACTTCTCCCGTAAAATACTTCTTCATGGGAGCCATACCCGAATTTATGAGTAAAAGGGATTTATCGTTGTTGGGCACCAACGAAAAACTACCCAGCCTTAAATGTCCTTTGCTTTCAAAGAAAGAAAGGTATTTTTCTCTAAGGTCATTCAGTGAAGTCCATTGCATTTTGAGTTCCTCGCTTTTCGCAATATAATATAAATAAACATACATAGATATTATATACCTGACATAATATTTTGTCAACTTATTACACGCAAAAAACAGCCGGTTGCCATTACTCCTTTCCGTGCTAATCAGCACCGCGCGTATGCCTTTCATTTATTAAGTCGATATTTTAATTCAAATATGTCACCAAATACATAAAAGCCCGTAATTTTTTTCAGTTTACAGGCTAAAACGTATTTTTTATAATTGTACCATAATTTCACTGCTGAATCAATTTTCATCCTTCTAAGGCGTTAATTCTTCCGCGATTTCTTTGAATATTTCTGCGGCAAGAGATTCTTTTCCCGCGCTGTCCTCCACCAACACCACTGCAACGTATTTGGGGTTGTCGGCGGGAAAAAAGCCGCAAAACCAAGAGTGTTGGGTTGCTTTGCCGTCACTCCACCCCGTTTCGGCGGTAGCGGTTTTTCCCGCCACCTCAACAAAACTTGAAAAGGCATTTTTACCCGTTCCGCTTATTACCACCTCCGAAAGGTAGTCTTTGATTTGGTTTGCGGTTTTCTCATCCATCGCCCTTATTTTTGAAGGTTTTTCTTTGCTTTCCTTTAAAGCGCCGTTTTTTACTTCTCCCTCAAAAATGGTAGGGGGGAAGTAAACCCCGCCGCAAGCAATAGCTTCGTAAAGGTTAAGCATAGTAACGGGCGAGGCAAGAAGTTCCCCCTGTCCAATGGAAATATTAGCTATATCCATACCGCTTATAAGTTTATCCGAATCAGGAAGATTTTCACCGGAAGTAGTAATAAAACCTCCGAGATTCTTTTTATATCCAAAACCGAAAACCGATGCAGTTTTTATTATATTTTCAATTCCCGTACGCTCCGCCAAACGGTAAAAATAACTGTTACAGGAATGAACAATCGCCCCTTCCAAGCCAATATTTGAATGACCCTCGGCAAGGTGGCAGGAAAAAATATTTCCGTCTATTTCATTTTTACCCGTACACTCACAGACAAAACCGTTCCATTTATTGTTTTCCAGGGCAGAAACCGCAACGCAGGGCTTAAAAACCGACCCTACGTTATAACCCAAAAGGCTGCGGTTAAGAAAGGGAGAATCGGGAGAGTTTAAAGAATCTGCCAGATTATTTATATCAAAATTCGGACGGCTTAGCATTCCTCTTATTTTCCCCGTACCCGCCTGGCTGACAACTATTGCGCCTTTAGGCAGTTTTTGCGACACCTTTTCTATTACCGTTTGAACGGTATTATCCAACGTAATCATTACCCCGGAAGCGGTTACGTCCTGGTGTTTTTCTATTATAGGCTCCACACCGCCGAGTATTTCTCCCCCTGCCCCGACAGCGTAACGTACCGTTATCTTTTTATCGGTAAAAAGTATATCATCGCAGGTTTTTTCCAACCCCGAAACGCCGTGAAAAGACGAATCGGTATATCCGATTATATGGTTACAAAACCCGTTTTGCGAATACCTTACAGGCACTTCGATATTTATAATTCCCGCGCAGTTAAGTTCTTTTTCGGTTTCTATTACGGCAGGCTTTCGTTTGCTGAGCTTCTCCATAACCTGTTCTTTTTGTTCTCCGTAAAGTACGGCGCTGCAATAGGTTACGGTAGTGGGGGTAGGTGTAATAACGGCATAATTTTTCTTTATCAGCCCCGTAAGAGGAACCCCGTTACAGTCAAAAATATTACCGCGAAGCTGTGAAAGAGTAATTACGGTGGTATTGTTCTGGACGGCGGCGGTAATTCTGTCGCTTTTAATTATAGCCGTTATCCGCGCGATACAAATTATAAAAAATGTCAGTATAAAGGCGAAACAAACCGCCGTTCTCAAAGGTTTAACAGTCAAAAAAATCACCCCGATTAGTTTTCTCGGGGTGATAAATTTTATTCATTTTTCATTCTGAGCAACGAACCCGCAGGTATAGCCCGTTCAAAAGGTATTTTCACGGTCATCATTGGGTGCGGCGCGTTATCAATTGCGTTATCGTTTTCATCAAAAAGTTGATTTGCCGTAAGGGTAAAGGGAGCCTGTCTTACCGCAAGGCAGTCAAATTCCTGACCAACGTAAAACTTATTTTTCATAATGGCAATAACCTTACCGTCTTCATAACCCGTAACCACGGCGGCAACGGAATAATCCCTGACATAACCCGCGCTTTGGTAGGTTTGCTGAGGAGAGCCGAAATAAAAGCCAGTACTGTACGGACGGTGGCTGATTTTTTCAAGTTCTTCGCTAATCCAGCAAGGAAGAGTCCAGTTTTCATCCGCACACTTCAGACTGTCAAGAGCGGCGCGGTAGGCGTTTGCGGTAACCGCAACGTAGTAATGAGACTTTGCTCTGCCTTCAATTTTTATGCTGTCTACACCCGCCTCTGCCATTTTATCAAGGTAAGGCGCCATACACATATCGTTAGCGTTAAGTATATAACTTCCTTTGTCGGTTTCGGTTATGTCAAAATACTGACCGGGGCGTTTTTCTTCCATAAGAGAATAGTGCCAGCGGCAAGGTTGGGCGCAGTCTCCTCGGTTAGCGTCCCTTCCCGTCATATAACTGGAAAGTAAACATCTTGCCGAAAAAGAAACGCACATAGCACCGTGAGCAAAACATTCTATTTCCAAATCCTCAGGCGTTTTCTCCCTGATTTCACGGATTTCCTCAAGAGAAAGTTCACGGGCAAGGACAACACGTTTTGCTCCCATTTCATAAAAAGCGTTAGCCGTAACGTAGTTGCAAATACCCGACTGCACCGAAATATGAAGTTCAGCAGAAGGGGCGTATTTTTTAACCATACCCGCAGTACCTATATCGCTGGCGATAATTGCGTCTACCCCCGCCTTTTCAAGAAATTTAAGAAAATCGGGAAGGCGCGACATTTCGTCATTATGAGGCACTATGTTACAGGCAACGTGAACCTTTACTCCATGGGCGTGGGCGTATTCCACACCCTTTATAAGGTCTTCTTCCCCAAAATTCGAAGCGGCTGTACGCATACCGAATTCTTCACCCGCCAGGTAAACCGCGTCTGCGCCGTAGTCTACCGCGGCAATAAGACGTGTCAAATCACCCGCGGGGCAAAGAAGTTCAGGTATTTTTTTGTTAATCCAAGTATTCATATATCCATTTATTCTCCCGTTTGAGACGGTTTATAGTATTAACCTGATCATTGTAGGTTTTGTGAAAATAAAACTTTCCGCTGCTGTCGGTAACGAAATAATAGTAATCAGAAAAATTCTTTTCGGGGTAAAGGACAGCGTTTATTGCGGTCATTCCCGGTGAGCAAAGAGGACCGGGGGGCAATTCTCTAATCTTATAGGTATCGTATCTGCCGTCGTCATTTGGGAAAGCGTTTCCGTAATAGCAAGTAGGCGACGAACCCAGTTTTTCACCGCGGTTCATTCTGTTATAAAAAACAGCGGCAACCTTAGGCATACTGTCCCCCGCGTTACCCGCTTCCATTTGCAGAATTGAAGCAAGAGTAAGCACTTCATTTACGCTCATATTTATTTCTTTTGCCCGTTTAACCATATCTTCGGTAAACTTTTTACGCATATTTTCTATCATTTTTTCAACTGCCAATTTAGCACATTCTTTGGAATCGTACGCGTAAAACTGGTAAGTATCGGGGAAAAGAAAGCCTTCCAAAGGAACGTAAGTATTCACTTTATCGGCTTCGCTTAAAATATAGCCTTCCATATTTACCTTTGAAACGGCATCATAAAAATCTTCTTTAGTGCAAACGCCTGCTTTTTCAAGAATACTTCCCATTCCTGGTATTGTAACGTTACTTCCGTTAACGTTTTTAACGTAATCGTAAATTCCCGTACCTTCGGGTATGGTTACCCTGACAATAGAAGAATCGCCTTGCTTTGAAAGAATGGCGGCAATTTCTTCGTAACTGCTTCCCTTTTCAATTTCATAAGCGCCAAACTGAAAATCAGCCCCGTAGCCTTTTATTTTACAGAACGCTCTGAAGAGTAATGCGTTACTTATTACGCCCGATTTTTCCAGTTCTTCGGCAATATCGTAAGCAGAAGAACCCTTTTGAATATTTACGGTTGCGCCGCCGCCCAGTTTTCCGCCGATTTCAAGGAAAGCAAAGGCAGTAACACCTATACAAACCGCAAGAAAAACACATAAAACGGAAATTATAACCGCTTTAACGGTTTTCTTCTTCTTTCTTTCCTCACGCTTTAAGGCGGCTTTTTCTATCATATTTTCAAAGCTGTCGGTATTAAGCTCAGGTAAATTTTCAATTATTTCTTTGTTTTCTTCGTTCATAGTTATTCTTCCGAGCACATCATCATAGAAGATTTCAAAGCTTCTACCGTGCTTTTATCCTTAGTTATAAATTCAGCTAAAGCAAACCCGAAACGGTACGCCGCGCCGGGGCCCCAGGCAGTTATTACGGCAGGGTTTCCCTTACTTATCACAAGAGGAAGGTTTTTATAAATACCGTCAATTCCCTTTTCAAAGCCGGGGTAACAAGTAAATTCCCTGCCCTTTAAAATCCCCAGTTTTCCGTAAACAGAGGGCGCCGCACAAAGGGCGGCAAGAAGCTTTCCTTCCCTTTGGCTTTTAATTATTAAATCACAAAGTGTTTTATTTTCCCCAAGATTAGTGGTTCCGGGCATTCCGCCGGGAAGAACAAGCGCCGATAAATCGGAAAAGTCCCCCTCTTCAATTACTATGTCTGCGGTTATTTGAATACCGTGACTGCCCGTAACGGTTTTACCCGTAACACCTACTGTGGTAACGGGAATGTTTATTCTTCTTAAAATATCAATTGGCGCAACGGCTTCCATTTCTTCAAAACCGTCGGCTAAAAATACGTATACCATATTTTTCTCCTTAAAGAACCGATAATACTTCCTTCAGAACGTCATTGGAAATATCTTCAATAGTACGCGCCTCGTTATTTTCGGCACAACTTATTATATCCCAGCCGGAATAATCGGCTGTGAAAACGGCAGACCTTCTGCAATGAGCAAGATAATCGGTATCTCTTTCGTGAATATCCTTTTTCTCTTCGTCGCCCTTATATCTTCCCGTCATAAGCTTTTGGGAAACTTCAATGGGCATATCAAGAAAAATAACCTTATCGGGTTTGGGAATACCCATTTTATTATATTCAAAATCGTAAAGCCAATTAAGGAAATCTTCCCATTTATCTTCACTGAGCTTTGAATTTTGGTGAACGGCGTTGGAGGTTACGTACCTACCCGCTATAACAACACCGCCCGCGTTATAATATTCGCCCCAATACTTTTTAAAGGAAGCATAACGATCTACCGCATAAAAGGTAGAAGCGGCATAAGCGTTAACGTCACCCGGTTTACTGCCGAATTCACCTGCAAGGTACATTTTTACAAGAGTGCTTGAAGGATGTTCGTAATCGGGAAAGGATACCATACGGCAATCTATTCCCATATCGGTCAAATTTTTATAAAGTAATTCAAGCTGAGTGGACTTTCCGCTTCCGTCAAGCCCCTCTATTACAATAAGTTTACCCATTAGTTTTCACCGTTCTTTATTTTTGCTGTAAGCTCTTTCATTTCCTTTGCTTTACCGCAGCTCATTTTGCCTTCGGGGCAAGGGCCAGAAACACAGGGTGCGCCCGCTTTTTTGAAAAGCTGAGGAGCAACCTTGTATACAAGAGCAAGCATTTGGTTGGCTACGTCCCTTATTTCCCATTGCGCACGGTTGCAGCAACGGTGATGGAAGAAATTCATAAGAGACCTTGTATTCATAGTAACAATCATTTTGGTTTCACAGGCATTAGGTAAAACAAAACGAGCATCTTCTATAGCCTTTTTTTCGGCGGCACGGTTTGCCGCCTTTTCATCCATACCCTCGCTAAGCATAGCTTTAAGATGTTTTTCTTTTAAAACTGCGGTAATACGGTCGTAATCCTCTTGGTCTCTCTTCATAGACTCTTTAAAAATTTCAAGTGCTTCAGGACAATTTTCAATTTCGGGAGGAAGCACATAACCAAACTGCTTTTCGGTTACGTAGCGCTGACTTTGCACCGAAAATGAAGCTATGCGGTGGCGGGTAATCTGAGCCAAAAGAGCACGTGACACACCTTCTATACCAAAGGTGAAATAAGCGTGTTCTGTAGGACTTTCATGACCGAGAGAGGCAAGCATATCAACAAAGTCTGCTGCCTTCTTTTCGTCAAGTCCCTCTCTTACGGTATCTATGCTTGCAGGGCTATAGCACAGCTTTGCTGCGCTGGCAATGGTTATTTCAGGATCCGGAGTGTAGGTTAAAAGTGTTACTTTTGGCATTTTTATTCCTCCCGTTTAAGGTGTAAAAAAATATTTTAGTATATTATACCAAAACTAATGCAGTTATTCAATGAAATTTTTCTTAATATATGTCGAAAAAACACTTTATTATTTTAAGGTTTTATGTTATTATATAATTAACAGGTCAAAAGGGAGGATTTTTTAAAATGGCAAGTATTGATTTAACACACACACCTTACGGCGACCTCGCAATAGTAAGTATGCGCGGTTGTGAAGACATTGCTTCTAAGGTAGACTATTATCTTATGCAATGGCGCGGAATGCCCTCGGAGCACAGTTTCGTTATTCAAGCCAACTGTCCCCGTTTCGGCACAGGCGAAGCAAAGGGTGTTCTTAACCACACCGCAAGAGGCTTAGATGCCTATATTATCTGCGACTGCTTCAACCACGGTGTCACCTACAAAATGTACGGTAAAGAGGTTCCTATGAGTCCTGACGATCATTTCCAGGATTTAAAGAGAATTATTGCCGCATTCGGCGGTAAAGCAAGAAGAATTACCGTAATTATGCCTATGCTTTACGAGGGCAGACAGCACAGAAGAAGCACCAGAGAGTCTATGGACTGCGCTCTTGCGCTTCAGGAACTTGTTAATATGGGCGTTAAAAACATTATCACCTTCGATGCTCACGATCCCAGAGTAAACAACGCTATTCCGTTGGACGGCTTTGATAACGTTCAAGCTACATATCAAATGATTAAGGCTTTACTTAAAAACGTTCCTGACGTTAAGCTTGACAAAGAGCATACTATGATAGTTTCCCCCGATGAAGGCGGTATGGGCAGATGTATCTACTACTCTTCCGTATTGGGACTTCCTCTCGGTATGTTCTACAAGAGAAGAAACTATTCCGTTATTGTTAACGGTAAGAACCCCATTGAAGCTCACGAATTCTTGGGTAACGATGTTAAAGGAAAAGACCTTATTATCGTTGACGATATGATTTCTTCGGGCGAGTCTATGTTGGACGTTTCGGCAAGACTTAAGAAGGAAGGCGCAAAGAGAGTATTTATTTTCTCCACCTTCGGTCTTTTTGTTGACGGTTATGAAAAGTTCGACGAGTATTATAAGAACGGTATGATAGATAAAATCTTCACCACCAACCTTATTTACAACGAGCCTGAACTTCTCACCAAAGAATGGTACTGCAACGTTAATATGGCTAAATATATCGCTCTTCTCGTTGACACCCTTAACTGTGACAACTCCATTAGCGAACTTCTTAATCCCATTGACCGTATTAAGAACATTGTTAAAAAGTACAACGAAAACGGCAAAATCTAATTAAAACAAATTATCCCCCGTCTTTAAACGGGGGATAATTTTTATTTTGTTATATCCGCTTTAAAAGTGGCTTGTCGAAATGCTTTCAAGCGTTTCCACAAACAATAAGCCTTAGCACCTGATAAGCAGTAGCCTTTAAATTATTATATGCGTTTTCTTTATTCAAGGCTTCGTCGAGGGTTACAACACCTCGGAGAATTGGGAAAAAGGCGTCTATTCCGTAATCGTTGATAACTTCGGCGTCGTTTGTTACGCACCCCGCAAAGGCAATAACCCTTTTACCGTATTTCTTTGCAAGACTTGCAACGCCTATGGGCGCCTTTCCCATTACGGTCTGGCTATCCAGTCTGCCTTCACCTGTAACAACAAGGTCGGCATCCTTGATGTATTCTTCCAGTTTGGTTTCATTAAGGATTATTTCTACACCCTTTTGAAGCTCTGAATTCAAAAAGGTCTTAAAGGCATAACCCAAACCGCCTGCCGCTCCCGCTCCGGGGTAATCCTTGTTATCGGCGCCAAAGCCTTCTTGACAAATGCGGGCATATTCTTTAAGCCATAAATCCATTTTTATTATCATTTCTTCGTCTGCGCCCTTTTGGGGAGCAAACACCCTGCTGCAGCCTCTTTCTCCGCAAAGAGGATTATCTACGTCGCAGGCAATTTTAAAGCTACATTCATTAAGTTCTTTTAAGGCATTATCGCTTTTTATTTGCGCCAAAACCTCTAACCCCTTTGCACCAAGGGGTATTTTTTTGCCGTTTTTATCTAAAAATTCAAAACCCAATGCAGTAAGCATACCGGTTCCGCCGTCGTTTGTAGCGCTGCCCCCTATTCCCATAATAAAATCGCGACAGCCTTTATTAACGGCATCCTTTATCATTTCACCTACGCCAAAGGTGGTAGCGTTAAGGGGATTTAGCTTTTCCCTTTCCACAAGGGTTATACCCGCCGCGGCGGACATTTCCATAACAGCGGTTTTGTCATTCAGGATACAATATTTGGCAGTCACCTTGTCCCCAAAAGGACCGGTAACCAATACCTCCTCCATTTCACCGCCAAGTCCTTCAAAAAGGGCTTCTACAGTACCTTCACCGCCGTCTGCCAAAGGGCGAACCGTTACTTTGCAGTTCTTATCCGCTTTTAAAACGGCGTCCTTTACTGCGTTTCCTGCTTCTATGGAAGAAAGGCTTCCTTTAAAGGAATCAATAGCTATTACTACATTCATTATAAGAACCTCACACCAATACCGTAACCTGTTTTACCGCCGTTCAAAAGGTGCTTTTTATACGCCCTTTGAAGCGAAGTGTTTTCGGTTAAGTATTCAACTCTTTTTTCTTCTGTACCGAAAATTCGGTATAAATCTCCGTTATCCTTTTTTATACCGTAGTCATAAACGTCGAATAATTTCATAAAGCGGTAAATGTTGCTTTCGTGGTTAAGCATTGTTTCGTGCTCGGGGTATAAAAGCCAGGAAGAACATTTGGCGGCATAAGGTTTATCAATAATATCCTTATAAAATTCTTTTGCCCTTTCAAAAGACTCCAAAGCAAGCTCTTCGCTTAAAGGCTCACCCGAACCCGGAATATGAACGTTAAGCACCTTGCTTTCGGGAGTAAGGGTTTTACCGTCTTTAGAATAATCGCAACCGAATTTAATAACTTCGTACTGAAAACGTCCGATACAAAAACGTTCCATTTTAACAAAGCCTATAAACCATGAAGCGTAAAGCACACCCAATATTCCTCTGGTAGCTTTACAGTCTTCCATCTGATAGCGGAAATCCTTTACGGTGTCATCGTAAATATCAAGAGATACTCCTTTTTCCTTATAATATTCCTTAAGTTTTCTGCTAAAGCATATAAAGAGAAGAAGTTCTGCTGTATATTCGTAAACGTAAGCGATTTTCGCCGCTTTATCGGCAAGCTTTATGGCTTCGCCGTAATCACAATCGATTCTTTCTTCATAAAGTTCTAACGCTTTGTTAAAAGCTTCAGCGGCAGAATCTGTAGACTGAATTTTATCGTAAGCGGCAAGAAGTTTTTTTGCGTCAGCACATTCATACCCGTTTTTATTAAAAAAGGTTTCAAGATATTTTCGCATAGTCACACCTCATTTTCCCTAATTATAACAACAAAACAGCGGTTTTTCAACCGCTGTTTTAACATTATTTTAAAAATATTCCGTACGTCAAAATTCTGTAATTTTCATTTAAACAAACAAGTTCTGCTTTTTCCACGTTTTTTATTCCGTCCAACTTTAAATCAAGACGGTTTATTATATAGTTTTCGTGGTTTTTATCGTAAGAAAAACGGGCGAACTCCTTTGCGTTTTTCCGCTACGGGGTTAATTCTTGAAGAAGAAAGGGTTGTATGAACCGTTGTTATTTCCATACCGTTACGCAAAATAAAGTCACACTTTTCGCCGTCTTTAAAAGTAAGTGTTACTTTAGCCGCTTCTTCACCGTATTCTCCACCAAGAGGATAACCGTAAGGAGCGCTTACACAACCGATTAAAGTTACGGTATCGGTTTCTTTTTCGCCTTCAAATACGGGTGAATTATCCTTTGAACAGACAGCGGGAATATTATCTATCCCCTCATCACCTTTAAGTACGGCGCCAACGGTGATTTTTCTTTTTCTCATATTAGAATGATAAAAAGGAATATTTTCCATCATACTTTCTTTAAAGGCTTCAAAATCACCTTTATTAAGGCACTTCATAGCCTTGCCGTTTACAGAAGAGCCCGTATATTCATACTTATCCTCTTCCCTGACAGTTTTTCCGAAATTCTTTATGGTATCACGGAAGGTTTTATAAATTAAGGTTGGATTTCTGTATTTATCCACAAGCGCTTCTTTAAGGGCGCCGTCAACACAAGCGGGTTTTCCGCGGTTAAAGTCATTTAGTTCAGCCCAGTACCAGATGCTTGCCCCCGCCAATGCGCCTTCGTCGCTGTTGGCTTCATAAAGGTTATACATACCGTTCATAAAGTCGGCAAGCAAATGAGGGTTATCGTATACGAAATATCCGCCCCATTCGGTAAACATAAGGGGTTTATCGCAAAGTATTTTTGCCGAAACCAAAGAACGTTCAAAGGTAGCGGAATATGGGTGCATTGTATAAAAATCGAAGCCGCAAAGGTTATAGTATTTAATGGTATCTTCGTTGCTCATACAGTTAGCGCCCGAAACAAGACGTGTTGGGTCAAGCTCTTTGCAAACCTTGGCGGAATCAATTAAAAACTGCTCGGTAAAACGGCATTCGTTAAAGCTAAGCCAAAATACAATAGAGGGGTGATTTCTGTCGCGGATAACGGTACGGCGAAGTACTTCTAAACTCCCTGCTCTTATTTCGGGATCAGAGGTATCAGACCACCAAAGCCCCGGTTCTTCACTTACCATAAGTCCCAGTCTGTCCGCAATATCAAGAGTCGCTTTACAGTGAGGATAATGAACAAGTCTTACGAAATTACAGCCTGTTTCCTTTATCATTTTAAGGTCGGCTTCTATTTGCTCTAAAGTCGGTACGTGTCCGCTGTCGGCAACCATTTCGTGTTTGCAAACACCCTGAAGGAACAGTTCTTTTCCATTAAGGGTGAAACGGTGACGGTTACAGCCAAATTCTCTAAAGCCTACGTTTTCGGTATATTCGTCCACCTTTTCACCGTTTTCAAAAAGCTCCGCTTTAAGTTCATATAAATTGGGATTATCGCAAGACCAAAGGCTAACCTGCTCAAGCTTCCTCAGTACAGTTTCGTCCTCTGAAAAGCTGTAACTGTCAACGGTTTCTCCGTTTTGCAAAAGGGTTACCTTCCACCTTGCGTTTTCACAGCCAACCGATTTTACGGCAAGGCTGTATTCGGCATTTTTGTAAGAATCGGTTAAAGTACTTTTGAAGAAAACATCCTCAATATATGCTTTATTTTTATAGAGAATATTTACGTCTCTTATAATACCGCTGTAGTTTTCCCATCCTTCACTCGGGCCGAATTTTGGAGAAATATCTTCTATTTCCACCAACAGTTCGTTATTCTTTTCTTTAACAGTATCGGTTACGTCGAAAACGTATTCGCTGTAAGGAAGCATCTCGCCCAAAAGCACGCCGTTAAGCGTAACTTTTGCATAATAAGTTATACCGTCGAATTTAAGTAAAACGGTATCGCTTTTATTTTTTAAATCAAAGCTTTTTACACATTCGCTGTGTCCCACAGAAAGTGTGGAAAAGGGAACGGTTACTTTGCTCCATTCTCCTTTACCAACTCTGCGTTTCCAAGCCCCGTTAAGACTTTGCACTTTCATTTTCACTTTCCTCTTTACCATAGATAAGCGCACCTAAAATCACCTGTTCGCCGTCAAAGGAAGAAACTCTTATATCAAATTCACGCCCTTCTACCGGCTGGGTATATTTAGAAAGCGCCTTATAAAGCGGCTTTTTAAAATCATCATAAGCCTTTGTTACGCTTCCGCCCAAAACTATGCAAGCAGGGTCGATAACGTGATAAACGCTTGATAGCGCAAGACCCAGTTTATCCACCGCATTTTCTATAATTTTCTTAATAGCTTCGTTGCCTTTACGGGCAAGTTCAAATGCCTCTTTGGTGGTGACGGTTTTACCTAACGCCTTGCTTGCGTCTGAGGCAATTGCGGTGCCGGAAGAATAAATTTCCAAACATCCTTTTTTACCGCAAGGACATTCTCTGCCGTTTTCTTCCACCGTTAAATGCCCAAGCTCCCCCGCCGAAGAAAGATAACCCGAAAGAAGCTTTCCGCCGATAACTATACCGCTTCCTATACCGGTGCTTACCGTAACATATACAAGAGGGTCGAGTCCTCTGCCCACGCCGATTTTGCTTTCAGCCAAAGCGGCGCAGTTAGCATCGTTTTCAATATAAACAGGAAGGGATAATTCCTTTTCTATCATTTCCTTTATGGGAACGTTTTTAAAGCCCATTGTGGAAATATGAAGAATAAGTCCGCGTTTAACGTCTAAAGGGCCGGGGGAAGCCACGCCGCAAAACTCAACGTCACAGGATTTTATGCCTAAATCTAAAAGCAAATTGCAATACGTTTCGCCTATTCTTTTAACAAGACTTTCTGCACCAAGCTGACTTTCGGTTTTAAATGTGACCGATTTAATAGGGTTAAGAAAAGAATCTGCAATACAGACAACGGTTTTGGTACCGCCTATATCTACACCTGCACAGTACTTCATATTACTTACCCAATACCTTTAAGAGCTTAGAGGTAAGTCCGTGCATTTTAAAGCAGAAGGCATAACGGTCAATAGAATTTTTAAGCTGATAATTAACGTAAGCCTCGCCGTCAACCCCACCTCTTTAAGGTTATTAAGCATTTTTTCTATTTTTGCCTTAACAGAAGGGATTTCGTAGGTATAGTGTCCGCAAATATCGGTAATAAGAGCGGTAAGCTCTTTGTCCTTAAGAACGGTATCTACGTCGGCTGTAGTCATATCGCCAACAACCCATTTGCGCCAACGCTCGCTCTTTACGGCGTAAAGAGACATTTCTTCTTTAAGTCCCGACCATTTAGCCTTATCAACACAGCGTTCTTCTACCTTAGCGAGCTCAAGATAAGCGCGGGTTTCAACTACGCCGAATTCGGGAGCAACGTTCATTGCCGTAACGTCGATAACGGGATGCTCAAGTAAAATTTTATCAGAAAGATAGTCTCCGTTATGCTCCTTAACACCAACACCGTGCTTAGCGGCATTTATAGAAAGCTGTGCGGCGTTTTCTCTGTTAAAGTTACCTACGTTTTCGGTAAGACGGGTTAACGTGCCGGTTTGTCCAACTACAAATTCGGGTGCTTTAATTCCCTTGGCGCCGAGTTTTTCCACAAGAATGTCAATAAAGTCACTGAAGGCTTCAACTCCGGTAAGACCACCGTTGGTTTCTTCGGTGCCTGCTTCGTAGCCGATTTCGGGAAGCCCCTTTTCCTTGCGGTGTTTTTCAAGCTCTTCAATAATTTCTACCGTGCGGTCAATAACAATATTAAAAGGAACGGTACCCATAGCATATTCGGGGTCTTTGGTGGGGTCGATATGTAAAAGGTCAAAGCCTGCGTCCATATCGTGCTTATAAGAACGTATGCATTTTTCCATTGCTTCCTTTACGGGGAGCTTAGCCGCCCTTTCTTCGTCTCTCTGCCAAGGACCGCCGTGGTCTCTGCAAAGATAGCAAAGGCCGTTAAAGCCTATTTCTTCTTCTACCGCCTTAACATCGGCAACAAATCTGTCCTGATCCCAGTCTCTTACGTAACCGTGACCGAATTCATCGCTGTCCACCTGATTACGGCTTGCAATAAGCATTATGGGGAAATCCTTTTCCTGCGCCAATTCAAGGGTTGCTTTAAGCAAAGGTTTGGACATAGGTCCTATGCCAAGCATTGTAAATTTTTCGCCCTGCTCCTTTAAAAGTCTGGCGGCGTTCATCATCTGAGTAATTGTAATTTTGTTATTCATTTTACTTTCTCCTTAATCTATTACTTGTAAATAGTCAGCGTAGGGCACCTTTTTAATTTCCTTAAGACCTGCCCAAGCGGCAAATTCCTTAATTTCGTCGGTATAATCACCTATTACTACAGGGAAGTGGTGCTGGAAGCCGGTAACGAGAATAGTATTAAGTAAATCTTTAGCAGAAATCTTTTCACCGTTAAGGGTAAGGTTTCCGCACCAACCGCGACTGCCGTTAAAGGAGAATTTATCGGGAAGCATAAATTCGCCGCCCATGTGGAACATTTTATCACATTCACCCGAAAGTCTCATAACGGTAATTGGGTTTTCGTCGAACACCATATCTCTTGCAACACCGCAACGCGCGGTAATACCCTTGTTGGGTTCGTGAGCCATACCGCTGTAATTACAGCCAAGTTTATAACCGTTTTCTTTACAGTATCTTGCAGCGGCAGGTCCGCAATGCCAGAGAAGTACGGTTTCATCCTTTTCATCAAAAGCGGAAAGGTCCATAAGAGTAGTAATTTCTCCGCCTGCTATGTATTTAAG
>JAZRKJ010000019.1:0-6571 GCA_045646245.1 Acutalibacteraceae bacterium
TTCGGCAAATGATGTCGGGCAACACCCAATGATGACGGCTACGCCTAATGATGTGTGGCTTCGCCACATTTTGGGGCAAACATCGCATCATTGCGAGCGAAACGAGCAACATCATTATGCGGAGCATAACATCATATCGCCATTGGCGATGCATCATTGAAATGTCCTGAATTTTATGATACAATTACTTTTAAAGGAGGCGATTTTGTGAAAGAAAATAAGCTTGCAGAACTTTCAATGGAGTTTGCTGTGGATATTATAAACCTTGTAAGGCAACTTAAAGAAAATCGGGAAGCCATTTTTTCTAACCAAATCGGCAGAAGCGGAACGAGCATCGGTGCCAACATCCACGAAGCACAGTATGCACAAGGCAAGAAAGATTTTATTTCTAAGTTGGAAATTGCTTTGAAAGAAGCAAGTGAAACAGGGTATTGGCTTGAGTTGTTGCACAGAACCAACTACATCGACGAGCAATTATATAAATCACTTTCTGCAAAGTGTACTTCCTTGCGTGTAATGCTGATCGCTTCCTGCCGCACAGCGAAGAAGAATGCAAAATGAATAAGATTATTTCGGATATTTCCGACTATATTTTTATTTCTGATGAGCCTGAAAAGATTGATGCAATCTTTCTGCCGGGAGGGTCACATCCTGAGCAACATGAATATGCGGCCGAACTGTACCATAAAGGTTATGCCACTTCACATTTTGGCATTGCCGATATATACTGCTCTTTCGCAAAAAAGAAGTAACTTTTGTCTACCAAAAGTTACTTCTTTTTTTATCCAAGCCGCTTATATTTACGGTTTATAAATTTCTATCATTGACCCATCTTTATACACCGCCAAATAGTCGTAGTGGGTGTATTCACCGTCGGGAGTTTTGCTTACTTCTCGGGAATAAAGATAACAGGGATGACCTTTATACGTAACGTCTTTTACATATTCGTACCTCTGGTAACGGTTAATGGCGGAATCATAATCCCCGAAAGCAATTATAAGGTTATTATAAGCGCGGGTGTGCCCGATTTCGCTGTTGCCGTAAGGGTCACCCTCAATATAATCGTTTTCTTCCGAAGAAATACCCGCGTCAATTGCCGGCCCTTCGTCAAAGTCCGCCGGATTTACCCTTTTACTGCAGGCAGAAAAGGATAAAAGCAATGCGGCAACCAAAAGCAAAGCCAAATAACGTTTCATAACTGCCTCCTGATTTTATTTACATTATATATAACACATCCGTCACCGTAAATCAACCGAAAATAACGTTTGTGTTGTTGTAAAATTCATATTTGTGTGTTAGAATAATCTCATTCAGGAGGTGTTTTTATGAGCGGAAAGCTTTATTTAGTGGGAACCCCCATAGGAAATTTAGGGGATTTATCCCCCCGCGCCGCCGAAACTTTGCGGAACGTGGACTTTATAGCCGCCGAGGATACCAGAGTAACCGTAAAGCTTCTTAATCATTTAGGAATAAAAAAGCCTATGCTTTCTTATTATGAGCATAATAAAAAAGAACGGGGCGGTGAAATTATTTCGCGGCTTCTTCTGGGTGAAGACTGCGCCCTTGTTACCGACGCAGGTATGCCCGCAATTTCCGACCCCGGCGAGGATATGGTAAAGCTGGCTTATGAGAATAACATTAAGGTGGAATCGGTCCCCGGCCCCAGCGCCGTTATAACCGCCCTTGCAATGAGCGGTATGCCTTCGGGAAGGTTTACCTTTGAAGGCTTTCTTACTATGAACAAGGCGGGCAGACGGGTTCGCTTAAACGAGCTTAAAACCGAAAAACGCACTATGATTTTCTACGAAGCCCCCCACAAGCTTCTCGCCACCCTTAAAGATATGCTATCCGCCTTCGGCAACCGCGAAATCGCCCTTGTAAGGGAGCTTACCAAAATTCACGAAGAGGTTATTCACACTACTCTTGGCGACGCGGTAGAAACCTATTCCGAAAAGGAACCCCGCGGCGAATTTGTTCTTATTCTTGCGGGTGCAGCCGAAGAAAAAAGGGTATACTCTTTAGAGGAAGCCGTAACTCTGGCAAAGGAGTTTTGCGAAAAGGGTGAGAGCGCTTCCTTTGCGGCAAAAAAAGCGGCAGAAATAACAGGAATTAAAAAAGGTGATATTTATAAGGGTTTATCCCTTTAAGGAGGTAACCTGAATGGCACAAAATAACGTTGACTTAAACGCTTACCGTTCAAAAGGCGCAAAAAAGCCGAAAAAGAAAAGCAAGGCTTTTAAAGCGGTAATAAGCCTTTTGCTGGTTGTTGTTTTAATTTTCACTTCCCTTTTTGTTTACGCTTTGATAGTTTTGGGTAAAATCAACCGCGACGCCGATTTTGACGACGCTGATTTAAAAGAACTGGGTATTGATTCGGTTATTGACAAAAACGTAATCAATATTGCCCTTTTCGGCGTGGACGCCCGTAAGGTAGACGACTTTTCGGGCAGAAGCGACTCTATGATGATTTTAAGCGTTAACAAAAAGGATAACACAATAAAGCTTGTTTCCATTATGCGTGACAGTCTGGTGCCCATAGAAAAGGAAGGCGGCACCACTTACGGTAAAATCAACACCGCCTACGCTTCGGGCGGCCCGATTCTGGCGGTTAAAACCCTTAACACCCTTTTCGGCCTTGATATAAGAGACTACGCCACAGTAAACTTTTACGGTATGGCGGATATTATAGATGCGGTAGGCGGAATTGAGGTTGAAATCACCCAAAATGAAATCGACGCAAAGCTGGGTATTAACGCAATGATAAACGAGCAATGTATTTATCTTGAATTAAACCCTAAAGATTACTTTGTTAAAAAAGCGGGCGTTCAGAAATTAAACGGAGTTCAGGCGGTTGCCTACGCGCGAATCCGCCACGCAAAAAACTCTTTCGGCAATAATAACGACTTCGGCAGAACCGAACGACAACGCCTTGTTATGAAATTGCTTCTTGATAAAGCGCTGTCTACCAGTCCTTTAAAATACCCTTCTCTTATAAGCAAATTAACCCCTTATATAAAAACCTCACTTTCAAACAGCGAAATGATGTCTCTCGCCATGTTTTTGGTGGGCAGACCCGAAATGATTCAGTCCCGCGTTCCCCACGACCAATATATTATTGACGACAACTACAAAGGCGCGGGGGCTTCTACGGTTTATTATAATTACCAATTTGCGGGAAAGGTTCTCCGCGCGTTTTTCTACGACGACGTAACCCCCGAAGATTATTTTAAAGAAAACGGCGTAGATAAAACCAAATGGTTCACCGCTTCGGGCAATTACGTAAGCGACGATGATGACGAGCCCTCGCCCGAAGAAATACCCGACACAGACACCGGAGAAGATACTTCTTCCGATACTTCGTCAGATACTTCCTCTGATACTTCTTCCGACACTTCGTCAGATACTTCACCGGACGGCGACTCTTCCGAAATTCCGCCCGAGGATACCTCCTCAAACGTTTCGTCAGACACTTCGTCAGACCCGCCCCCCTCTTCGGAAGACGCTTAAAAGCCAAAAAATACTGTATTGCCCGAAAGCAATACAGTATTTTTTACGTTAAATAAAGAATATGCCATACACAGCACTAATCAAAGCGCGGTAACGGCGCCTATAAACAACGGAACGTTATGTTTATCTAAAATTATATACACAAAGGGACGGTTTAAAATAACCGTTTTTTCTTCGGCTTCGGTAAGTCCGCGATAAATTATTTCCTGCCCCGAAGCGGCAGCGGCACGGACACCGCCTACGTCTACGGTTATGGAGGATTTTTGATTTGTTCTGCCTAAATACAAACCGCCTTTTCCGATTTTTGAAAAATCTGCAGAGGAAGAACTATATGCTTTTTTTATGCCCATTTTCTTTAAAGTATCATTAAACACTATATCGTTTTCAATTTTAAAATAAGGCATTCCGGATTTTACGTTTATTTTTTGGCTGTTGTTTATAATCTGTCTTAATTTTTCTCCGTTTAAAGAAGCTATATAATCTCCGAACAGAACGTCCTCGTCGGGCATCAACGCCACAAAGGAACAGTTACCGCTTAACGCCTTTATGAACCCTTCTGCATCTTCTTGCTTAATATAAGCCGATTTATACGCCTCAAGAATGCAGTACATCATTTTTACGTTTTGTTTGCTTTTGTCTAAAGAGGTAAATTCTTCAATTTTAACCCGGCTTTCGTAATGCGAACTTCCCCAATACTTATCTAAATAAACGGTGTTTGCAATGTACATAGCGGTATTGGGAAACGTTTCGTTTACAATACCGTCTATTTTACCGTTTGTGGTTTCTTTTACCCATTTATTTATATGTTCAGCAATGTTTTCGCTAAAGTCTGCGCTGAATACGCTTGCGTTAAAATTTCCCTTTGCCAACGAAAGAAAGTCGTTATTTATTTCTTTATGCTCTTTATCTATCCACAAAGAATCCGCTTGTATAATAGTCTCCTTGTTATCCGCCATAAGATTATACATATTTTGGTTCCAGTCTTCCGTTTTCATTCCTCTCATAAGAACTTCTTCAAATTCTTTAAGGGTATCCCCCTGCGCTCCGTTTGCCGCAATACCGAGACAAAAAGAAAGTGAATAGGGCGAAAGATTAACGTTTCCTTTATCGGGAGTGTAATAAGCGGTAAACACACCACAAGCAAAGTCTTGTTGAGCCGTCACAAAATCATCACTGATTTTTTGCTTTTTTACTGCCGTCGGCTCAACGTTTTCAGATAAATTGACGGCACCCGCTTCAACGGTTTCCGTGCCGCAGGCGGTAATGCAAAACAGCATTGATATAATAAGCATTACGCAGAGCAAAATCCTTATCAACCTCATAAAATCATCCTTTCAAAGAAGTTGGGCGCGGTAATTTATCAACCCGATTATAACCTTGAATAACAAAAACGACGGTTCTTCGCTTTGTTCTGTACACCTATTTAATAAGGACCTCTGCATAACGTCTGTCTTCTTCAGACCAAATTCTATAAACCATAGCTAAACTGCCGTCTATTGTATAAACCAAACGTTTATCCTGTATATTGTAAGGATAGCCGTCAGGGAAATTGTTTTTAAAGGTTTCGTTTAAATATTCATCCAGAGTTTCTAATGCCGATTCTGACTGTAATTCATTTATTCGCTCAGTTACTTCGGGGTTATTTAACAAAGAGTCGGGAAAACGGTTTGTCATTCTTCTGTTAAACTGAATAAGTGTACCGTTATTAAGCATTTCAACAAAAATTTCTTCTCCGGTTTTTAAATCACCGAGACATTTAGTGTATTTATATCTGACTCCAAAATCTCCCATTATATTTTCTTCGAACTTGCAGGTTTCAATATCGATATATTCTTTTGCCAGATTATCGGATATTTCCTTGCATTCTGCCCAAGAAATACTTTCTCTGTCATCCTTTCTGCACATATAGTTTATAAATATTTCATTTTCTCCGGTTTGTGCATTAATATAAAATTCATAATCATCAGGGGTAACGTATACATAATAAACGTAATCGCTATACTTAAGTATAGTGGATTCTTTATATTCGGCATTGTATTCCTTTCCGTTGTAAACAATGGAAAGTTCTTTTTCTTCGGGTATATAATCATTTGCTATTTCTTCATTATTGATCCAAGGCATATACAACGCCTTGTTATCTACAGCAACCCCCTCATCGTATAAATCTATACCAAAAGCAGAAAGCTTGTTTTCTACTTTTTGACAACCAATTATGGAAGTAGCTATACAAAAGCACATTAAAATAGAAAAAGAACTTTTTATTAGTTTTAAATACTTCATAATATTTCTCCTAAAACAATGTATTTGCGGTGTTTCCGCAAATTGTGATATTATTTATACCAAAGCCTAAGTTTTGATTATGTCCAAACAATGCACTATATGCGGCATTATAAACACTTTCTCCTTCTTCTAGCTGTTGAAAAAACTTTGTCGTCCACTTGTTTGCTTCTGCGCAATCTACCGCTATATTGAAGCCTATTGCAATTTCAGCCCCATTGTCAATAGCAACCTTAGGCAAATTGTTATCATTTACATTATTGGCACCGGTATGACATCCGATAAAAACAATTAATTTCATATTCGAAACAGATAGTTGAGTTAAATCGTCTACAGAAAAAACTGTTGGATAGTTATGATTGTCACTAAGTTCTATCCACGTTCCGATGACATTATTTAAAGCATCTTTATTAACTTGGCCATGACTTCTTATTGCCAAAATACAATTTTCTGGATTTGTAATCCAATTTTCAAACTGTTCGGTTGTAAATTCACCTGAATGTACAGTAGCGATATAATTTCCATTACTGTTTATTACGTTTTTTGTGGAATTCAAGCATGTCAAATGGTCGTGAGAGTAGCCAAAAGATGAGTGAATGCAGTCAACACCAAGCAATATTACAGAATTACCGTGATTATAATATTCCATCTCGCTGTCATGCAATTCTGTATCAGGAGTATTTATTCCGGCAAAGGCTCTTACCGTATATTCCCCAGCCGGATATTCAGACCAGTCTATATTATATTGAAAACCGTAATATCCGGTACCTTTTCCTGCCGCTGCTAC
>JAZRKJ010000020.1:0-10626 GCA_045646245.1 Acutalibacteraceae bacterium
AATTTTCTTTGAAAATTTGTCCATACCCATTGCAATGAATGTTGTGCAAAATTAAATCATAGAATTTAATTTTGCTATATCCGCTTAAAAAGCGGCTTGTCGAAGCGCTTTCAAGCGTTTCGACAAACAACAATCATTATATCAATTTATTATGAAAAGGTCAATATTTTTAAAATTCAGACAAAAGTTTACAGATAAGTTGACAGATGTAAATAACGGTGATATAATTGTCCTCAAATTACACTACGTTCTTATGTTGAGGAAAAATATGAAAAATCAAATTGAAGAATTAAAGAAAGCTAAGAATGCAATCATTCTTGCCCATTATTATGCCCCCGCCGAGGTGCAGGAAATTGCCGACTTTGTTGGTGATTCTTTTTATCTTGCCAAGGTTGCAAAGCAATGCAATGCAGATATAATTGTCTTTTGCGGAGTTCGTTTTATGGGGGAAAGCGCTAAAATACTTAACCCTGACAAAAAAGTTTTGATGCCAAATACATCGGCAGACTGTCCTATGGCGCATATGGTAGCCGACGGAGCCATTGAAAAAATGAGAGCAAAATACCAAGACCTTGCGGTTGTATGCTACATCAATTCCACCGCAGAGCTTAAATGTAAAAGCGACGTTTGCGTAACGTCTTCAAACGCAGTGAAGATAGTAAAAGCTTTACCCAATAAGAATATATTTTTTATTCCCGACCGTAATTTAGGCAGCTTTGTTGCTGATATGGTTCCGGAAAAGAACGTAATTCTAAACGACGGCTGTTGTCCCATTCACGCAAAAATCACTTCCGAACAGGTTCTGGCAGAAAAAGCCAAACATCCCCACGCTATAATTTTATCCCATCCCGAATGTGATGCCTCGGTTGCTGAAATTTCCGATTTTCTCGGCAGTACGGCAGATATTATTGACTATGCCAAAAACAGTACCGCCAATGAATTTATTATTTGCACCGAAGACGGCGTGAATTATAAATTGAAGTCGGAGAATCCCAATAAGCGTTTTTATTACCCTTCCCCAACGCCTTGCTGCGCGGATATGAAGCTGAATACTCTTTCCGCCGTTTTATCGGTCCTTATTAAAGAAGACAATGAAATCACCCTAAACGAAGACGTGTGCCGAAACGCGCTTGTTCCTCTTGACAAAATGTTGGAGTTTGCTAAATAATATGATTACTGATATTTTAATTGTAGGCTGCGGCGTAGCAGGACTGTACTGCGCGTTAAACCTGCCCAAAGACAAAAAAATAACGGTTGTCACAAAAAATATAGCCCGAAAAAGTGATTCTTTTTTAGCGCAGGGCGGAATTTGCGTTTTGCGTGACCAAGAAGATTACGAGCCGTTTTTTGAAGACACCATGAAAGCGGGACATTACGAAAACAACCCGGACTCGGTTGAAATTATGATACGTTCCTCAAGCGAGGTTATAGAGGATTTAGTAGCCTTTGGCGTTCGTTTTAAAAAAAACGGAGAAGCGTTTACCTATACACGGGAAGGCGCTCATTCCCGTCCGCGCATACTTTTTCACGAAGATGAAACAGGAAAAGAGATTACTTCTCACTTACTTGAAACCGCAAGAAGCAGAAGCAATATTACTTTAATTGAAAACTTCACAATGGTTGATTTGATTTGCAGTAATAATATATGCGGCGGTATTATAGGTCAGGATGAAAACGGTAATTTTATTTCTGTAAACGCCGATTATACGGTACTTGCCACAGGCGGTATCGGCGGCCTGTTTAAGCATTCTACCAACTACCGCCATTTAACCGGCGATGCATTGGCGTTGGCGCTTAAATATGATATAAAGCTTCAGCACATTGATTACATACAAATACATCCGACAACTCTTTTTACAAACAAACACGGCCGTGAATTCCTCATTTCGGAATCGGTTCGCGGCGAAGGCGCAATATTACTTAATTCCAAAGGCGAAAGATTTGTCAACGAGCTCTTACCGCGTGATATTGTTGCAAACGCTATTTTCTACGAAATGAAAAAGGAAAACAGCGAACACGTATGGCTTTCCTTGGCGCCGATACCAAAAGAGGAAATCATAGCACACTTCCCTAACATTTACAATCATTGCCTTAAGGAAGGCTACGATATTACCAAAGAGCCTATTCCCGTTGTGCCGTCGCAACACTACTTTATGGGCGGCATTGACGTTGACCGTTACAGCAAAACTTCTATGGAAAGGCTGTATGCTGTGGGCGAAACAGCCTGCAACGGCGTACACGGAAGAAACCGCCTTGCAAGTAATTCTCTGCTGGAAAGTCTTGTGTTTGCCAAACGCACCGCTAATCATATAACCGCCAACTACGACGCCCTTGTTCAGCACAAAGAAGTCACGGTAAACCCGTCGCAATATGACGGCTATAAAGAAAAATACAAAGAATTAGTTTTAAGAGCAATAGAAAAGGAGAAAAACAACCATGAATAACATAACTATGAAAATGACCGCAGACGACTTAATTTTAGCCGCCCTTAAAGAGGATATTACAAGCGAAGATATTACTACCAACTCGGTTATGAGAAACTATCAATCGGGAGAGGTTGAACTTATTTGTAAACAAGACGGCGTTATTGCGGGTCTTGATATTTTTAAAAGAGTTTTTATTCTCCTTGACGATAAAACCGAAGTGATTTTCTATTGCGCCGACGGAGATAAGGTTACAAAAGGACAAAAGCTTGGTGTAATCCGCGGAGATATTCGCGTACTTCTGTCAGGAGAAAGAACCGCTTTAAATTACCTTCAGCGTATGAGCGGTATTGCTACTTATACCCGCACTATTGTTGATATGCTAAAAGGCAGCAAGACAAAGCTTCTTGATACACGCAAAACCACACCGGGTATGCGCATTTTTGAAAAATACGCCGTTAAGGTCGGCGGCGGTTACAATCACCGTTTTAATCTCAGCGACGGTATACTTTTAAAGGATAACCACATCGGCGCCGCAGGCGGTGTAAAAGAAGCTGTTAAAATGGCAAGAGAATACGCTCCCTTTGTTCGCAAAATTGAAGTTGAGGTGGAAAACCTCGATATGCTTAAAGAAGCGCTTGAAGCAGGTGCCGATATCATTATGCTTGATAATATGAGCGTAGAGGATATGCAAAAGGCAGTCGCTCTCTGCAAAGGCAAAGCCGAAACAGAGTGCAGCGGAAACGTAACAAAAGAAAACGTTGCTAAACTCACAAATATCGGTGTTGACTATATATCCAGCGGCGCTCTTACACACTCTTCCCCTATTTTGGACCTTTCTCTTAAAAATCTTCACGCTATATAAAGGAGTGAATATATGAAGGCACAGGACAGAAGAAAAGCTATAGTTAATCTGCTTTTATCGTCTACCGAAGCCATATCCGGCGGCAAATTGTCAGAACAGTTCTGCGTATCCCGTCAGATTATTGTTCAGGACATAACCGTACTGAAAGGTTCGGGGTATGATATTCTTTCTACCCACAACGGTTATATCATTCAAAAATCCCCATTAAAAGAGCGCATTTTTAAATTACACCACACCACTGAACAAACCGAAGATGAGCTGAATTCCATTGTAGAGCTGGGCGGTACCGTTGTAGACGTATTTGTTTGGCATAAGGTTTACGGTAAAATGGTAGCGCCTTTAAATATCTTTTCATCGCTTCATATAAAACAGTTTATTGAGGGCGTCAGAACCGGAAAATCCACAGAGCTTATGAACATTACCGGCGGTTATCATTATCACACAGTTCGCGCCGATTCGGATGAAATCCTTGATAAAATCGAACTTGTCCTTAAAGAACGCGGTTATATTGCCCCCGAAATATAGTTTATCTGTTATTTCATAAGAGTTCTGCAAAAACTTGACTAAAATAATAGAATATGCTATAATAACAAAAATAATAAAAATAAATATGAAAGGAACCGGTTGTCTTTAAAGGTAGTTGGTTCCTTCTTGTTTTTTACTGTAGGATTAAGGTGTATGATGAATTTATGAAAAAACAACGGTCTGAGTTATCTACAACACATATTATATTGTTAAGCTTTTTGGCAGCAATATTAATAGGCGCATTGTTGCTTTCTCTTCCCATAAGTTCAGCCGATGGTACCCCCACCTCTTTTTTAGATGCGCTTTTCACCGCAACAACCTCCACCTGTGTTACGGGTCTGGTAGTGATACCTACCGTTTCTTCCTGGAGTGTTTTTGGGCAGGTTGTAATTTTAATATTGATTCAAGTGGGTGGTCTTGGCGTTATCACCATTATGTCGGGGCTTATGATACTTCTGCACAAGAAAATAGGCATCAGCGACAGATTGCTCTTGCAAGATGCTTTTAATCTTAATTCCCTTTCGGGGCTTGTTCGTTTCGTAAAAAAGGTTGTAACCGGAACGTTTATTATAGAAGGTATAGGCGCTTTGCTTTATATGACTGTCTTCATACCTCAGTTTGGTGCAAAAGGAATCTGGATTTCGGTATTTACCTCCGTTTCCGCCTTTTGCAATGCAGGTATTGATATTATTGCCGAAAACAGCCTTTGTGATTACGCGCTTAACCCTGTTATCAATATTGTGACGTGCTCTTTGATTATCTTAGGCGGTATCGGATATATCGTTTGGTGGGACGTACTAAGGGTACTGAAAAAAGCGCGTACAAAGAAAGTAGGGTTTTTCAAAGCTCTTACCCTGCACAGCAAAATCGCCATTACGGCAACCTTGATTCTGATTTTTGCAGGCGCGGCTTTAATTTTTGCCTTTGAATACAACAATCCGCAAACAATAGGCAATTATACCTTGCTTCAAAAAGTCGGAGTGTCTCTGTTTCAGTCGGTTACAACGAGAACCGCCGGCTTTGCAACCGTACCGCAGGAAAACCTTACAAATGCAAGCGCTATTGTGTGTTTGCTTTTAATGTTTATCGGCGGTTCCCCCGTCGGCACAGCCGGAGGTATCAAAACGGTTACCTTTGCCGTTATTATTGTAGCGGCAATTGCTTCTATCCGCACTAAAGAGGATACCGAAGTGTTTGGCAGAAGGCTCACTAAGCAAGCTGTCAGCAAAGCGGTTGCCGTTACCTGTATGTCATTTATTATTATGTTTATTTCAACGGTTTTGCTTTCAGCGGTAACAGATGCAAACGCACTGGATATTATTTATGAAACGGTCAGCGCTACCGCAACCGTAGGTCTTACAAGGAATCTTACGCCTTCTCTGGGCAGTATAGGTAAGCTTATAATCATCATAACAATGTATCTCGGCAGAGTCGGACCGATATCACTTGCCGTTGCATTTAAGCTAAGTAAAAATAATCAGAATATTATAAGAAACCCCGTCGAAGAAATCAGCGTGGGTTAAGAAGGGATAAATTTTATGAGTATCAATAAAACTTATGCCGTATTGGGTTTGGGCAGATACGGAAAAGCAGTCGCAGAAGAACTTGTAAATAACGGCGCGGAAGTTTTGGCTGTTGACAGCGACCAAAACAACGTAAACAACGCAATTGAAACCATCCCCGTTTGTAAATGCGCCGATATTACCGAGCCGGAGGCAATGAAAAGGCTGGGTATATCAAATATCGACGTTGTCATTGTTGCAATGGCAAGTAATCTGGAAGCAAGCGTTATGGCAGTAACGCTCTGCAAGGAAGCGGGTGTTCCCACCGTTATCGTTAAATGCGGTAATGAAATGCACCAAAAGATTTTAAGCCGTGTGGGCGCCGACAAGGTAATTTTCCCCGAAAAAGAATCGGGAACCAGACTTGCTAAAAATTTGCTGACATCGGGCTTTTCTGAAATGATAGAGCTTTCCGACGAAGTATCTATGGTAGAAATTGACGTAAAAGATGAGTGGGTCGGCAAAACACTCATAGAACTCAGCCTGCGTAAAAAGTATTCCATTAACGTAGTAGCAGTACGAATCGGTGATAAAATCAGTACAACCGTTGATCCCGCGCTCCCTCTTGAAAAAGGAATGCAGCTTATAGTTATTGCGAATACAATAAAACTGCAAAAATTAAAATAATACGGCATTTCACCTTTTAAGTTACGTAACCCTTCCTCCCTACCGCAGCGCAGTTTAAGGAAAAATCAATTTAAGCAAACACGAATAATCCGAACCTGATTTTAAAGGGTGGATTTTCGTCTTTGCATTGTTAAAATACTCGCAAATACGAAAGTATTCGCTACGTTTTGTGCCTCGCCAAGCCAAAAATCCTCCACTTTAAAATTCTTCGGCCCTAAACGAGTAGAATTTTGAGGGATTTTTGGTGCGGAGGAGCTTATAAAGCTAGCGCTTATACGCGACGACAAACCGAAAAGCGCCTAAATTATGCCGTTTAGGGCAGATTTGGATTATTCGTGTTTGCTTAACCTATACACAGAAAAAACGGAGTTGTTCACTCCGTTTTTTTGTTTAACCTTTTAAAATACTTAACACACTATTTTTAATATCTTTCATTCCTTGTATTGTAGGATGACCGCTTCTTTTATCAATTTTATCAAAGGTTACCGGTGTTATGTTATACCTTGCGCAGGCATCTTTCATACAAGAAGCAATCAGGCATTTGATTTCCGTATTTATAAGGCAGTAAATCTCCGCTTGCGGCAAAGTCTCCCTTAATACATTTAAAAAGTAACATACCGAAGGCAACACCGAGAACAAATCCTTTTCTTCCCAGTCGCTATACTTCATTTCTCCTAAAGGTGCGTTTGACCAACTATCGTTTGTTCCGCCAAAAACAAACACGGTATCAATGGTGTTTTTTTAAAAAAAGCCTTCTGCAGCAAGTTTTTTAAACCTATATATAAAGGAAGATGATTTCGAGCAGTCACTGTTATTATAGCCTGTATAACCTATTGTTGAACCCGACCAGCTATTATTTAAAACAAGGTTATAATTTCCTTCGTTTACAACTTGGTGCCACCAGGTTTGTTCCACCTTTGTAACGTCGGTTTCAGGACGCTCATTTTCGGAATAATATACTGCATAACCTTTCGGAACATAGCCTTCAAAGGTAGAATAGCTGTCCCCGAAAATAAGAATATTCTTTTTCATTTCGTCAACCTCCTTTTTTGATAATAATCATTATAATTATACAAGTTATAAACGCTTGTTGCAACACAAAATTTAAAATAAACACATTTTTAAACCATACACAAAAAGCGAGGTGAAAGTCACCTCGCTTTATGTTATCTGAAATTCTTATGACAGTTTTGTTTTAAAAATTCTTTAATTTCACCGTTGTCTTTATCTTCGTAATATCCAATTAAAAGCCTTTTGAATTCAGGTACATGGTTTTCGGGAATAACTAAAAGACCGCCTGCCTTTGAAATTAAATAATGATTTGCAAATATAACCGCTGCACGTTTATTACCGTCATTGAAGATTTGTGTTTTCATACAGTAAAGGCAAAGCTCAATGGCGGTATTTATCGGCTCATCATTGCGGTTTATAATCTCTAAAATGTTTTCAATAACAACAGTTTCAATGGGCAAAGGCGGTATATAAGAAGTGCCGCCTATGGTTACAGGTACTCCTCTTATTCTGCCACCGCTTGCAAAAAAACCTTCGTTCACAAGCTTTGCAATGTGGCAAAGGATAGAATAATCACTTTTCACCTGCAAAACGTCTTTATCTAAAATAAATTCCCAAGCATGTTTTAGATTTAAGATTTTTTGCACATCGCTTGCTGTTACGCCGTTAACCTTACCGTTTTCGATAATGTCCTCGGTTTGCGGAAAAGAGGTCGCAACACCCTCTAAAACTGCTTGCTCGTAAATGGATAGTTTCATATTCATTCGGGCAAAATCAAGGTTTAAAAGCACATCGGGAGATAATTCACTTTCCGTGAAGCCTTTTTCGGCAAGTGCTTTTTCGACCTTACGAATCTGCTTTCGAAGTTCCTTTGCCTCGGCATTGTTGCGAAGCAAAAGTTGATAGAGTGGATCGGAATACACGTCAACATAAGTAGACGTTACTCTATTGCCTACACGCTTGCGGACATATAGATATTTACCGCTTTTGTTTTCCTTTATTTCAGGTGTGCCGTCATAAGCCAATAATTTAAGTCGGGCATATAAATCGGCACACTGCTCTAATAATTCTTGTATTTCGGGGTAATTGTTCATACAAAAACTCCTTTTAGGGAACTTTTTATAAATTTATTATAGTTATTGTTCCCTAAAATGTCAAGCGTTATTCTTTGCAGAAAGTCGAACTTTTACAGTATAAATCTCCTTGTTTTACAGATACTAACAGTTGGGCTTTGTAAAGCAAGGAGATTGTTATATATTATGAAAGCAACAGGGGTGCAAGGCGGCGCCTTGCGAGTGAATATTGAATAATGAATAGTGAATAATTTCGGTGTGCCGTTGGCACGATATATATAAAGTCGGCTTAGCCGACACATTAATTATTCATTCTTCATCATTCATTTTTCATTATTCATTAATTTAAACAAAGAGGAGTTAATTATATTATGAAGGCTACCGGTATTGTTAGACGTATGGATGCTCGTGTTATAATAACACCAAGAGCTATAAAGCCGCATAAACACTGGGTTTTTCACTGATTTTGTCCAAAATATTTTGAGAAAACAAGCGGTTTTTAGGCTTTAGTTGTTATTAAAGCGAGGTGTTGGAATACATATCAAAAGGCCGGATGGACAGAAATGTTCATCCGGCTTTGTTATAATGGTTATAGTTTGTCGAAAAAGTATTATATTTACTTTTTTCGACACCAAATCTTTAATTTGGAAGCAAATTTTCAAAGAAAATTTGACAATAACCATTGCAATAAGTGTCGTGTTCAATTAAAACTTAAAGGTTTTAATTGAACAAATCCGATATAATCGGCTTGTCGAAACGAATAAAAGCGTTTCGACAAACTACACTTATTATAAATAAAATATAAGATAATGGGGATAATAACCCTTAATCGCATCGCGGTTCCCTTAAAAGCATAAAATATTTAAGGGAATATTTTTAATTGAATATTGACTATTCCCTTATAAATGGTTATAATATAAGGGAAAGAGAGGGAGGCTAAGGGAATGAGACCTTTTAATTACTCTGTTATTAAAGATCAAAAATGGGATTCTGAAATTTTAGGACTTATCGCCGCAATATACAAAGAGGCAGGAAAGCAAGAACTTTATCTCAAACAACGTCCGGAAGAATTAGAAAAGTTGGTTGAGATTGCAAAAATTCAAAGTACGCAAAGCTCAAATGCAATTGAAGGTATTGTTACTACAAATACCCGTATTAAGCAGCTCGTTGAAGAGAAAACTACACCTAAGAATCGTGATGAGCAGGAAATTGCAGGTTATCGCGACGTTCTCTCTATTATTCACGAAAGTTTCGATGCGATATCTTTGTCCCGCAATTATATACTTCAACTTCACAAAATCATGTACAGCCATATGAATAACCCTATGGCTGGTCAGACAAAAAATGTTCAGAATTATATTAGTGCAACCTACCCAGACGGACATACCGAGACTTTGTTTACTCCCCTTGCTCCGTTTGAAACACCAGAGGCGTTGGATAAAATTTGTGATGAATACAATCGTGTTATTGGCAATATGGAATTGGAGCCGTTAATCGCAATTCCGATTTTTATTCACGATTTCTTATGCATTCATCCTTTTAACGACGGCAATGGAAGAATGAGCCGTTTGCTTACTACGTTGCTATTGTATCAAAGCGGATTTTATGTTGGTAAATATATTTCCTTAGAAGCAAAAATTGCTAAGAATAAGGAGCTTTATTACGATGCCTTGAGTCGTTCGCAGCACGGATGGCACGAAGGTGCGGAGGATGCCGTTGCGTTTATTAAATATCTGCTCGGCACAATACTAGCTGCCTACAAAGATTTTGGAGACAGATTTGCTCTTGTTGAAGAAAAGCTCCCTGCTGTTGAAATGGTTCGAAAAGCCGCTATGAATAAGATAGGACGCTTTAATAAGCAAGATATACGTGAACTGTGCCCAACGCTTAGTCTTAGCTCCGTAGAAGGAGCTCTTCGTAAAATGGTAGCCTCCGGTGAAATTAAACGTGAGGGTAAAGGAAAGTCAACCTGTTATATCAGACTGAAATAATTAACATTATGTTTTAAAGATTTATAAGAAAGAAGGTGATGTAGTGCTCAAAATTGCAATATGCGATGACGAGAAAAAATACTTGGATATGTCCGCAGCTTTTCTTTCGGAATATGCCGCTTTGCGGAATGTTCGCTTTTCGGCAGAGCAGTTTGAGAATCCCTCTGATTTTTTAGATATGCTTGATAAAGGCGAGCATTACGACATATACCTCTTGGATGTTTATATGCCCGGCGTAACGGGTGTGAGCGTTGCGACTGAGCTTCGACAGAGAAACGATGAAAGTCCCATAATCTTTCTGACCTCCTCCCGTGATCACGCTGTGGAAGCGTTTGGAGTGAGTGCTACGCATTATCTACTGAAGCCTTATACAAAGGATGATTTTTTTACTGCGATGGATAAGGCAATGCGTAGCATAGGGCAAGATAAGCCGAAAACCGTGCTGATGAAAACGGCAAACGGATATTATAATATCCCTGTTGGTAATATCATTTATTGTGAGTCTGCCAACCACAACCAAACAATCTGCTTTGCAGAGGGAGAGCCTGC
>JAZRKJ010000021.1:0-9144 GCA_045646245.1 Acutalibacteraceae bacterium
ATACAGCTTAAAGCTTGATTCAAACCCTGAGTTTACAGCGTCGGTTATAGTAGCATATGCTAGAGCGGCTGTAAAGCTAAACATTGAGGGACAAAAGGGTGCTAAAACTGTATTTGATATTCCGCCCGCATATTTATCTTCAAAATCACCTGAAGAACTAAGAGCTACATTACTTTAATATTTAAGCATAATCATGACTACCGGCTAAGCCGGTAGTTTGCTCTGCGGCTGTAAGCCGCTGTTACTGGCTGGACTGAAAGTCCACCGAATAATCTGCCAACCGCAAGCGTACTCTTAGCTACCGCTAAAGCGGTTGGCTATTTTTTGCTTGCATTAACTGGCTCACCTGTAAACGGGTCAACCAACTCCTTTATACTCATTTGTTCGTATGCTAAATCTTCCTGTAATTGATTCCGTATATATTCTTCTATTGCCTTTTTGTTCTTCCCCACAGTATCTGCATAATATCCTCTACACAAAAACTCTCGGTTACCGTATCGGTATTTTAGATTTGCATGTTTATCAAAAATCATCAAACTGCTCTTTCCTTTTAAATATCCCATAAAGCTTGATACACTTATCTTCGGCGGTATTGAAACCAGTAAATGTATGTGGTCAGGACAGGCTTCTGCTTCTATAATTTCTACACCTTTCCATTCGCATAGTTTTCTTATTATTTGACCTATGTCGGCTTTTATCTTTCCATAAATTATTTGCCTCCTATACTTTGGTGCAAAAACTATGTGATATTTGCAATTCCATGCTGTATGTGCTATACTACTTTTGTCGATTTTCATATTGACCTCCTATGTCTTTAATGCTTGTGGTTGGCAGACCTCTTGCATTATACCATAGGAGCTTATTTTTTTACTCATCGGCAAAAGCCTCTTTGGAACCACACGCTTAGCGTGAGGTTTTCGTTATACAAAAAATGAAAAAACAGCCTTAAAAAGGCTGTTTTAGTTTAACGGATCATTTGGTTCATATCGTAAATTCCTGCTTTTTTACCAGCAAGGAACATTGCCGCTCTTACTGCGCCGTTGGCGAATACCGAACGGGAAGCAGCCGAGTGACTAAGAGTGATTACCTCATCTTTTCCTGCAAAAATAACTTCATGTTCTCCAACAATGGTGCCGCCTCTGATAGAATGAATACCAATTTCATTTTTTGAACGTTTTTGACGCTTCGAATGGCGGTCATATTCATACTGAAGGGAATCGTTAAACACTTCATTAATTGAATTCGCAAGCATAAGTGCGGTGCCTGATGGTGCATCTAATTTCTGATTATGGTGTTTTTCTATAATTTCGATATCAAAACTACTGCCGAGTACCTCCGCCGCCTTTTTTGATAGAGCGGTAAGAAGGTTTATGCCAAGCGACATATTAAAGGTGAAGAATAACGGAATATCTTTTCCGGCGTTCTTAATGTCCTTTATTTGCTCGTCACTATAACCTGTTGTTGCAAGTACTATAGGAGTAGATGTGCTCTTTGCGAAATCCAATAATCCTTTTAAAGCAGAGGGGTTACTGAAATCAATAATAACATCTGCTTTTTCCTTAACGTCGTTAATAGATTTATATACCGGAAAATCAGCATTTCCGGTACCGAATGCGTCAACACCGGCGCAAATTTCACACTCGTCGCTGTCGGCTACAATTTCAGTAATTACTTTTCCCATTCTGCCGAAACATCCGTTTAGAATAATTTTTATCATTTTTTTACATCCTAACAATTATTTATAATAAAATACAATTTTTTAGTTGGCTAATAAGCTCGTTCCTTGGAGCACTATCCATTTCAACTAAAGGAAGTCTGCAAGGACCAACCTCCATACCCATAAGATTCATCGCTTCTTTTACGGGAATCGGGTTAACGTCGGAAAACAAGGCTTTAATCAGTTTTGTGTAAAAGAGCTGTTGCTTAGAAGCTAAAGCTGTATTACCATTTAAATAATTCATACACATTTCGTGGGTTTCTTTCGGAGCTATATTTGAAAGAACGGAAATAACACCGATTCCGCCGAGAGACATAATAGGAATTACTTGGTCGTCGTTTCCTGAATATATTTCAAGATTATCACCGCACATAGCCTTTGTAAGGGCAACGGAGGAGATATCACCGTTCGCTTCTTTGGTAGCAACAATATTAGGGTGCTGACAAAGCTTTGCATAGGTTTCGGGTGTAATATTTACGCCGGTTCTTGAAGGAACGTTATAGAGTATAATAGGACTATCGATTCTGTCGGCTACGTAGAAGTAATGTGAAATAAGTCCTTTTTGTGAAGTTTTATTATAATAAGGAGTAACCATAAGCATTGCGTCAGCGCCGCAACTTATGGCGTCTTTGCACAGTTCTACAGTATAGGTTGTGTCATTGGAACCGGTACCTGCAATAATCGGAACTCTGCCTGCCGCACTGTTAACCGCAGCTTCAATAACCTTTACATGCTCTTTATAATTCAGAGTTGATTTTTCTCCGGTTGTGCCGCAAATAACAAGTGCGTCGATTCCGGCTTTAATCTGTTGGTCGGTGAGAGCAGCAACCTTTTCGAAATTTACACTTCCGTCACTGTTCATAGGAGTAACCAAAGCGGTGGCAGCACCTGTAAAAATTCTCTTTTTCATGTTTTGAAAGCACCTTTCTGTGTTATTTTTTGCAAAAAACAAACTTTTCTGTTGCTATCGGAAACATTTTGCAATATAATTACTATTATATGTAAATAATAACATTCTGCATAATGTTTGTCAAATATATTTTATGCAGTAATCTGCCATTTTAAGACAGGTGATTATATGAAAAAAAGTGATTTTTATTATTATCTTCCCGAAGAACTTATTGCTCAAACACCGGTTGAGCCACGTGATTCTTCAAGGCTTATGTTAATAGATAAGCAAAAGCGCACGTGTGACGAGGCTGTATTCAGGGATATAACCGATTATCTTCGTCCGGGGGATGTTCTTGTACTTAATGACACAAGGGTATTACCTGCGCGAATTTTCGGCACACGTGACGATACCGGCGCCGTTGTTGAATTTGTTTTACTTAAACAAATAGAAATGGGTAAATGGGAATGTATTGCGGGGCCGGGGAAAAAAGCAAAAACCGGTCATCATTTTACTTTCAGCGATAATTTGTCTGCAACAGTCACCGATGTTTTAGATGATGGTAACAGAATTTTGTCTTTTGAGTATAAAATTGATTTTTTCGCCGCTCTTGATGAAGTTGGTCAAATGCCATTGCCTCATTATATCAAAGAAGAACTTAAAGATAAAGAACGTTATCAGACCGTTTATTCCAAAGAACTTGGTTCTGCCGCCGCGCCTACTGCCGGCTTGCATTTTACCAAAGAGCTAATGAAAAAAATTACTGATAAAGGTGTAGAAATTGCTTACGTAACGTTGCACGTAGGGCTTGGCACGTTTAGACCGGTAAAAGTTGACGATATCAAAGAACATCATATGCATTCAGAACATTACAGCATTTCCGCTGAAGCTGCTCAAAAAATAAATAAAGCAAAAGCCGAAGGCGGCAGGGTAATTTGTGTTGGTACAACAAGTTGCAGAACGCTCGAAAGCGCCGCCACAAAATACGGAGAAATTAAAGAATGCAGCGACGACACCTCGATTTTTATTTATCCGGGGTACAAATTTAAATGTATGGATGCGCTTATTACAAATTTCCACTTACCCGAAAGTACTCTGATAATGTTGGTGTCAGCGTTTGCAGGATATGAATTTACTATGGAATTTTACAAAAAAGCAGTCGATGACCGCTACCGCTTCTTTAGTTTCGGTGATTCAATGCTTATTAGTTAGGAGATAAATATGTTTAAAGTTTTAAAAACTTCCGGTCGTTCAAGGCTTGGCGAATTTCATACCAATCGTGGTATTGTAAAGACTCCCGCGTTTATGAATGTAGCCACAAGCGCCGCTATTAAAGGCGCTGTTTCTGCTGAGGACTTAGAGCAAGTAAGATGCCAGGTAATGCTCAGTAATACTTATCATTTGCACATACGTCCAGGTGATAAAATTATAAAACAGTGCGGAGGACTACACAATATTTCCACTTGGAAGGGACCGATTCTTACCGATAGCGGCGGTTTTCAAGTTTTTTCCTTGGCGCCGCTTCGTAAAATCACCGAAGAAGGTGTAACCTTTAATTCGCATATCGATGGCAAAAGGATTTTTATGGGGCCCGAAGAAAGTATGCAAATTCAAAGCAATTTGGGCTCAACCATAGCAATGGCTTTTGATGAATGTGTAGAAAATCCTGCGCCGTACAGTTATTCGAAGGAATCTTGCGAACGCACGACCCGTTGGTTAAAGCGATGCAAAGCTGAAATGAATCGCCTGAATTCCTTGGAAGATACTATTAACAAGGAGCAAATGCTTTTTGGTATAAACCAAGGTTGTACTTTTGCGGATTTGCGTGTTGAACATATGAAAACAATTGCCGATTTGGAGCTTGACGGTTATGCAATAGGCGGTCTTGCTGTCGGCGAGCCTGCTGAAGTAATGTATGACATTATTGAAAACGTTACCCCGCATATGCCGAACAATAAAATCAGATATTTAATGGGTGTCGGTACTCCCGTGAATATTCTTAACGCTGTTGAGCGTGGTGTTGACCTTTTTGACTGTGTTATGCCAAGCCGAAATGCGCGTCACGGGCATCTTTTTACAAGCGAAGGAATTATTAATCTCAACAATAATAAGTACGAAACCGATATGCGTCCTATTGACGAAAAGTGTGACTGTCCCACTTGCAGACGTTACAGCCGTGCGTATATTCGTCACTTAATTAAAAGTAAAGAAATGCTTTGCAACCGACTTTGTGTTCTTCACAACCTTTATTTTTATAATAGACTTATGGAAGACATAAGAAAAGCGTTGGAAGAAGACAGATTTGCCGAGTTTAAAAAGGAAAAAGAAGCAATTTACGTTATAAGAATTTAATTTGTGCTTGATTTGTTCACATTTATGATATATAATAGTATAAAATTATTTTTTGGAGGAGTTTATAATGAGTTGGACTTATATACTTTACTTCGTTGTTATAATCGCTGTAATGTATTTTGTAATGATTCGTCCGCAGAAGAAAAAGCAAAAAGAAGAACAAAAGATGCGTGAGTCTCTTCAAGTAGGGGACGAGCTTCTTACTATCGGCGGTATTTACGGTCGCATCGTTTCTATAAAAGATGATAGTCTTGTTATTGAATCAAGCGCTGACCATTCTAAAATCAAAATCGCCAAGTGGGCTATTAGTCAGAATCTTACCGTTCACGAAGATGTAATGGAAGTTAAGACTAAGGCAAAAAAGAAGAAAAAAGACGAAGAATAAGTTCTAAATAATTTTCCCTCGGAATAGTTTATTCCGGGGGGATTTTTTATGAAAAAAAGTAATTTTAAATATTTGTATGAAAATAATTGGGTGCCTGTACTTATCGGCTCGTTAATCGGAATTGTTGTTACTTTTGTTGCTTTGGTGATTTTTGCCTTCGTTTATACCGTTACTGATATTGATGAATATTATAATGCTGTATTTGCAACTCTGTCACTTATAATCGGTTGTTTTTTCGGCGCAAGATTTACAGTTGGTAAAATTAAAAATAAAGGTTTTTTAAACGGAGCTTTTATCGGTTTGATAATTTTTATTTTGACTTTTATAATATCTTTATTTATCAGCGAAAATTCTTTTTCTCTAACCAGTCTTTTTCACGCTGTTTGTACGGTGCTTTCCGGTGGGGTTTCGGGAATTATTCGTGTTAATAAAGAAATGAACAAAAAATATTTGAAGTAATGTTTTTCGGAAATTTGTAAATAATATTAAAAAGCATTTTTGGAGAGTATTATGGATAAATTTAAAAATTTGCAAATGCCGGAACGAGAAGAAGCAATTTTAAAAGAGTTGATTTATTATATAAATCTGGATTTAAAAGCTAATAAAGACGACAAAGTAGAAAATATTTATAAGTGCGAATAATTTCGTTGCAAAGCACTTCATTTTATGTTATAATCCTTCAAAATAATATAATAGAAATGAGGCTGTATATATGAACGAATTTATTCTTCACCGTCATGATGCTAACCCGCTTATTTCCCCAAAAGACTTTCCGGTTCCTGCTGATTCGGTTATGAACTGCGGTCAGGCTATGTATAAGGATAAAACCGTTCTTCTTTGCGCGTGTATCTATCGAGGTCTTTTAAACGGTCAAAAAACCGGTATTCACGTAGCAATGAGTGATGACGGAATTAACTTCACTGTAAATCCTAAGCCGCTGTGCACGCATAATCCCTGGAGTGATGATGTTTGTAATTACGATGGATGGGTAATCGACCCAAGACTTACTCAAATCGGCGATGAGTATTATATTGTACGTCCCGGTCAAGGTCCTTTGGGTCCTTGCGCGCTTCTTGAAAAGACTACCGATTTCGAGACGGTTGAGTTTATGGGTTGTATTGCATTACCGCCTAACCGTGTTCCTTGTCTTTTCCCTGAGAAAATCAACGGTAGATACGCTCGTCTTGATCGTCCTATGTTTGGTTCTGGTAAGGGTTGTGGTGAAATTTGGATTTCATATTCTCCCGATTTAAAATACTGGGGTGATTACAAGCCGCTTCTTCGCCCGGGTACTGTTCCTTATTTTGATTTCAAAATTGGCCCTACAGTTCCTGTAAAAACTAAGGATGGTTGGCTTGAAATTATTCACGGAACATGGGATACCTGTGATAACACTCGTTATTCTCTCGGCGCTGTTCTTCTTGATCTTGAAGATCCGTCTAAAATTATTGGTAGAACGTATAGCTGGATTCTTACTCCTCAGGCACCTTACGAACTCACCGGTCACGTAAGTAACGTATGTTTTGCTTGCGGCTGTCTCGTTGATGAAGATAAGGATGAAATAAGAGTATATTACGGCGCCGCAGATGAACGCATTTGTCTTGCAACAGGTTATCTATCCGAACTTATCGACGCTTGTAAAAACAATCTTTAAATTTAAAACCCGCCGTATGGCGGGTTTTCTCATATAAATCGAATCATTTTGATACTATGCGGCGGAATGGTTAGTTTGTAAACGTCGGCAGGAAGAATACGTTCAACCTTACCATTTGCATCAATTATTTCGGCACCATTTGTGTTTCTTAAATCTACGGTGCAGTTTTCATTAACCTTTCTGTAAGATGCAAAGAATTGAACTTTACTGCCGTCAGTACCTTTCCAAGCTGTAGTCAGAACAGCGGGGTAGAGGGTGTCGTATTTCATTTTGATGTTATACATCGGCACTTCTTCGCAAGTGACTTTTTTAGGTTTAATCATTCGTCCAAATACAAGGTAATCCTTACCTGCGCCGCGGCGGTATTCAGTAGCGGACTTTATAAATTTAAGAATTGGTTCGCGTTCGGGAAGATAGTCAAATTCACGCTGTCCCCAACTCCACATAATCTCCCCGTCTTGATTGATAACTATGGTCATCAGGTCACCGGCCAGATACGAATGCGCAACTCTTAAAAGATGACAATCAGGGGATTTTTCAGCGTCTATGAAAAATAAAGAGCATACCGAATTGCCTGAAAAATTATGAAGGTATTCGTGATAAAGGTAACCATATAACGGAATAGGCTTGCCTGCGGGATAATTAAGATTGAAGCGATTGTCACTCAAATTAAGGTAAGGTATGTATGCTTCTGCAGCAGCAGATTCGCATCCCAATAAAATGTCTTTACCTACTTTTTCTTTGAGTACTTTTAAAAATTCTATATTATGCTCGACTATCCATTTACCCGGTACGGCCGGATGATTGTGCTTATCGGAATAGCAAAAGTAAGGTGTGCCGCCGTGGTTTTGGTCAAGAATCTGAATATAATCCAAACCACAAGATGCAATTTTTTCGGCTTCGTCCCAGATTACTTTTTTTGTAAAATCCTGAGAAATACACATATCGTAGCTAAATCTTTGCGCTTGACACGTTTTAGAAATGGGTTCATCTCCTAAGGGAGGCATACACATATATTTTTTCAGGTTTTTCTCTGTGATTTCTTTTTCGCAACTTTCGGCAAACTCATCAAGAAAAGGAAAAACGTTTTCGTAAGGGAAAAGACGATTGGGTTTTGCTTCGTCCATATCGTGAATACCCTGAACAGGGTACGCAACAACTAACGGTGAGTCAAAATACCATTTTGGTAGATCGGGATTATTTGTTACTTTCTTTAATTCTGCCGGCGGATTTTTTTCGAACCAAGTTCTGTAAAGTTCAGCGGCATCGTGCCAATCACCCTCAAAAAAATCATATACAATACTGAAGGGGAGTTGATAATTTTTTGTATTCGTCTCAACGCCCGGATAAAGTCGCATTTCAAGTCGTATCGCATTATCGTCAATATGTTCAAAGTTAATACCTTTTGTAGCTCTGTCTGCGTCTTCTGCGCAAATGTACAACCCTGCTTGGCGGTCATAATACGACATAAATTGGCTTTCGACCGCGGCTGGGAAAATACTGTCAAGTCCTTGGCTTGGATACTCCGGCTCACGATATTTATAAGCACCGTAAGTTTCTTTGGCTCTGATATCCTCCACTAATAATCCTTCGTTTATATCCAAAACCAGCCTACCGCTTCCACCGTTTTTTACGAGGTCGTTAGGAACTGCAATTTGGGGGAATATTACCCACTCTACATATTTTTCCGTATTGTTAATAAAACTGAAATTAAAGCTTATTCGTTCATCAAAGGTAACAGTAACTTTAAATAAAATATCATTGAATTCGAAGGTGTAAACTATTTTTTCTTCGTTATTTTCAATAAGGCTAACTATGGCTTCTTCAGAAGTAATAATTTTAGTTATGTTTATTAAAAGTATTGTTTTTTTACAACTTTTTGCATAGTTGAAATTGCAATTCATAAAATTAAGGGGCTGTAAAAAAAACAGTCCAAATAAAAAAAGACTACAAACTTATCCAAAAAAGGATAGGAATGTAGTCTTTTTTGCGGTATAATTAAGTTGATGAAAAATAAATATAACCCACGAGTATATAATACAACATATCAATTGAAATTACCAGTAGAAATTTCAACAATAATAGAAATTTCTGATCCAGTATATACGTTTTGCGAGGTTATGGATTGTATCGACCTAAGAAAATAT
>JAZRKJ010000022.1:0-2171 GCA_045646245.1 Acutalibacteraceae bacterium
GCGAAGCAGTTTTGTAAGAATAAATTTGTTTCGATTTTGAAGTTGCGAAAACAAAGTATACTTTGTGTCTTACAAGTTTTCAAAACAAGAAAGCGTACAAATTTATCTGAAAAACCTATTTGTCCCTAAGACCAACTCCCGTTTGTGATTTCTTTTTTTACAGTATTTTTGAGCGGAGATTATCCATACGGCTGTCCAGTTCGGCGCTCAGAGTTGCGCAGCGGAGAAGCTCCTTTTCCATTTCTTCGGTGAACTCGGCGTCTTTTTTATATTTTAATTGATGCTCCAGACTTGCCCACACGTCCATTGCAATAGTGCGAAGCTGGATTTCCACCTTCATATACCGTTTTTCTTTAGCAAGAAAAATAGGCACCGATACAATAAGATGTAAGCTTCTGTACCCGTTGGGTTTTGGATTTTTTATGTAATCCTTTTTCTCCACCAAAACAATATCGTCCTGCTTTAAAAGGGCGTTTGCTAAAGTATAAACGTCTTCGGGGAAGGAGCAAACCACCCTTACACCCGCAACGTCGTTAAGATTATCTTCAATGCTTTGCACGTCTTTTAAAAAACCCTTGCGGTCAAGCTTTTCTTTAATGCTGTCAAAGCTTTTAAGGCGGGTTTTTATACTGCTGATGGGGTTACGGTCCAAACGGAGGGAAAATTCTTCGTTAAGCACGTTGAATTTGGTTTCAATTTCCATCATAGCGCAACGGTAGTACGCCATAAGGGTTTTGTACCTTGCAAGCTTTTCTCTGCCCCATTCTTCAAAGGCAATTTCAATTTCTCTTTCTAAAGCAGTATCAATCTGAGGTAACAATGCTATTCTCCTTGTTAAGATTTCTGTTTACGTCGTCTCTGACTATATTCCAGATAGCTGCGGTAAGGGGTACAAACACAAGCATACCCACAACACCGAACATACCTCCGCCAACAGTTACGGCGGCAAGAACCCATATTGCGGGAAGTCCGATAGAGGAACCAACCACCTTGGGGTAAATAAGGTTACCTTCAAGCTGCTGAAGTACAACTATAAATATTACGAATATAAGTGCCTTAAAGGGGTCTTCGGTAAGTATCATAAACGCGCCCACACCCGCGCCTATAAAGGCACCCGCAATGGGAATAAGTGCGGTAAAGGCAATAAGCGCGCCTATCATGGTGGCGTATGGCATACGAAGAATAAACATACCAATAGTGCAAAGCACACCCAAGATAACCGCTTCGGTACACTGACCGATAATATAACGGCGGAAGCACACGTAAAAAACGTCTACACCGTATACCAGACGGTTGTACCACGTGGGTTTCATATAACGTCTGAGCACCTTGCTTAACTGTCTTTTAAGTTTGTTTTTATTAAGAAGTATATAAATTGCAAAAATAATGCTTAAGAACATTGTTACAACGGCAGAGAAAACCATAGAAATAGACTTAACAACAACGTCTACCACTACGCCCACGCCCGAAGTAGCCACACCTACAACCTTGTTAACAGTCTCGTTCCAGTCGATTTCGTTAAGGGAGACGATAAATTCGTCGGAAACAAAATCCAAATTGCTTAACTTTTCAATAACCACCGCCGTTGCTGCGGGTAATTTTTCAATAAGCACCTGAACACAAGAAACAAGCTCCGGCACAACAAGAAGCACTATAAGAGCAATAACCGCGGCTATTGTAAGAAACGCGCCCGTCATACAAAGAGGCACACGAATTTTATTTATAAACTTTTTATTGGATTTTGGGAAAAAGTTGCGCTCATAAAAGTTCATAATAATGTTAACCAGAAACGCAATAACAAGCCCGATAATAATTGGAGAGGCAGCCCCAAGAAGAGCAACCGAAACGGTGTTCCAATAGTTTATACAAAGATAAACCGCAAATACCGCAAATCCAATTTTAAAAAGCGTTTTAAAATCAAGCTTCATAACTTCACCGCACAAAATTTATTTTATGTTTTTATTATAATGATTATAGAACGTGGAAACGCTTTGCGCTTCCACAAAAGCTGATTTATCAGCTTTTAAGCAATCAAATTTATTAAAATTCGATTGCTTTTCTAATCATTGCAATGGTCGTTGTCAAATTTTCTTTAAAAATTTGTAGCCAAATCTTTGATTTGGCGTGGAAATTGCACTTTTAGTACAATTTCCACCTTCAACTACTATTAT
>JAZRKJ010000023.1:0-4599 GCA_045646245.1 Acutalibacteraceae bacterium
ACCTTAAATAGTTCGGGTAAAGCTGATTCAAAGTTAACACCGTATTCTCTTTCGGGGTTTTCTTCTACGGTTTTTTCAATACTTTCACGTGTAAAGTTTACGGCAATTTGCACCGCCGCCTGTAAAGAGCGGTCGTTAAGCAGAGCGCCTATCATAGCGCTTGCAAAAACGTCTCCCGTTCCGTGGTAAACGGCGGGGATTCTGCGGGTAAGAGCATATTTCAAATCGCCCTTTTCGTAAATTGCGGCGCCGATTCTTCTTTCGTCGAAGCAAACGCCTGTAAGTACCACCGACGCGCCGGTAAGCTCCGCGGTACGGCGGATAAGCTTTTCAATATATTCTTCGGTGTAAGGCGGCTCCAGATAATCAATGCCCGTAAGAAGGCAGGCTTCGGTAATGTTGGGCACGATTATTTCGGCGCACTGACAAAGAGACAGCATAGCAAGGGGAAAATCTGCATCAAACCCTGCGTACAGTCTGCCGAAATCCGCCATGGCAGGGTCAACTATAACCATACTTGCGTTTGTTCGCAGCATTTCTATGGTGCGTTTTACTATATCTGCCTGTTTTGGCGAACCTAAATAGCCGGTGTAAAAAACGTCGGCTGTAATACCCTCGCTTCTCCAATGGGAAGCAACGGGGAGAATATCGTCGGTAAGGTCGCGGAAAGTATAACCCGTAAACCCACCTGTATGGGTGGAGAGTACGGCGGTAGGGATAACCGAACATTCGGCACCGCAGGCTGATAAAACGGGCAGAGCCACCGTAAGTGAACATTTGCCGAAACAGGAAATATCGTGGATGGCTACTACTCTTTTCTGGGACATCTTTACACCTTCTTAGGACAAATTTCGCTTAAAGGACAAACTTGACAATTTGCCTTTCTTGCGGTACATACCGCCCGTCCGAAAAGGACGCAACGGTGACAAAAATCGTTTGCTTCTTCCTTTGGAAGAAGCTTTTTCATTTTCATTTCAACCTTTAAAGGGTCTTTGGTTTTAACAAACCCCAAACGGTTGCAAATCCTTATAAAGTGAGTATCGGTAACTACAGCGGGTTTACCGTAAATATCACCGCAAACAAGATTGGCGGTTTTTCTTCCCACACCGGGGAGCTTTGTAAGCTCTTCTATGGTATCGGGTACTGTTCCGCCAAAATCTTCCGAAAGCATTTTCCCTATTTCCACTAAGCTTTTAGCTTTACTTTTATAAAGGCCGCAGGTTTTAATAAGTTCTTCCACGTCGCTCAAATCCGCTTTTGCCAAGGCGTAACAGTCAGGGTATTTTTCAAAAAGGGCGGGGGTTACAATGTTAACTCTCGCGTCGGTACACTGGGCTGAAAGCCGTGTGGCAATAAGTAATTCATAAGGATTTTTGTAGTTCAGGGAGCAAACAGCGTCGGGATAAAGTTGTTTAAGTCCTTCTACGGCAAGGACGGCTCGTTGTTTTTCAGTCATTGGAGGTAAGCTTTAAGTAGCCGTTTTTAATCATACCCATTTTTCTCATTGCTTCGCTTAAAGCAAGGGTTAAAACGGCGGGGAGAACAAAATGCATAAGTACAATAAGAAGCAGTGCGATTATCGGTTTGGTACCGGCTGCGGTCATTTCTCCGAAAGCGGCGAACTGACCCACAAGACCTGCGGAACCCATACCGCTGCCTATGGGAGTGCTTACCATTTTAAATAAAGCGGAAGCAACGGGTCCCAGTATTGCGCTGGAGATAATAGAGGGGAGCCAAATTTGGGGATGGCGTACAATGTTGGGCATTTGAAGCATAGAGGTTCCAAGCCCTTGGGCAATAAGACCGCCGAATTTGTTTTCGCGGTAGCTTATAACCGCAAAGCCTACCATATTACAGCAACAGCCGATTGTGGCGGCGCCTGCGGCAAGGCCCGAAAGCCCCATTGAAATACCTATTGCGGCGCTGGAAATGGGAAGGGTAAGGAAAATACCCATTAAAACCGAAACAACCATACCGCCGATTATGGGATAATCGGCAACGCTTATGTTAACAAGATTACCAAGCCATTTCATAGCGTAGGAAATGTACGGGCCCACAAAGAATGCGGCAAGGCTTCCCGCAAGTATACAGCAAACGGGGGTAACTATTATATCCACTTTGGTTTTGCCCGAAACCAGAAAACCGATTTCAACGGCGATGTAAGCGGCAATAAAAGCACCCAAGGGTTCACCGGGGGAACCGAAAGAAAAAGCATTTTTTGCAATAATGGGGAAAGCGCCTACCATACCGCAAACGGCGGCGGAAACGGTGGTAAGAGGCGAAGCCTTAAGTTTTGCGGCTACACCAACGCCTATACCCGCGCCGGTAATGGTTTTTGCAAAACCCGCAACGTAACCTAAATACCTGCCGATTACACCGGGGATAAAGGAAGCAACCTGTCCGATAATGGTACCTACTATAAGGGTTGCGAAAAGGCCAAGTGCCATACCCGAAAGGCCGTCGATAAATATGCGGTTAAATATCTTTTTCATTTTAAGCGCTCCTATCGCATTATATACTCTCCTATTATACTACCAAGTGCCTTGGTTAGTCAATACTTTAGGCGTCAAAAAGCCCGATGAAAGGGGGTTTCATCGGGCTTTTCTATATTATTTGTTATTTTCTTTCGTGAATTCTTCTTTCCTCGTCTACGTCGTAAAGAACTCCCGTTTCATCCTGATAGAGCCTTATATAGTCTATTTTGTATTCAATGGGGGTGGTTCTGCCTTCTTCGGGGGAAAATGTCAAGAGAACACCATGAATTTTTATCATCCAAAAATTTCCTTTGATAATGCAGGTTTAGAGCACTTATGGTGTGAGTGCGGCTATGGGGAGGTAAATGTTAAACAAACACCATACTTCATTTTTATTGTGCGTTATATACAAAAAGAAACATGCTAATTTGACATCAAATTTTGTGGACCAAAATTTTTATCGTACAAAACATATAAGACTTTGACAATAACAATATAAAAACCGCCTATCCGATGATGATATAATCCCCTTAGAGTAAACACTCGAAAAAACAAAAAGTTTTCGAGACTACTTTAAGGGGGTTAATTTTATGCCAAGAAGGACACACAAGAACAAGAAATATAGCAATGAATTCAGGAAGAAAGCAGTAGAAGCATACTTGCGAGGAGAAGGAAGTTTAGTAACACTAAGCAAAAGATTTGGGATTGTTCATAAAGAAACACTCAGAGAGTGGGTTTTATGGTATAATGGTCATAAAGAGTTCAAAGAGCGGAGTGCCGCAAAAGGAGAAATCTATATGACCAAGGGAAGAAAGACAACGCAAGAAGAACGGGCAAAGATCGTAGCGTTCTGCATTGAGCACAACAAGGATTACGGTTTAACTGTAGAAACTTACAACGTGTCGTACCAACAGATCTATGCATGGGTGCGCAAATATGAAGAAGGCGGAGTAGACAAACTCAAGGACAACCGAGGCAGAACAAAGCCGGTTGAGGAAATGACAGAGATCGAGAAGCTCAAAGCCGAAATGAAGATACTCGAAGCTAAGAACAGACAGCTTGAAATAGAGAATGAATTCATAAAAAAATTGCAGGAACTAATAGGGGGTGGTCGCTGACCGGAGTACGGCAGGAGCATATCTACATAGCAATTGAATTTCTTAACGTCCACAAGGGATATTCCATAAAAGAAATATGTCTTGCATTGAAATTAAACAGATCTTCCTACTACAAGTGGAAAAAGAGAAAACAAAGCAAAAGCGAGCTTTTGAACATACAAATTACGGAGTATGTAAAGGATTACTATGAAGAAAGCAACGGTGTTCTCGGATACAGGCAGATGTGTATTAACATCAACCGTGAGAAGATCGACGAGCTTCCTCACAGAGTTAACGTTAAGAGAGTTCGTCGCATTATGCGTATACTCGGACTCAAATCTGTCATTCGCAGAAAACGCCCGGGTTATGTGAAGTCCACACCTGAAATTACTGCAGAGAACGTACTTAACAGAGATTTCAAAGCAACAGTCCCGTTCGAGAAGTGGTTAACGGATGTTACGGAGTTTAAGTATTACGTTGGCCTAGAAGTAAAGAAGCTCTACCTATCTGCAATCCTTGATCTTTATGACAGACGTATTATTGCATACAAGATCGGCGACAGCAACAACAACGAATTAGTTTTTACTACCTTTGATGAAGCAAGAAAACTTTATCCCAATGCAAAACCGATCTTTCATAGTGACAGAGGATTTCAGTATACCAACAAGATATTTCACCAAAAACTTGTTGACGCAGGTATGATCCAAAGTATGTCCCGTGTCGGAAGATGCCTTGACAACGCTCCGATGGAGGGTTGGTGGGGGATCTTAAAGTCCGAAATGTACTATCTTAAAAAGTTTACGAATCGAGAAGCTCTCGTTTCTGCTATTGAAGATTACATACACTTTTACAACACTCGCCGCTACCAGAAGCGTCTGAATTGCATGACACCGTGCGAATATTACCTTTCCACCGCCGCGTGACGAAAAATCTCCCCCTGCTGCGCAGCAGGGGAAGATGAAAGAATCTATTCAATTAACATATTCTTTTTTGTTTTTTAGTCTGTCTACTTGACAGGGGGCACATTA